>DATMEP010000001.1:0-14791 GCA_035556755.1 Solirubrobacterales bacterium
CGTAGACGAGCTCGGTCGACTCGACCCCCTTGTAGCCCATCTTCTTGATTTTGGGCGGCACGATCAGTCCCTCATAGTCACCCGAGTTGGTTTCAGCCCAGGGCTCCTTCTCGGTGATGAAGCAGGTCATCCCCTTGTAGGGCGGGTCGGACTTCGGGTCGGTCTTCATCAGCACGAACACGACCGCGGAGCCCAGGCCGTTCGTGACCCACATCTTCTGGCCGTTCAGCTCCCACTTGCCGTCGTCGCCCTTCTTGGCGGTCGACTTGATCCCCTGCACGTCGGAGCCGACCTCGGGCTCCGAGAGCGAGAAGGCGGCGCGGACCTCCCCGGTCGCCATCTTCGGCAGGAAGTAGTCCTTCTGCTCGTCGGTGCCGAACTTCATCAGCAGGTAGGAGCCGATGAAGTGGGTGTTGACGACGCCGGAGATCGAGATCCAGCCGCGCGAGAGCTCTTCGACGATCATCGCGTAGGTCGTCAGGTCGAGCCCCATGCCGCCGTACTCCTCGGGAATCGTCACCCCGAACAGACCCAACTCCTTCATCTGCTCGACGATCGGCTCCGGGAAGGAGTCCTCGTGGTCATAGTGCTCGGCATTGGGGATGATCTGCTCGTCGACGAACTGGCGGACCATCTCGGTGATGTCGCGCTGGATGTCGGTCTGCTCGCTGTAGGCGGCGGTGTCTACGGCCATGGCTCCTTGCTCGTGTCGGGGGCGCGGAAGGGAGCCGAAGGATATCGGCGTCGCCGCGCCCGGCGCCCGCCACCCACAGCGAACTGCGCCCGCGTCGTGTCGTCCGTTGCTACTCATACATTCGTCTATGAGAATGGACGGCCATGGGAGAGCGGTCATCGGCGGACGACAAGGACGCGATGGCTTCTAGGTTTTCCCTCCTCCTCGCGGTGGCCGCGTTTGCCGCTCTGGCCCTCGTCCCGACCGCGGTCGCAGCCGGTGTCCAGGGCCAGCAGGCCGTCTCACAGCCCGAGCGCGCGGTGCAGGCGGCGGCCGCGCCGCTGGCCCCGGCCTCGGTCTGCCCCGGCCAGACCGGCATCGACGCCGCGACCGCCGTGCAGGAGGAGACGATGCGCTGCATGACCGACTACGCCCGCCAGTTCCTCGGGCTGCCGGCCCTTGCCGACGCCGAAGAGCTCGACATATCGGCCCAGGGCAAGTCGGGGGACATCCTGCGCTGCGACAGCTTCAGCCACTACGCCTGCGGCCGCGAGTTCACCTACTGGATCGAGGCGTCCGGCTACCTCTCCGCCCAGTGCTGGCGAGCCGGCGAGAACCTCGCCTGGGGGATCGGCACGGGAGGGACCGTGCGCTCCATCTTCCGGGCGTGGATGCGCTCAACCGCCCATCGCCAGAACATCCTCGGCAACTTCAGCCAGATCGGCATCAGCCTGCAGGTAGGCGAGCTGGCCGGCCAGGGTGGCACGCACGTCTGGACTCAGCACTTCGGCTCGCGCTGCGGCTAGCGGGAGATGCCCGCCGCGATCGGCAGGCGCTCCAGCTCTCGCAATCGCGCCGAAACTCTGTCGGCACGCGCTTTGAAGTCGCGCAGGCTGTCGTCCCCGGGCTCCGCGCGGAGGAGTCGCGACCGGTTGCCGGCCGACTCGCTCGCGCGCCTCGACCGCGGCCCGCGGTCGAGCATCGCTGCGCTCGCCTTCTCGGCCAGGTCCGCTGCCCGGCGCGCCTGCTCGGCGGCATCCAGCGCCGCCGCCCCGACGGTCATCACCGCGGCCTCGGAGGCACGCGCCGTGGCCAGCGCCTCGTCGATCCGCTCGACCAGCTCGCCGATCAACGGCGGTCGCGAGTGCTCGGGAAGCTGCCAGTCCTGGGTGCTGTCGCGCTCGTGCTGAGCCATCCCTCCCATGTACGGCGGCTGGCGGCAAATCCCTGCGGCCGCTGGACGCATGGGTCAATTAGATTTCGCCCCCGACAGCACCCGACCCGAGGAGCAGCTTGAGAAACCCCAGAGACTTCTTCCAGCCGCAGGCGATCGGCGCCCCCGAGCCGCTGCGTGAGATCCCCGTCAAGCCGTCGCGGATGATCCATTTCCTCGACTTCTCGAACGAGAAAATGGTCGCCAAGGCGGCCGACATCGCGCAGAAGACCGACATCCTGCTCGGCAACCTGGAGGATGCGATCCCGGTCGACCGCAAGGAGGCCGCGCGGGCGGGCCTGATCAAGGCCGCGACCGAGTCCGACTTCGGCCAGACCTCGCTTTGGACGCGGGTCAACTCGCTGGAGAGCCCCTGGGTGCTCGACGACCTGACCGAGCTGGTCGCCGCGATCGGCGACAAGCTGGAGGTCGTGATGGTGCCCAAGGTCGAGGGCGCCTGGGACATCCACTACGTCGACCGCCTGCTCGCCCAGCTGGAGGCGAAGGCCGGGCTCGACCGGCCGATCCTCGTCCACGCGATCCTCGAGACCGCGCAGGGCGTCGTCAACGTCGAGGAGATCGCCGCCGCCAGCCCCCGCATGCAGGGGATGAGCTTCGGCCCCGCCGACCTCGCCGCCTCGCGGCGGATGAAGACGACCCGCGTCGGCGGCGGCCACCCCGGCTACCGCTCGATGGAGGACCCCGCCGACCCCGAGAACCCCGAGGCCGGCGACCGCATCACCGCCCAGCAGGACCCCTGGCACTACTCGATCGCGCGCATGGTCGACGCCTGCGCCTCGACCGGGATCCTGCCTTTCTACGGCCCCTTCGGCGACATCAAGGACACGGCCGGCTGCGAGACCCAGTTCCGCGCCGCCTTCCTGCTCGGCTGCGTCGGCGCCTGGTCGCTGCACCCGGTCCAGATCGGGATCGCCAAGAAGGTCTTCAGCCCGCCGCCGGGCGAGGTCAAGTTCGCCAAGAAAGTCCTCGACGCGATCCCCGACGGGCGCGGCGTCCACATGATCGACGGCAAGATGCAGGACGACGCGACCTGGAAGCAGTGCAAGGTGATGGTCGAGCTGGCCGAAATGCTGGCCAAGAAGGATCCCGAGCTCGCTGAGGCGTACGGGCTGTAGGGGTCGGCGGGCGGGGCCTGTCGTCGGGGTGGGGTGTCCTACTCTCGCCCTCCGCGCTGCTTCGGGCGGAGGGATCAAGCACAACTAGGGATAAGCCTTGCCCTTCGCAGCCTGCGGGCTCGACGGACACCCCACCCCGCCGCCACCCACCCGAGAGCGGCTAAACCCGGCTAGCTCAGGCGTAGTGAGTTAGCCCGACCGCTCTTCTAGAGCTTCCAGCCGGGCCGCGATTCTTTCGCGCTTCAGCTCTTGGGGTGGCATCGAGAGGAGCGGTGACCCGCTCCCCCCGCGCGCTACCTAACCCAAACGCTCTTCGAGCGCCTCGAGCTGAGCGGAGATCCCGCGCGGCAGCTTGTCGCCGAAACGCTCCAGGTGCTCGCGCACCTGCGGCAGCTGCTGCTTGAAGAGGTCGGCGTCGACCGAGAGGAGCTCGCGCATCTGCTCGTCGGTGACGTCGGTGCCGTCGGTGTCGATCTCGCCCTCGGCGGGCAGCAGGCCGATCGGAGACTCGACCGTCTCGCCCTTGCCGTCGCAGCGGCGGAAGACCCACTCGAGCACGCGGCTGTTCTCGCCGAAACCGGGCCAGATGAACTTGCCGTCGGCGTCTTTGCGGAACCAGTTGACGAGGAAGATCTTCGGCAGCTTCGCCCCCTCGCGCTCGCCCAGCTTCAGCCAGTGGGCGAAGTAGTCGGCCATGTTGTAGCCGCCGAACGGCAGCATCGCCATCGGGTCGAAGCGCAGCTGGCCCACCTCGCCCGCAGCGGCGGCGGTCGTCTCGACCGACATCGTCGCGCCGAGGAAGGTGCCGTGCTCCCAATCGAAGGCCTCGGAGACCAGCGGCACCGCGGTGGCGCGGCGGCCGCCGAAGAGGAAGGCGTCGATCGGCACCCCTGCCGGGTCCTCCCACTCCCCGGCGATGCAGGGACACTGCGAGGCCGGGGTGGTGAAGCGGGCGTTGGGGTGAGCGGCGGGGGTCTCGGAGTCGGGCGTCCACTCGTTGCCGTGCCAGTCGATCGCGTGCGCGGGCGGCTCGCCGGTCATCCCCTCCCACCAGACGTCGCCGTCGTCGGTCTTGGCGCAGTTGGTGAAGATCGAGTTGCGCTCGACCGTCTCCATCGCGTTCGGGTTGGTCTTGTGGCCGGTCCCCGGCGCGACGCCGAAGAAGCCCGCCTCGGGGTTGACCGCGTAGAGACGGCCGTCGTCGCCGAACTTCATCCAGGCGATGTCGTCGCCGATCGTCTCCGCTGTCCAGCCCTCGAGCGTCGGGATCAGCATCGCCAGGTTGGTCTTGCCCGAAGCCGACGGGAAGGCACCGGTCACGTACTTGACCTCACCCTGCGGCGAGGTCAGCTTGAGGATCAGCATGTGCTCGGCCATCCAGCCCTCGTCGCGGGCCATCGCCGAGGCGATCCGCAGCGCGAAGCACTTCTTGCCGAGCAGGGCGTTGCCGCCGTAGCCCGAGCCGAAGGACCAGATTTCGCGCGTCTCCGGGTAGTGGACGATGTACTTGTTGTCGGCGTTGCAGGGCCAGGGCACGTCCTCCTGGCCCTCTGCCAGCGGCATCCCGACCGAGTGCACGCAGGGGACGAACTCGCCGTCGGCGCCGAGCACGTCGAGCGCGCCCTTGCCCATCCGGGTCATGATCCGCATGTTGGTTGCGACATAGGCCGAGTCGGTGAGCTGGACGCCGATGTGGGCGATCGGCGAGCCGAGCGGCCCCATCGAGAAGGGCACGACGTACATCGTGCGACCGGCCATGCAGCCCTTGAACAGGCCCGCGAGCGCCTCGCGCATCTCAGCCGGGTCGCGCCAGTTGTTAGTCGGTCCGGCGTCCGCCTCGTCCTGCGAGCAGATGAAGGTGCGGTCCTCGACCCGGGCGACGTCGCCGGGGTCGGAGAGGGCGAGGTAGGAGTTGGGGCGCTTCGCGTCGGAGAGACGCTCGAAGGTGCCCGCGTCGATCAGCGTCTGGGCGAGTTCGTCGTACTCCTCGGCGGAACCGTCGCACCAGTGGATGGCGTCGGGCTGGGTCAGATCTGCGATCTCCTTGACCCAGTCGAGGAGCTTTGCGTGGGTGGTCGGCGCGTTTGCCGTGCTGGTTTGGCTCATTGGGCTCACTTTACTTGGGCTGGAGGCCGGTTACTTCGACATCGGCGTCGTCGTTGATGATCTTCAAGGAGACCGTTTCCTCCTTGCCGCCGGTCAACGTAACTACGCACTCGAAACTCGCGCCCGCGTCGACCTCGACCCCTGAGGGACAGTCGACGGAGGAGACTTTCTTGCCCAGGGAGTCCTCGAGGTTCTGCTCGATCGCACCCTCGGTCTTGGCGTCGTCGATCACGGTCCCCCCGCAACCGACCACGGCCAGCACGGCAAGCGCGAGCACGGCGAGCGTGGCGGAGCGGCCCATGAAGCTCATCTGTCTCCTTCCAGACGGGATATCGCCGGGGAGTATCCCAGGGTTGCCACGGCGGATCGAGTCGAACTCAGCCGCCTCATTCACTGAAGAAAGCAAAGTTCGGGTTGAGGGATTTGGCCTCGCCGTAAGCACCAACAGCGGCCGCCGCCCTGCCGCGCTGTGCTTCGATCCGCGACAGCACCAACCAGGTGCGCCAGTTGGTCGACTCCCTCTCCGTCGCCGCGCGCGCGGCTGCCGCGGCAGGAGTCAGATCGCCCAGTGCCTCCAGCACGAGCGCCTGCTGCAGGCGGGGCGTCGCCGCGCCCGGCTGGGCGTTTTGGGCGCTCCGAGCCGCCTCCAGCGCAGCCGCCAGGTCGCCATCGCGAACATCCGCTTTGCTCTGTCGCACCAGCGTCGTCGAGGCGAGCGGGACGGCAATCGCGACGATCGCTGCGAGGGCGAGCGCGGCGAAGGCGAGGCGAGGTGCGAACTTGAAGGTCGACGAATCCGATTGGGCGGAAGGCACCGCAGGGCGGACGAGGATCCCGGCAAGAAAGAGCAGGGCGACGGAGAGGACCGGGATCTGCCACATCCAGTCGAAGGCGGCGGTGAGGCAGAACGCCGTGCAGCCGGCGAGTGCGGCGGCCAGGGCCGCCCGCGCCCTTGCGTCGGACCTGAGGATCTCGCGGCCGCCGCCGACGAGGACGACCAGCAGGAAGGCCGCCAGCAGCGCCGCCCCGACGATCCCCAGCTCGCCCAGGGTCTGGAGGTAGAGCGAGTGGGTGTCCCGCACGATCTCGTCGACGTCCCCGTCGCGAGTCCACCAGAATTCGAAGGTGCCGGAGCCGGTGCCGATGAACGGCTCGCTCGCGTTCTCTCTCACCGCCGAGCTCCAGAACTGGTAGCGAGCCTGGCCCGCGGCGCTGTTGAGGCGGCCGGCGCCGGAGCCGGGCCCCTCCCCATCGCCGTCCTTGAATTCCCCCCAGGCGTCCGAGACATGCCCCGGGGCGTTGAGCGCCGCTATTGCGATCAGCCCCACCACCACCCCGGCGCCCACGGCAGCGAACGATTGCGAACGGGAGACGCGAGTCCAGCTTGGCCGCATGCCATTGCTCAGTGCGATGGCGATGCCCGCCTGGATCGCCCCCGCCAGCAGGCAAACCGCAAGGACGATCGCCACCATCTCGTCGCCTTGCTGGTGGGCGGTGGCATTCAGGAGCCCTTCCTGGAACGCGTCCCGTTGGGAAGCGGCGACGACCAGAACCGCACCTCCCGCAGCGCCGACGAGCAGGGTCAGGAGCTTTGGCAACCGGTCAGAGGTGAAGACAAGGAAAATGGCCAGAGCGACGAAGGCGGCGGCGATGCCGCTGCGCGAGAGCGTGAGGAAGAGAGTCAGGCCCAGGGCCGGCAAAGCGGCCGCGGCGAGCGCCCGCAGCACGATCGACCTGGCGCAGGTCGCGACCTGAAGCACGAGCGGCAAACCGATTGCGATCAGCGCTCCGACGGCGTTCCAGTAGTGGAGCGGGTACGAGAGCCGTTCCTGGCCCGGTTCGAGGAACCTCGCGGTCTGGTCGGCCGCAGGGAACCAATCGGGATGCAGCCGCGAGAGCAGGGCGAGACCGGCGACGAAGACGATCCCTGCGGCCACTGCGCCGACGAGACGGGGGGCGGCTTCCCGGTCGTGGGTGAAGAGGACGAGCGCGAAAACGCCCAGATAGACGGCGACGCGGGCGAGGTCGGCGGAGGTGCGCTCGAAGCTCTCGGTCCAGCCCAGGCTGAGGGCGGTCCAGGCCACGAATGCGGCCAGGAGCCCGAGCGCGGACCAGGCGAGGACGCCCAGCCCCCGCCGCGGGAAAGCACCGATCAGGACCCCGGCGAGGAGTACCCACCAGACCGCGATTCCCACCTGATCGTGGACGAGCGGGTCGTAGCCGCCGCCCTCGACACCGAGGTAGGCAACCAGCCCGAAACAGAGCAGCCAGGTCCACACCGCGCTCCACTCGACGCGTCGGAAGCGCTCTTGCGCGGTGGCGGGAAGGCGCATCAAAGTTGCGTCAATCTGGTTCTATCTATATCCAGGCCGGCCGACCAGCGTGTCACGATTCGATTTCCGGCCTGTTCGCGCGAACATGAAAGCACTTGGAACTGGACTCCTGGCGGTGATTGCGATTTTCGCCTGCGCCTCTTCCGCCATGGCGGAAGAACTCGTGCCGCCCGGCAACTCGGCAGTCAATCAGTACACGGAGACGTTCCCGACGTCGGGGGGCGACAAAGAGGCCAAGCACGGCAGCGGGAAGGGTCGCTCGCCTGCAAAGGTCCTCGGCGAGCGCAACGCGCAAAAGCTCGAAGAGCACGGCCCGGATGGTCGAGAGGCCGCGCAGGTGGCCGCCGCCACGGCGCCAAGCCCGGTCGCTGCCACGCCCGAGCCTGAACCAGGCGACGAAGAGACCTCCGACGAACGCGGTGGTGCAGCCGGCAACGGTGGCGGAAATGGGGGCGGCGACGCAACCGTGGCGCCAGCCCGACCGGTAGTGGGCGCGACGAACGGGGGCGCGACGCCTCCTGTGGACGAGGCGGCCGAGTCCAGCGGCTCCTCCGGATTCGGCGAGGTGCTCGCCCAGGCGACCGGCACCTCGTCCTCGGGCGGGCTGGGGTTGCTGCTGCCCCTCGCGATACTCGCCACCGCCGTCTGGGCACTCGCCTCGCTGCGTCGCCGCAGCCGAAGGACCGCGCACTAGCGCCCCACCGACATGCCGAAGCCGGAGCCAAACCGAGTGCGGCCGATTTGCCATTCGCTGTTTGCCGTCCTCTTCAGCGCCTGGATCGTCTTTGGCGGTGGTGCCCCCGCAGCCGAGGCGGCCACGCGCCCGCTCAACACCGGCGTCTCCTATGTCTACGCCAACGAGACCGCAGCCTTCGAACACGTGAAGGCGGCGGGGGCGAAACTCGTCTTGACGCCGCTGACCTGGGAACACATCGCGCCGGAGGACAGACCCGCGGCGTGGCAGCCCGCCAACCCCGCCGACCCACATTACGACTGGACCGAACACGATCTCTGGGTGACGAATGCGGTGCAGGCGGGCCTGACCCCGGTCCTGCAGGTGCGCAGCGCGCCGAAATGGGCGCAGCGATGCGGCTTCATCGGGCTCGACAGCCCTTGCGACCCCGACCCGGCGGCGCTGGCCGAGTTCACGACCGCGGCCGTCACCCGCTACAGCGGCCAGTTCAGCGGGCTGCCGCGGGTGCGCTACTGGCAGGGGCTGAACGAGCCGAACCTCAGCCTCTTCTTCAATCCCCAGTTCGATACCTCCGGGAAGCCGGTTTCGGCGGAGCTGTACCGCGTCCTGATCAACACCTTCTACGCCGCCGTCAAGGCAGTTGACCCATCGAACCTGGTGATCGCAGCCGGCCTCGGCCCGATAGCCGTGCCGAAATTCTCGATCGGGCCGATGCAGTTCGCGCGCGAACTGCTCTGCATGCGCGGGAAAGAACGCTTCCGGCCGGTCGCCGGGGACTGCGGCGGCGGAGTGCGCTTCGACATCTTCGACGTGCACCCCTACACCACCGGCGGCCCCACCCACAGAAGCGCCGTCAACGACGTGCAGCTCAGCGGGCTTTCAAAGCTGAAGAGGTTGCTGGCGGCGGCGGACAAGGCCGGGCGAATCAAGGGCGCCTTCCCGCAAACCCCCCTCTGGGTCACCGAGTTCTCCTGGGACTCGAACCCGCCCGACCCGGGTGGGCTTCGCGCGAGGGTCCTGACGCGCTGGACGTCCGAGGCGCTCTTCGAGGCATGGAAGGCGGGCATCAGCGAGTTCTTCTGGTTCACCTTGCGCGACTTCCCCGCCGATCCGAGCGCGCCGTTCAGCGAAACCCTGCAGGCCGGCCTCTACTACCGGGCCCCGAACGTCGTCGAAGACCAGCCGAAGGAGGTCTTCTACGCCTTCCGGTTCCCCTTCGTCGCCTACCCCGGCAAGGGCGGCCTCTCCTTCTGGGGGCGCACGCCGAACAGCAAAGCGGGCAAGGTGACGATCCAGGTGCGCGCCAAAGGCGGTGGTTGGCGGCGGGTGCTCACGACCCAGGCCGACGGGGCCGGGATCTTCCGCGGCAAGGCCCCGATTCAATACGGCAGCAACCGCAGCGGTGCGGTACGCGCCCACTTCCGCAAAGGCGCGTCCCTGCCGTTCTCGATGCGGCCGATCCCGGACTTCCCCCAGCCTCCCTTCGGGCGCCCGACCGGCTGAGCGAGCAGCCGCGCGTGGACCTACACTCCCGCCGATGAAGATTGGGATCGTCGGCCTCGGCTACGTCGGGCTTCCCCTCGCGGTCGCCTTTGCCGAAGCCGGGCACGAGGTGGTCGGCCTCGACACCGACAGCCGCAAGGTCGACGCCGTGAACGAAGGGCGCAGCTACATCGAGGACGTCCCCTCCGATGCCGTCGAGACGCTCGCGGATCGGCTGATCGCGACGACGCGACACGCCGATCTCTCGTCCTGTGAGGCGGTGATCATCTGCGTGCCGACCCCGCTGACCAGCTCGCGCGAACCCGACCTCACCTACATGCTGGAGTCGGCAATGGCGCTCTCCAGCGAGCTGCGCGCGGGCCAGCTCGTCGTGCTCGAGTCGACCACCTATCCCGGCACGACTCGCGAGCGGCTGCTGCCGATTCTCGAGGAGTCGGGGCTGGCCGCGGGCCGGGACTTCCACCTCGCCTTCTCGCCGGAGCGAATCGACCCCGGGCGAACCGACTACACGGTGCGCACCACGCCGAAGCTGGTCGGCGGTCTCACCGAGGCTTGCGCCGAGCGCGCACGCGATCTCTACGGTCAGATCTGCGACGAGGTCGTCGTGCTGAGCAGCCCCGAGACGGCCGAGCTCTCGAAGCTGCTGGAGAACATCTTCCGCTCGGTCAACATCGCCCTCGTCAACGAACTGGCCCAGCTCTGCGACCGGCTCGACATCGACGTCTGGGAGGTCATCGACGCCGCCTCGACCAAGCCGTTCGGGTTCATGCGCTTCGATCCAGGGCCCGGCATGGGCGGCCATTGCCTGCCGGTCGATCCCTTCTACCTCGCCTTCAAGGCCCGCGAGCGGGACTTCTATCCCGAGTTCATCGAGCTGGCGGGCAAGGTCAACCAGGCGCAACCGGCGTTCTGCGTCGAACGCATCCAGCGGGCCCTCAACGACGCCGGCAAGCCGGTGCGCGGCTCGCGGATCCTGCTGCTCGGCGTCAGCTACAAGGCCGGGGTCGGCGATACCCGCGAGTCGCCGGCGCTGAAGATCGTCGACCTGCTGCGTGAGCTGGGCGGCGAGGTCGCCTACCACGACCCGCACGCGCCGGAGCTGCCCGAGCGCGGGCTCAGCTCAGTCGACCTGGCCGAGGGGTTGGACTCGACCGACCTCGCGGCGATCGTCACCGCCCACCCAGAGGTCGACTACGAGCGCGTCGTCGAGACCGCTTCGCTCGTCGTCGACTTCCGGGGCGTGACCCGCGGCATCGACGCCGCCAACCTCGTTCACCTCTAAGACGAGGCCCCGGCGAGCGTTCGGATAGGGTTCCGCGCCGCGCATGCGCTTCTACGAGTACGAGGCACGCAAGATCGTCGAGCTGGCGGGTATCCCCGTCACCCAGTACGGCTACTGCAAAACGGCCGACGAGGCCCGCGAGGCCGCGGCGAAGATCGCCGGGCCGGTGGTGATCAAGTCGCAGGTGCTGAGCGGCGGGCGGATGAAGGCCGGCGGGGTCAAGTTCGCCGACACGCCCGGCGAGGCCGCCGAGCACGCCGAGGCGATCCTGCGGCTGGAGATCAACGGCCACATGCCGCGCGGCGTCCTGGTCGACCCCAAAGCCGAGGTCAAGCAGGAGTACTACGCGAGCGTCGTCTGGGACGGCACCGCGAAGCGGCCGCTGATGCTGTTCAGCGACATGGGCGGCGTCGACATCGAGGAGGTCGCCGAGACCCACCCCGACCACGTCGGCCGCGGCCGCCTCTCCAACCTCCTGCCGATCTCCGACTTCGAGGCCAAGCAGGCGATCGCCGCGACCGGCGTGACCGGCTCGCAGCTGAACCGGGCGACGCCGATCCTCGCCCGCCTCGCCCGCCTCTTCCGCGACTACGACATGACCCTGGCCGAGATCAACCCGCTGGCCGAGCTGACCGACGGCAGCTTCGTCGCCCTCGACGCCCACATGGAGATGGAGAACGAGGCGGTCGGGCGGCAGAAAGCGCTATTGCGCAAGCAGCTCGAGATCGCCGAGGACGACACCCGCGAGACCTACGAGCCCTCAGCCTTCGAGCGCAACGTGGCGGCGATCGACGCCGCCGACCACCGCGGTGTGATCCAGGGCAAGGACCACGGCTTCGAGGGCAACCTCGGCCTCGTGATCGGCGCCGGCGGCGGCTCGCTGACCCTCACCGACGCCGTCCGCAGCCAGGGCGGCAAGCCGGCCAACTACTCGGAGATCGGCGGCAACCCCTCGGTCGCCAAGGCCTGCGGGCTGGCCAAGGAGGTACTCGAAAAGGACGGGGTCGAGAAGATCGCCGTGATGATGTCGATCGTCTCCAACACCAGGGTCGACATCGTCGCCCGCGGCACGATCAAGGCCTGCCTCGAGTTGGGCAAGGACCCCGGCGAGACGATCGCGATCTTCCGCATCCCCGGGGCCTGGGAGGACGAGGGCTTCAAGATCCTCGACAAATACGGGGTCGAGTACTGCGACCGCTCGGTCTCGATGTGGGAGGCGGCCGGCCGCGCCGTCTCGAAGATCCAGGGAGCGCCGGCCTGATGTCCATCCTGCTGAGCAAGGAGACGACCTTCATCGTCCAGGGGATCACCGGGCGCGAGGCGGTCAACCTGACCCGCGAGTGCCTCGACTACGGCTCCAAGGTCGTCGGCGGCGTCACCCCCGGCCGCAAGGGCCGCGAGGTGCACGGCGTGCCGGTCTTCGACACCGTCGCCCAGGCGGTCGAGAACCACGGCGGGCCGATCGACGGCTCCGTCGTCACCGTCCCCCCCGCCTTCACCAAGGACGCCGTGCTGGAGGCGATCGAGAACGGGATCAAGCTGATCGTGATCGTCACCGAGCGCATCCCGCGCCGCGACGTCGCCCAGATGGTCGAGCTGGCGGACATGCGCGGGGCGCGGATCATCGGCCCCAACTGCCTCGGCCTGATCGTCCCCGAGATCTGCAAGATGGGCGGCATCGGCGGTCCGGCAAAAGACGCCGCCAAGGCCTACGCCCCCGGCCCGGTCGGCGTGATGAGCCGCTCCGGCGGGATGACCACCGAGATCTCCTCCTCACTGACCCAGGCGGGCCTCGGCGTCTCGACCGCGGTCTCGATCGGCGGCGACGCGATCATCGGCTCCACCTACGCCGAGCTGATGCCCTACTTCGAGGTCGACGAGCAGACCCAGGCGATCGTGATCTACACCGAGCCCGGGGGCCGGATGGAGGCACAGCTCTCCGAGTGGGTGAAGGAGCACGACTCGCGCCTGCCGATCGTCGCCTTCATGGCGGGCAAGTTCATGGACGACGAGGAGATGAAGGGCATGAGCTTCGGGCACGCGGGCACGATCGTCGAGGGCAAGGAGGACACGGCCACCGAGAAGATCGCCCGGCTCGAAGCGGCCGGGATCCGGGTAGTCGAGCGGATCGACGAGATCCCCGACGCGGTCAAGGAGAAGCTGGGGGTCGCTGCATGAGCCAGACGCTGAACAAGGTCTTCATCGACGTCGAGGTCGACGCCTCGGTCGCAAGCGACGCCGAGCTGGCTAAGAAGCTCGAAGAAGTCTGCCCCGTCGACATCTTCGCCGCGGCCGACTCCGGCGTCGAGGTCGTCGAGAAGAACCTCGACGAGTGCGTCCTCTGCGGGCTCTGCATCGAGGCCGCGCCGGCGGGCACCGTGCACGTCAAGAAGCTCTACGACGGCACCGAGCTCTCCTAGGCAGGCTGCGTCGCGCCGGCGTCGGCGAGAGCTTCGTCCCGCAGTCGTTCGGGAAGGACGACCATCGCGCGCAGACGCTCCAGCGCGGCACGGTCTCCCTCAATCTCGATTCGCTCCTCTGCTTCGCCGCCCACGACCAGCGCCGCGATCACGTCGGGGGCCTCGCCGCTGAGGACCAGGTCGGGATCGCCGATCTCGCCCCGTCCCGCCGCGGTTGCGCCGGGCTCCGCCCGCAGCCAGGTCGGGTGCCCTTCGCTGTGGAGCTGAAGGGCGATCGGATCGCCCTCCTCAGGGGCACGCAGGATCACCCGCAGCGCGTTGGCGAGCGACGAGGTGACGAGGCCGGGCAGGTCCTCGAGCCGGTAGAAGTTGAGGCCCCAGCGGCCGAGCTCCATCACCGGGCCCTCCAGCTCGCGGCCGAGCTCGGTCAGCTCGTAGACGGTGCCCGCAGCCGGCGGATCGAGCTCGCGCCGGCGAACGATCCCGTCGGCCTCGAGAGCTCGCAGGCGGCGGGTGAGGATGTCGCTGGGAGCGCTGCCGACACCCCGCGCCAGGTCCGAGAAACGGAGCGGGCCGAGCAGCAGCTCGCGGACGATCAGCAGCGACCAGCGCTCGCCGATGCGGTCGAGAGCGCTGGCGACGCTGCAGGCCTGGTCATAGCTCTTCCTCCGAGGCACCGATCAAGTCTAGCTTAACTTTGCTTTCCAAAGTGATCGCTTTGATTTCTGGTACAGTCCTCCCGCCTTGACCCGGATCGCCGACCTCACCTGGAAGCACCCGAAGCTCGTCCTCGCCGCCGTCGCCGTCTTCGTCCTCTTCGCCGCGGTAGCCGGCAAAGACGTCGAGAGCCAGCTCAAGGCCGCCGGCTTCACGGATTCCGCCTCCGAGAGCGAGCGCGCAAACAAGCTGCTGACCGACTCGCTCGGCTACAACCCGAACCCGGCGCTCGTGCTCGTCGTCCGCAACCCCGACGGGGGCCGGCTGGACACCTCGAGCCCGGCGGTGCGAAGCGAGGTGGCCCGCCTCAGCCGCGACGTCGCGCGGGTCGAGCACGTGGGACGGGTCGTCGACCCGCTCGCCGCCCCCCGTGCCGGCGCCGGCCTGATCGCGCAAAACGGCGAGTCGCTGGTGATCGCCGTCTACCTCTCGACCCTGGACATCCAGGACGCCGGCGGTGTCGCCGCCGAAGGAGTCGAGCCGCTGCTCGCGTCCAGCTCGCTCGACGTCGCCATGGGAGGCTTCGCCGCCGGCTTCAACGAGACCAACGACCAGACCCGCGAGGACCTGACCAAGGCCGAGCTGATCGCCTTCCCGGTCCTGGCGCTGCTGCTGCTGTTCGTCTTCCGCGGCGTCGTCGCCGCCTCGATCCCGCTGCTGATCGGGGTGATCTCGATCGTCGGCACGCTGCTCGTGCTGCGGATCATGTCGGGG
>DATMEP010000002.1:0-27841 GCA_035556755.1 Solirubrobacterales bacterium
CAAGTACAACCGCGAGAAGATCAAGACCGGCGACGTCTTCGAGCTCGCCGAGGTGGTCCGCAACCTGGCGATTCGCGAGATGGAGAAGGGCCTCTCCACCGGCGAGAAGCAGATGTACACGCGGGCCAAGAAGATCCTCGCGTCGGAGTTCATGTACGCGCTGGACAAGGACGAGGAAGGCGCCGAGGACTACCTCGACGGTCTGCTGGAGGAGCGCTTCGCCGCAACCGCATAGCAGCGCCGTAGCGTCCGTCACCGCAGTCGTCGCGGCTGCCGGCTCCGGGGAGAGGCTCGGGGCCGGCGGTCCGAAGGCGTTCGTGCCGCTGGCCGGCAGGCCGATGGTCGAGTGGTCGATCGTGGCCCTCCGGGCCTGCGTGGCGATCGACTCGATCGTCGTCGCCTGCCCGCCGGGTCACGCCCACGGGCTAGACGCCGAGGACATCGTCCTGGTCGACGGCGGCGCGACCCGCTCGGACTCGGTTTCCAACGCGCTCGCGGTAGTCGAGACCGAGGTCCTTGCGATCCACGATGCGGCCAGGCCGCTGGTAGCGCCGGAGCTGATCGAGGGCGTGATCGCCACCCTCCTCGCCGACCCCGAAGCTGACGGCGCGATCGCCGCCGCTCCGGTCGCCGACACGATCAAGCAGGTCACTGCCACCGAAGCAGCCGACGGTATGCGCCCCCCTTTTTCTATCTCAGGGATGCAAAAAGGGGGGAGGATCGTCGAGTCGACCCTGGATCGCGGTCGTTTGTGGGGGGCGCAGACGCCGCAGGTATTCCGGGTCGAGGCGTTGCGCCGAGCGCTCGAGGCCTACCCGGACGACGCGCCACCGGCTACCGACGAGGCCATGCTGGTCGAGGCGACGGGCGGGAGAGTGCTGATTCACCCGTCACCAGTGGAGAACCTCAAGGTGACGACGCAGTTCGACCTGCGACTCGCCGAGCTCCTGCTCGCTGCTCGGTAGCCCTCTCCTTACTTGCTCGTTTTTCGGGGCAAGCGAAGCAGCAGGTAAACCACTGCGGCGGCGAAGCAGAGCTGGCCGATGCCGAGGGCGACGCCGAAGCTCGCGGCGCCGAGCGCAGAGGCGAGCGCCGTTCCGGC
This sequence comes from Solirubrobacterales bacterium, assembly GCA_035556755.1. GTDB lineage: Bacteria > Actinomycetota > Thermoleophilia > Solirubrobacterales > 70-9 > VRUE01. Next base: position 1,103 of record DATMEP010000002.1, read on the forward strand.
GAGGAAGGCGACCAGCATCACCGTGAGCTGCCGCCCCGCCGTCATGACCGGGCGCGATCGCGTTCGGCGGGCAGGCCGGCAGCGGCGCGGGCGCCGTCGCCGAGATGGCGCCGGCGGCGTCGCTCGTAGAGCGCGCGCTGCACGAAGAGGGTCGTGACTCCGGCGAGGACGATCGCCGTCAGGTTGACGACGAGCTGGGCCATCGCCCCCCGCCATTCCGACCAGTCGCCGAGAGCCGCGGCGATGCCGATGTTGGCGGCCGCCAGGATCGTCGTGACCGAGATCAGCACGCCGACCAGGGCCCCGGACTTGGCCGAGGTCAGGGAGAGCACGCCGGCCGTCCCGGCGAACACGGCGACGAGGAAGGAAAAGGTCGTGGGGTCGGAGATGAACTGCGTCAGCTGACGCTGCCCGCTGCTGAAGTCGCCGGCGATCAAGCCCGTCGCCTCGCAGGCGAGCGTGAAAAGGAAGGCGGCCGTGATGCCGACCGGAAAGCCGATCGCAAGCGCGGCGAGCGAGCGCAGGGCGACGCTTCGCCGCCGCTCGACGATCGCCACGCAAAAGCCGGCCAGCGGTCCGAACTCCGGCCCGACCACCATCGCGCCGATGATCAGGATCGCTGAGCCGGTGAAGATTCCGACCGACGCGAGGAGGCACGCAAGCACCATGAAGAGAAGGAAGTTGCCGCCCAGCTCGATGCTCTCCGAGGTGCGCGCCTCGACCTCCTCCCAGACCACCGCGTCGGAAGGCGCGCCGGGCGCCGCACGCTCCGCCCTTTTGGCCGCCTCGGAGATCTGCGAGTCGATCTGCTCCAGGGCTATCGAGCCGTCTCGGTGGACGCCCAGCTCCTTCAGGTCGTCGATCACGACGCTGGCGTCCTCGCGGGCGACGTCGCAGAGGACGACGTCGCCGACCGGCTTCCGTGCCGCGCCGGCGAGGAAGACGAGGTTGCAGGCCGACGGCGTCGCTTCGAGCAGGCCCATGACCTTCTCGGATCGATCTGACGGGACGACGATCCGCAGGTGGACCATGGAGTCGAGGTTATCCGGGCCGGATAACCTCGCGTTCCGTGCTGACCGACTACCACCTGCACCTGCGTCCCGATGAGGACGACACCCCGCCGGAGCGCTACTTCACCGCGGAGAACGTCGATCGCTACCGCGAGGCCGCGGCCGTCGCGGGGATCGAGGAGCTCGGCGTCTCCGAGCACGTCTACCGCTTCGTCCAGGCGCTCGACCTCTGGCGCCATCCCTTCTGGGAGGAGCAGGCGCGGGACGATCTCGACGCTTACTGCGAGTTCGTCCGTGGCGCCGGATTGAGGCTGGGGGTCGAGTGCGACTTCATCCCAGGCGCCGAGGACCGCACCGCGAACCTGCTCGAGGCGCGGGAGTTCGACTACGTGGTCGGCTCGGTCCACTTCGTCGGCGAGGCAGCCGTCGATCACGAGGGCTGGGACGTCTGGGAGCGGAGCGGCGATCCCGACGAGGTCTGGCGCCGCTACTTCGAGGCGCTGGCCGAGTGTGCCCGCTCGGGCCTTTTCGACATCCTCGCTCACCCCGACCTGGTCAAGGTCTGGGGCTCCGCACGGCCTCTCCCCGATCGCGATCTACGCGCCTTCTACGAGCCGGCGGTCGAAGCGGTGGCGGAAAGCGGGATCGCGGTCGAGCTCTCGACCGCCGGGCTGCGCAAGCCCGTCGGCGAGCTGTACCCGGCGCGCGCTTTCGCTGAGATGTGCGTGGAAGCGGGCGCCAAGTTCGCGCTCTCCTCCGACGCCCACCTGCCCGAGCAGGTCGGCTTCGGCTACGACCGAGCGCTCGAGTTCCTCGGCGAAATCGGGGTGGAGGAGATCTGCGTCTTCGAGGGTCGCGAGCGGCGGTCGGAGCCCCTGTCCTCCCGGGTAGGCGAGAATCGCTGAAGATGAGCGTCGGGATCGGCTACGACAGCCACCGCTTCGCCGACGGACGGCCGCTGATCCTCGGCGGCGTCGAGGTCGAGCACGACCGTGGCCTCGAAGGGCACTCCGACGCCGACGTCCTCACCCACGCGGTGATCGACGCCCTGCTCGGTGCCGCCGGGGCCGGCGACATCGGCACGCTCTTCCCCGATGACGACGAGCGCTGGCGCGATGCCGACTCGGTCGACCTGCTGCGCACCGCTGTAGGCACGATTGGCGGCCGGATCGTCAACGTCGACGCGACCCTCGTCTGCGAGCGACCGCGGCTGGCGCCCCACCGCGCGGAGATGGAGCGAATCCTCGCCGAGGCGACCTCGGCCCGGGTCAGCGTCAAGGCGACGACCAACGAGGGAATGGGCTGGATCGGACGCGGTGAGGGGATCGCCTGCATCGCGATTGCGTCGATCGATGACGAATAGGCACTAGGCTTCCCGTTTCGATGGGACGCTTCAGCACTATCGCGGCGGGCGCGCGTCAGGCCGCCTCCGACAAACTGTTCGAGCTGAAGGTGCTGCGCGAGGCCGGGGTCATCGGGGCGAGCCGTCCCGACAGGACGGCCAAGGTCGCCGCCACGTTCCTCCGCTGGGGCGCGTCCCCGGCGACCGGCATCACCACGGCGGCGATCAAATATCCGCACGAGACGGCGCTGATCGACGAACGCGGCTCGCTCACCTTCGAACAGCTCCACCGCCGCTCCAATGCCCTCGCCCACGCATTCGCAAAGCTCGGCATCGGCTACGGCGACGGGGTCGGGATCATGTGCCGCAACCACCGCGGCTTCATCGAGGCCACGCTGGCTTCCGCCAAGCTCGGCGCCAGCGCCCTCTACCTCAACACGATGTTCGCCGGCCCGCAGCTGGCCGAGGTGACGCGCCGTGAGGGCCCGAAGGCGCTCGTCTACGACGAGGAGTTCACCGGGCTGCTCGACGGCGTTGACGGTGGTGTGGAGCGAATCGTCGGCTGGGTCGACGGCGAGACCGAGGTAACGACGCTCGACTCGTTGATCGCCGCCAACGACGACTCGAACCTGAAGCCGCCGCCCGACAAACCCCGCTTCGTGATCCTCACCTCGGGCACGACGGGGACGCCGAAGGGGGCGCAGCGCTCGAGTCCGGACGGCCTCCTTGCCCTGGCCGCGCTGATCGACAAGATCCCGTTCCGCACTCGCGAGTCGATGATGGTCGCCGCGCCCCTCTTCCACTCCTGGGGCTTCTTCCACTTCGTGATGAGCCTGCCGACCGCGTCCACGCTCGTCCTGCGGCGCCGTTTCGACCCGGAGGGAACGCTGCAGGCGGTGCAGGAACATCGAGCCCAGGTTCTGGCGGCGGTGCCGGTGATGATCCAGCGCATCCTGCAGTTGCCGGACGAGACGCTGCGCTCGTACGACCTCTCCTCACTGCGGATCACCTCGCTCTCGGGCTCGGCCTTGCCCGGCGAGCTGGCGACCGCCTGGATGGACCGCTTCGGCGACACCGTCTACAACCTCTACGGCTCGACCGAGGTCGCCTACGCAACCGTTGCCACGCCGGAGGACCTGCGCGCCGCGCCGGGGACCGCAGGCCGGGCCCCGCGGGGTACCGTCGTGCGGCTCTACGACGAGGCGGGGCAGGAGGTCCCGCGGGGGGAGGTGGGGAGGATCTTCGTCGGCAACGAGATGTCCTTCGAGGGCTATACGGGCGGCGGCGGCAAAGAGGCGATCGGCGGGCTGCTCTGCAGTGGCGACGTCGGCCACCTCGACCCGGCCGGGCGCCTCTTCATCGACGGCCGCGACGACGAGATGATCGTCTCCGGCGGCGAGAACGTCTTCCCCCGAGAGGTCGAGGACCTTCTCGCAGACCACGAGGCGATCGTCGAGGTGGCCGTGATCGGGGTCGAGGACCAGGAGTACGGACAGCGCTTGAAGGCGTTCGTGGTCGCCGCCGCCGAGGTGGAGGTCAGCGAAGAGGACCTGAAGGCCCACATCAAGGCCAACCTCGCCTCCTACAAGACGCCGCGCGAGATCGAGTTCATGGAGGAACTGCCGCGCAACGCGACCGGCAAGGTCCTGAAGCGGGAGCTGCGGGCGCAAGAGACCGAGAGCTCGGCTTAGCCTCGCTAATTGCGGGCTTTGGTCGCGGCGAGGGGTGGCGGCGCCGCCGACGCCCATAGTAGGTTCGCGGGCATGGGCAGACCAGCGGTTGAGCTGACCGCAGTCGGCGAAGCGAACCAGGAGATGCAGGGCATCGCCAAGCAGGCCCTTGCCTGGGTCAGGGTCGGCGAGGAGCGCGTCGCCGCCGCCGAGGAGAAGCTCGCCGAGGCCGAGCAGGGTCGGGCCGAGGTGAAGGATCGGGCCAAGGCGACGCTCGGCCAGTTCGCGGACGAGGGTCGCAAGCGGGTTGCCGCCGAGCGGGAGAAGCGGCGCGCGGCGGAGGCCCGTGCGACCCGCGCCGAGACCGCCCGGGATCGCGCCGAGCAAGCGTTCGAGCGCCTCCAGCGGAGCGCCGAGGCGGATCGTGAGGCGATCACCACCCAGATGGTCGCCGGCAAGGCGGAGTCCGACGAGGCTCTCGCCCAGACGGTCAAGCGGGTCGAAGAGGAAGCCTCCCAGCGGGTGGGCGAGGTGCTGAAGAAGGCACAGGCCGAGGCCGACCGGCGGGTGGCTGCCGCCGAGCAGCGGGCGGCCGAGGCCGAGGCGGCTGCCGAGGAAGGCAACCGGATCGCCGTGCGGCTCGAGGCGGAGATCGAGGAGCGCGTGATGCAGGGGACCAAGGACGTGCGTCGCGAGGCCGAGGAGCGGGTCCGCAGCCTCGTTGCGAAGGTGGAAGGCGAGGCCGAGGAGAACGCCCGGGCTCGCGCCGAGGAGCAGTTGAAGGCCGAGTCGGACCGCATCCGCCTGCAGGCGGAGCAGCGGGAAGAGCGTCTGCGCCGCTCGGCCGAGGACGAGATCAAGGCAAGTGCCAAGCGAGCTCGCCGCGAGGTGCTCGCCGCCGCCGACGAGACGGCACCGGACTGGGCGCGGCGGGAAGCCTCCGCCTCCGGGGCCGGCTACCGCACCTTCTAGTCCCCGTCTAGCATCCCCGCCGATGCGGGAGGTACGGATCAAGGACACCCTGACGGGCGACACCGTCGCGCTCGACCCCGGCGCCGAAGTCGGGATCTACGCCTGTGGGCCGACCGTCTACAGCCGCATCCACATCGGCAACGCCCGCCCCTTCGTCGTCTTCTCGTTGCTGGCCCGGTTCCTGGTGTCCGAGGGGTACAGGGCGAAGCTGGTGATCAACGTCACCGACATCAACGACAAGATCTACGACGCCGCGGGGAGGGCGGGCGAGCCCTCGGCCGCGTTCGCCGAGCAAATGACGCGGGCCTACCTCGGGGACACCGGCCGGCTCGGGCTTGGCCGGCCCGACGCCGAGCCGCTTGCGACCGAGGCGATCGAGGCGATTGTCGTGCTGATCGCCGACCTGATCGAGGCCGGGCACGCCTACGAGTCCGGTGGCGACGTCTACTTCCGGGTGCGGAGCTTCGATGGCTATGGCAAGCTCTCCAACCGCCGGACCGAGGACATGGACCAGGGTGAGGAGGCGGGCTCGGCCTCGTTGAAGGAGGATCCGCTCGACTTCGCCCTGTGGAAGGCCCACAAGGAGGGCGAGGACACCTCTTGGAGCTCGCCCTGGGGCTCGGGCCGGCCCGGTTGGCACATCGAGTGCTCGGCGATGGCCGAGGCCGAGCTGGGCCCCTCGTTCGCGATCCACGGCGGCGGGTCGGACCTCGTCTTCCCTCACCACGAGAACGAGATAGCCCAGTCCGAGGGGGCCGGGCGGCCCTTTGCCCGTCTCTGGATGCACAACGGGATGATCGAGAGCGGCGCCGAGAAGATGTCGAAATCGGACGGCAACATCTTCCAGCTCTCCGAGGCCCTCGATCGCTACGGGCGCGAGGCCGTTGTCGACTACCTGGTCTCTGGGCATTACCGGCAGCCGCTGGCGTTTGGTCCAGAGCAGATGGAGCAGGCCGTGGCGCGGGTCGAGAGGCTTCGGAACTTCTTCCGTGAGCACCCCGTGGGGGGGGAGCCGGGGGAGGCCCCGTCGGAGCAACAGCGGGGAGGCTCCGCCGGGATCTCCCCCGGCTCCCGTCTCGACGCGTTCAAGGATGCGCTTGCAGATGACTTCAACACGCCGCGGGCCATGGCCGAGGTCTTCGAGCTGGTTGGCGAAGCCAACCGGGAAGAGATTCCGGGAGCTCCGGCAGTGGTGCTGGAGATGCTGTCGCTCGTGGGGTTGGAGTCGCTCGCTGAGGTTGAGGAGGGGGCCAGTGACGAGGCGGAGAAGCTGCTTGCTGAGCGGGAGGAGGCGCGGGCGGCCAAGGACTTTGCCCGGGCCGATGAGATTCGCGACCGGCTGGCCGAGCTGGGGTGGGAGGTCAGGGACTCCTCTGACGGGGCCAAGCTCGTGCCCAAGACTTGAACGTGGCCGGTGGCCAGATCATCTACGGGCGGCGGCCGGTCGAGGAGGCGGGGCGGGGGAGACGTGCGGTGCATCGCGTCTGGCGAGCGCCGGAGACGACCTCGGAGGAGCTGGAGCGGCTCTGCGGGTCGCCGGACCACCAGGGCGTGGTCGCGGAGGTCGATCCCTACCCGTATGCCGATCCGAAGGCCCTGCTGAGGCGGGAGGGGGCGCTGCTGGTCGCGCTGGACCAGGTCCAGGACCCGCGCAACCTCGGTGCGGTCTGCCGCTCTGCCGAGTTCGCCGGTGCGGCCGGCGTCATCGTGCCGGAGCGGCGCTCGGCCGTGGTGACCGCGGTCACCTGCAAGGCCTCGGCGGGGGCGGTCGAGCATCTCGAGGTAGCCCACGTTCGCAACCTCGCCGACTGGCTCGGCGAGGCGAAGGCGGCCGGCTTCTGGATCTGGGGTGCGGACGCCGAGGCGAAGCAGGCGCCGTGGGACGTCGACCTGGACGGCCCGACCGTGCTCGTCCTCGGCGGGGAGGGAAAAGGGATCCGGCCCCGGGTCGCGTCGGCCTGCGACGGCCTTCTCGCCCTGCCGCGACAGGGCCGGGTCGAGTCGCTCAACGTCTCGGCCGCGGCCGCGGCGCTGCTCTTCGAGGCCGCCCGCCAGCGCGCCTGAACGCGGATCGACGGTCTAGCAGCTGCAACGGCAGTTGCAGAAATCTGTCGCCCGGGGTTGACAGAACTCCGCAGGGCGGTAAGACTGTCGCGCCATAAAGGGTGAACCTCAGCTTGAGTCTGAGTTTGCCTGTCCGAATAAGGGCGCCCCAGGGGAGGTAACGGCGCCACGACCCTTCGTCTCAAAGGAGAAGGATCTGTGGCTCTATCGTCGCCTACGCAGGAATTGCGGCTCCCTACGGGCCGGCTCAATGGCTCCAGTCAGGCCAGCTCTAACCCTCAACCTGAGCTTGATGACCATTATCTGGTCGCTCTCGCGAAGGAGGGGCGCACCGACGCCTACGACACGATCGTCCGTCGCTACCGCGGCTTCGTCAGGCTCAAGGCTTCGTCCTACTTCCTGCTTGGCGGGGAGAGCGACGACCTGATCCAGGAAGGTCTGCTCGGTCTCTACAAGGCGGTCCGCGACTACCGCAGCGACCGCGAGTCGAGCTTCCGCAGCTTTGCCGAGCTCTGCATCACCCGCCAGATCATCACCGCGGTGAAGACCGCAACCCGCAACAAGCACACGCCGCTCAACCAGTACGTCTCGTTCAGCCAGACGCCGGCTGCGGCGGGCGACTCGGAAACGACCCTCGACGAGATCCTTCCCGGTCCGAGCGTTTCCGATCCGGTCAACCAGGTGATCGCCAGCGAGGAGCTGGAGAGTCTCGTCTCCTGTCTCTCGGGCTCCTCGGGCGTCCTTTCGGACCTCGAGAGCAGCGTCCTCTCCCTCTACCTCGACGGCCACTCCTACGAGGCAACGGCGGAACAGCTCGCGTGCGACACGAAGACGGTCGACAACGCCCTGCAGCGCGTCAAGCGCAAGGTGGCCAATCACTTGACCTCCCGCGAGGTGCTCGCCTGAGCCGCTAGGGCAGGTCGGCGAGGACGTAGTCGAGCAGCTCGCGACCGTGGTCGGAGGCTACGGCGACGTCGTCGGGGGCGATGCGAGCGCGGTGCAGCGACTGCATGCGGAGGACGTCGCCGTCGGCGCGGTGGTTGGGGAAGATGCCTGCGTAGGAGACGCCGAGGCGCTCGAGGTGGTCGGCCAGCAAGGCGGTCGCGGGGTTCTCCAGCGGTAGATCGAGGTAGACGGCGTCGAGGTTGCGGCGGTGGAAGAGGTGCTGACGCTCAGCCGCGACGGCCTGCTCCAGGTCGGCCCCAGGGGTCCGGACGGTGATCAGGGCGAGGTTGTGGGAGGCGTCGATCTCGACGTGCAGCTCGCTGCGCGCGGCCGGCCTGCTACCGAGGGGCGGCTCCGCAAGCGTGCCTCGCAGCTGGCATAGCTCCAGGGTGCGGCGGACGATCTCGCGGTGGCGGGGCGGGGCATAGACCGCGCGCTCGTGGCCGTCGTTGAGCTTGGTGTAGAAGAGCGCCACCGACTGCCGCCGTGCTTGCCGCTCGTCCGCCGCGTCGTTGTCGACCGAGGCGGGGATCCAGCCGAGCAGGAAGCCCGTCTCGTGCGCTCCCAACTCGATGTTGGCGCGCTGGCTGTAGGGGTGGGCGGCGGTCGCCTCGCTGTACATCCCCGCCAGGCCCCGCGCCGCGGCCCACTCCATCAGGTGGCGCTTGGTGCGGGTGAACAGGTGCTGCCCGCGGGCCGCGGGCATCGTCACGGCCTGCCCGGAGTGCCCCACCGCGTCGCCCGCCGCGCCGAGGCTCATCCCCTCGTGGCAGAGCAGCTCTCCCGCGGCGGACTCGGCCACCCAGGAGACGTAGGTCCCGGCCGCGAGGCGGGCGGAGACCTCGGCCGGGTCGTAGACCCAGCGGACGTCATAGGTCTCCCCGTAGGCAGCCCGGATCGCCTCGCTCAGGCGGCTTCCCTCCTCCGGTTGCAGGTATCGGAACGTAACCATGCTGGTTCCCCGATCGTCGGTATCGCCCTCTATATTCAAAGCAGCGCCCGCCTAGCTCAATCGGCAGAGCACCTGATTTGTAACCAGGAGGTTTCCGGTTCGATTCCGGAGGCGGGCTCTGTCACGAATCGGTGGTGCTGGTGCCGCCGCCGAGCAGGCGCGCCTTCTCGGCGGCCAGCTCGTCGTCGGTGAGGACGCCCTTCTCGTGCAGCTCGGCAAGGCGTTCGAGGCGGCGCAGGCGGATCTCCTCCTCGTCGCCGGAGGGCTCGCTGCCGCGGTCGCCCCCGGGCATGCGCATCTCCGGCAGGCGCAGTTTCGAGGCGCGCTCGCCGATGTTGGCGCCTTTCACCGCGCCCGCGACCCGGTCCCTGGCGCCGCCGAAGACGTCGCCGAACTGGAGATCGGGGTTCTCCTCCTCCGATTGCTTGCGCAGCTCGTGGATGCCGAAGGCGGCGAGGCCGGCGATCACGAGCGTGGTGAGGAAGGAGCGCAGGTTCTGGGTCGGCGCCGAGAGGAAGTAGAGGCCGACGACGACCGCCAGCCCCGCGTAGACCCAGGCGGCGTAATCGCGCAGGACCGGCGCCATCACCCTGCGGCTGGCCTGAGCCGAGCCGCTCGGCGACGCCAGCCAGCCGGCGACGCCGAAGAGGACGCCGACGACGATCACGGTCGTCGCGATGCTGACCATCAGCGAGGTCGAGATCGACCATGCCGCTTCCGCGGCCGGCTTGACGCTCTCGTCGACGACCAGCTGGTCGACGACGATCCCGCCGGCGATCTGGCGGGCGACGATCACGGCGAAGCCGGCGGCGATCAGGCCAATGCCGCAGAAGAGCACGGTCACCCAGCGCCCGCCCCGGGTCAGGTAGATCGCCAGGCCGAAGCAGAGGAAGGTGAGCAGAGAAAGGACGATCGCCAGCCCTTTGATCGCGACCGCGATGTCCTGCGCCGTCTTCAGCTCGTCTGAGCGCAGGATCGTCACCTGGCCCGCATCCGGGGGTAGTTTCTCGGCGAGCTGCGCTCCGATCCCGACTTGGTCGGCGAGGTTGGTGACCAGGCTGCCGAGGTTGAGGGTGACGTTCCCTTCTTCGGTTTCGACCGCCTCTTTCTTGTTTTCGAGGACGGCCAGCAGCTGTTCGTGTGCGGCCCGGTTGGCGTCCTCCCAGAGGTCCTGGGCGGTCGTCGTCTTCAGCGCCTCCTCGGCGCCGCTTCCGGCCACCTGCCGCAGCCCGCCCGAGACCGGCCCCGCCAGGTCCTTGGTCTCGCCCGGCAGGATCCTGCTCAGTTCGTCTTCGACGTCGACGTTCGCGTAGAGCTGGTCGACCAGGTAGTCGCCGACCGCGGCGCGGATCGTCTGGTTCTGGATCAGGCGGTCGCTGGTCTCGACCCAGTCGTCGGTGTTGAGCGCCTGGCGCTCGGTCCAGATCGCGAAGACGCTGAGGAAGGCGAGCACCGAGCCGATCACCACCAGGGCTTTGACGGTGCGTCGTCTTCCGCGGCTCATCGAGATGGGATGCTATACGTGAGTACGGTGAAGCTGGAGGGCATCCACCACATCACGGCGATAACCGCCGACGCGCAGAAGAACGTCGACTTCTACGCCGGGGTGCTGGGCCTTCGCCTGGTCAAGAAAACGGTCAACCAGGACAACCCGACCGTCTACCACCTCTTCTTCGCCGACGAGAAGGGGAGCGCGGGCTCCGATCTCACCTTTTTCGAGTTCCCCGGCGTGCCCGCGGGCCGGGCGGGGGGCGGCGACGTCCACCGGATCGTCTGGCGCGTCGGTTCGTTCCAGTCACTCGACTTCTGGGCGGATCGCCTGGCGGCGGCCGGCGTCGAGTCGGAGCGAGCGGGCGACGCGCTCAGGTTCGCCGACCCCGAGGGCCTCGAGCACGAGCTGCTGGTCGCCAAAGTCGACGACGACCCGCTGATCGCCGATCACCCGGAGATTCCGGCCGAGCTGGCGCTGCAGGGCTTTCACGCCGTCTGCGCCTACAGCGGTGCCCCGGACGCGAGCCGGGCTTTGCTCGAGGCACTCGAGTTCGAGCCCGTCGACGCCGGCTGGGAGGCGCGCGGCGAGCAGCGCGGCGGTTTCTACTTCTATGACGATCCTCCTGTGGAGCGATCCCTGCAGGGAGCCGGCAGCGTCCATCACGTCGCCTGGGCGTCGACGCCGGATGAGCACGAGCAGTGGCGGCAGAGGGCGATCTCGGCGGGGGCCCAGCCGACGCCCGTGATCGACCGCTTCTACTTCCGCTCGATCTACTTCCGCGAGCCCAGCGGCGTCCTCTTCGAGGTCGCCACCCTGGGACCGGGCTTCACCGTGGACGAGCCCCTGGAGCATCTCGGCGAGAAGCTCTCACTCCCACCTGATTACGAGCACCTGCGCGCCGAGGTCGAGCCGCAGCTGCGACCCGTGGTCAATCCGCGCGTCGCCCGGACCGGGTGAACGGAAACTTCGTCTGGCGCGATGCCGGACGGGTCGTCGTCTTCCGTCGGGATGGGGTCGAGGGCGCGCCGCAGCTCCTGCAGGAGCACAGCTTCGACGCATTCGAGCTGCTGACCACGCCACGCGCCCTGGTCGCCGCCCCCGAGCTGGAGGCGGCCGCACGTGCGGTCCACGCCGTCGGCCCCGGCCAGGTGCCCGAACTGGCCGGGGGGCTGCTCGACCGCGTCGGCTCCGCGCAGATCGTCGCCTTCGGCGGCGGTCGCGTCGTCGATACCGCGAAGGCGATCGCCGCGGTGAGCGGCGCCCGCGTCGCGGCGATCCCGACCACGCTCTCCGGGGCGGAGATGACCGGGATCCACCGCCTGCCGGCGGGAGCCGAGAGCCGCGTGGGCGAGATGGTCCGCCCGCAGTTGGTGATCGCCGACCCGGAGGCGATGACGAGCCGGCAGGAGCAGCAGCTCCGTGCGAATGCGATGAATGCTCTCGGGCACGGCGCCGACTCCCTCTACACGCCGTTCGCCAACCCTGTCTCGCAGATGACCGCGCTGCGCGGCGCCGAACTGATTGCCACCGCGCTCGACCAGGAGCCGGACGGGCGCGACCGCGCCGCGCTGGCCCTGGGCTCGATCCTCTGCGGCTACGCGATCGACTCCGGCATGTTCGCCCTGCACCACGTCATCTGCCAGACCCTGGTGCGGGTCTGCGGCAGCCCCCACGCCGAGACCAACGCCGCGATCCTCCCCCGTGCGATGGCCTTCATGGTCCCCCGGGCCCCCGACGAGGTCGCCTTGCTGGCCGAGGCGATAGGCATCACACCGGGCGACATCGAACCCCGAATCCTCGACCTCGGCGGCAACCCACCCGGCCTCGGCGCCACCGGCGCCGACCGGAGCAAACTCGACGAGGCGATCGAGTCGATGCTGATGCGCCCCGAGCTGGCATTCACGCCCGAACCACCGACCGGCGAGGAGTTAAAGCAGCTCATCGAATCGGCTTGGTGACGCCCGCCGGTAACCATCGTCCCTCCCCCGTGTAGCGCTCTGCGTGACTGCAGAGCGACTCGCCCGGTACCACGAGTACACCCGCCGCCACGGAGTCAACCCGGTGCTGTACCTGCTGGCGCGGATCTTCATGACGCCGTTCTTCCTCGTCTACTTTCGCTACCAGCGGGCGGGGCGCGAGCACGGCCATATCGAGGGCGGGCTGATCGTCGCCTCCAACCACCGCAGCTTCCTCGACCCGTTTGCGATCGGCGGCGCCCTGCCGTGGCGGCGGCCGATGACCTACGTGGCCAAGGTAGAGCTGTTCGAGCGCCGCTGGCAGGGGTGGCTGCTGTCGCGGCTCGGCGCCTTCCCGATCCGCCGCGGCGAGTCCGACGAGGACTCGGTGGAGACCGCCCGCGCGGTGGTCGAACGCGGCGGCGCCGTCTGCATCTTCCCCGAGGGCACGAGGGTCCGACGCGGCACCCTCGCAAACCCCAAGCGGGGCGTGGGCCACCTCGCGCTGGCGACCGGCGCACCGGTGCTGCCGACCGCCGTCGTCGGCACCGAGCACGTACGGCGCGGCTGGCGGATCCGGCCGCGCAAGGTGAAGGTGCGGCTGGGGAAGGCGGTGACCTTCCCGCGGGTGGAGGATCCCTCACCGCCGCTGGCCGAAACGGTGACCGCGCGGATCTGGCCAAGCGTCCTGCTGCAGTGGGAAGAGATGGGAGGCCTGCCGCCGATGCGCCGTGCCGCGGTGATCGGCGCCGGCAGCTGGGGCACCGCCGTGGCGGTGCTGCTCGCCCGTGGCGGGCTCGAGGTCCAGCTCGGCGCCCGGACCGCCGCCCAGGCGGCTGAGATGTTGGAGGCGGGCGAAAACCGGCGCTACCTGGAGGGGGTCGAGCTGCCCGACTCGCTGCTCGTCCGGCCGGCATCGGAGATCGAGCTGGCCGGCCTCGACCTCGTCTGCCTGGCGATCCCCTCCAGCTCCCTGCCGCAGGCGGTCGGGGCGATCGCCGACCGGGTCAGCGACCGCTCCTCGGTCCTGTTGCTGACCAAGGGCATGATCGCCCCGCGCGGCCAGCTCCCGGCCGAGTACGTGGGCGAACGGGTCCGCGCCCGGGCGCTCGCCTGCCTCGGCGGGCCCGCTCACGCCCGCGAGGCCGTCTCCGGGTCGGCGGCCCTGGTGCTCGGCTCCGGCGACGCCGACCTGCGCGACCAGCTCGGCGAGGTGTTCGATCGCGCCGGCCTGGTCTGCGAGCGCTCCGGCGACGTCACCGGGGTGGAGATGGCGGGCGCCGCGAAGAACGCCGCCGCACTTGCCGCCGCCGCAACCGAGCAGCACGGGCTCAACGCGGCGGGGATAGCTGCGGCCCAGGTCTGGCGCGAGTGCATCGAGTACGGAATCTCGCGCGGGGCGCAGCTGGAGACCTTCTCCGGCCTGGCCGGGGTCGGCGATCTGACCGCGACCCTGCTCGCGCCGGGGGGGCGCAACCGGCGGGCGGGCGAGCTGCTCGGCGACGGCACGCCGGCCGAGGAGATTCCGAACCTGATCGGCCAGGCCTCCGAGGGGCTCGACGCGGTGCCGCTGCTGGCCGAGGCGATCGCCAGCTCCGGCCGCCCGGCGGAGGCGCTGGCAGGGCTCGCGGCGCTGATCCGCGGTGAGATCGACGCCGAGGAGTGGGTGGCCGGACTGCGCCGGGTGGAGCGTTCGAGGCAGGCGGCATGAGGGGGGCTAGGCTTGCCGCGTGAGCGACCAGGAGAACGTGGAGCCGGCGAGCCTCGACCCCGCCGCCAAGGCCGAGCTCGACCGGGCCTTCGAGCAGCTGTACCGGGACCACCTGCGCGACGTCTACTCCTACGCCTACTACCGGATCGGCAACCAGCACGACGCCGAGGACCTGACCGAGCAGGCCTTCCTGCAGGCCTACCGTCACTTCGACCGGGCGCGGCGGGAGTCCGACGGCCGGCCGCTGCGGCCGTGGCTGATCCGGATCACCCACAACCTGGCGCTCAACTATTACCGCGACCGCTCGCGCCGGCCCCAGACGCCGCTCGACAGCGCCGATCCGATCGCTGCCCGGCATGGCACCGAGGCGATCGCCGAGGGCCGCGAGGAGCTGCGGCAGGTGATGGCGCATCTCGAGCACCTGCCCGACGACCGGCGCGACGCGCTGATCATGCGTTTCGCACTGGGTATGGACAATCGCGAGATCGCGCGGGCGCTGGGGCGCAGCGACGGTGCCACCAAGGTGTTGATCCACCGCGCGATCAAGCAGCTCCAGGAGGAGATGGGCGATGAGTGAGGCGGCGGAAAGCAGCTGGGACGTCGAGCGGCTGCTCGGCGACGCGCTGCGGCCGATCGAGCCGCCGGAGCGGCTCTCGGGCCGGGTCGAGGACACTCTCTCGGCGGTCACCCAGGCGGCCGCGGAGGAGCTCTCCGACTGGGCCGAAGAACTCTCGGAGAGCGAGTTGCGGGCGCTGCGCGATCCCCGCAACTGGGTGCGTCCGGTCGTCGCGGTGAGCGCCGGCGGCGTCGCCACCGGCGCCCTCGTCCTGCTCGAGATGAGGCGGCGCGGCCGCCAGCAGGCCGGCGGCCGCTTGCGCACCCTTACCGATCGCCTCCGGTAGCCGGGGCCGGCGCTCTCCTGTCCTCGACCGGGGTGGCGAGCCCGGCGCCGATGCCGAGCAACCCGAGGGCGAGGTGGAGGAAGTTGTCCTCGGTGTTGACGGGGATGAAGCCGAGGATCGACTCGTTGTCGCCGATGATGAATCCCCACACGGTGATCACGACGTAGACCGCACCCAGACCGAGCGCGTACTCCCGTGCCGCGTAGCCGGCGACGAGCAGGCCGATCGCACCGGTGAGGATGTGGACGATGTTGTGCCAGGCGTTGACGGCGAAGATGCCGAACACGCTGTCGACGGTGCCGGGGTCTCCGAACGACGCGCTGTAGAAGAAGCCGATGATCCCGACGACCACCAGCGTTCCGCCGACCAGGGTCGCGTAGAGCCTTGCGGGGCTTGCGCCTTCCATTCCTCTCCTCCTTCAGTCAAGGGCCAAGGCTGCCTTCGATTGTAGGCTCCCCGCTTCCCCGTGGCCCAAACTTGCTACCGACACCCCGACCGTGAGACCGGTGTCGCCTGCTCCTCCTGTGGGCGGCCGATCTGCCCGGAGTGCATGACGCCGACGCCGGTCGGGATGCGCTGCCCCGAGTGCTCCAGGCAGAAGACGCGGGTGACGAGGGGCGCGGCCGGCCCGGGGCGCTACGACACGCCGGCGACCTACGTCCTGATCGCGCTCAACGTCGTCGCCTACCTGGCCGAGATCGCCGGCGGGAATGGTGGCCTGAGCCCCGGCAACAGCTCGATCGTTCTCGACTTCGGCTTGTTTGGGCCGTTTGTCGCCGAGGGCGAGTGGTATCGGCTGCTGACCTGCGGGTTCCTCCACGCCAGCCTCATCCATCTCGGCTTCAACATGTTCGCCCTCTACTTCCTCGGCCGCATCCTGGAGCCGGGAATCGGTACCCCGCGCTTCGTCGCCCTCTACTTCGCCTCGCTCTTCGCCGGCTCTTTCGGAGCGGTTCTCTTGAGTCCGGATGAGCTCACCATTGGAGCTTCGGGTGCTGTCTTCGGCATCTTTGGCGCGACGTTTTTCATCGCCCGCCAGCGTGGCATGGAGGGGCTGGCGTCCTCGATCGGTGTGGTCCTCCTGCTCAACCTCGCGATCACGTTCGGCTATCCGAACATCAGCATCGGAGGCCATCTCGGCGGTCTTGCGGGCGGTGCCCTATGTGCGCTAGCGATCGTCGCCGGCGAACGCGGCATGCTCGGCCGCAACCGACTTCCCGCCGAACTCCTCGCGATAAGTGCAGTCGCTGTCCTCTCTATCGCGTTAGCCATAGCCGTCGCATAAGCGGTCATCCCGGCAGGGGTGAAACGTCTTGTACTTTTTCGTCGCGCGCTTCGGGCGCCAGCCCAACCACGATCCACCGAAAAAGTTAAGTGGAACCCCTACCGGGATGACCGCCCAAGTGACCCTGTGGCGCGCGCACCTCTGCGAACCCGATGTTGCCGGGTGGATCGACCAAATCGGGGTGGAGGATGTGGCCGAGCAGCTCGACTCCGTCGATCAGGCGCGGGCCCGGCCGGGAGAAGGTCGACGCGGCGTCGACGGCGAAGACCCGTCCGGCGCCCAGCGTCGCGATCCACTCCCAGTGCTCGATCGCCTGCGCGCGGGATTCCTCGACGTACCAGCCGCAGGGCATCGCGATGACGACGTCGGGGTCGAGTCCGGACAGGGCGCCCCACTGGACTTCAGGCGACTTCAGCCCCGGCGGGCCGGCGACGTCCTCGCCGCCCGCGATCGAGATCATCTCGGGCAGCCAGTGGCCACCGACGAAGGGTGGGTCGAGCCACTCCAGCGCGATCACCCGTGGCCGGTTTGCGCCGGAGACGGCGGCGCGTACGGTTGCCAGCCTCCCCTCCAGCTCGCCACGCAGCTCGTGTGCCCCCGCCTCCATCCCGGTCGCCTCGCCGAGCCGGATCACGTCCTCGAGCATCTCGCCGAGCGTGCTCGGGTCCTGCTGGACGACCCGGGGCCGGCTCGGCAGCCGCGCCGCGACCTCGAGCACGTCCTCGTAGGAGACCGCGCAGACGTCGCAGATCGCCTGGGTGACGATCAGGTCCGGGGCGAGGCTGGCGAGCAACTCCTCGTCCAGCTCGTACAGGGCCCGGCCCTCGCCGACGGCCGCCTTCACCGCGGTGTCGATCTGGCGGGCGTCGAGGCCCGGTGGCAGGACGGTCCGGGTCAGGTGCGGGCGCGAGCGCGCCTCACGCGGGTAGTCGCACTCGTGGGTGACGGCGACGACGCTTTCGCCCAGGCCCAGAGCGAAGAGCATCTCGGTTGCGGAAGGGACGAGGCTGGCGACGCGCATGTGGCGATCAATATGGCACCTCGCGGTTCCGCGGGCCAGAAAGCTATATTCCCGGTGCCGAATGGCCGAAGACGACCTCCCCCGAAGTACCGGGCCACATAGTCCATGAGCGCTCTGCTGCTCATCCTTCTCGTGTTCGCTTTGATCGCCGTCAACGGTTTCTTCGTCGCGGCCGAGTTCGCGATCGTCCGTTCGCGGCGCAGCCGGATCGAGGGTCTCGCAGAGGAGGGCCGGGGGGCGGCCCGCGTCGCGCTCCACCAGCTCGACCACGTCGACGAGTACGTCGCCACCTCGCAGGTGGGGATCACCCTCGCCTCGATCGGGATCGGCTTCCTCGGCGAGCCGGCGATCGCGACCCTGGTCGAGCCGCTGCTCGAGGGCGCCGTGGGCGAGGCGACCTCCTACGTCCTCGCCTTCCTCTTCGCCTACGCCACGATCACCCTGCTGCACGTGATCTTCGGCGAGCAGGCGCCGAAGATGGTGGGGATCGCGCGCGCCGAGGCACTGTTGCTCGGCATCGCACGGCCGCTGGAGCTGTTCCGCCGACTCTTCCACCCGCTGATCGTGATCACCAACGTGCCGGCCCGGTTCTTCGTCGCTCGGGTGCTGCGGATCGAGCCCACGGCCGACGAGGAGGTCGCTTCGACCGACGAGCTGCGCCTGATGATCGTCCGCGGAGCCCAGCGCGGCCGCCTCGACCCCGGCGAGGCCGGGATGCTCGGCGGCGTCTTCCACCTGCACGAGCAGGAGGCGCGCGAGGTGATGACGCCGATCCCCGCGGTGGTCACGGTCGACGTCACCGACACGGTCGAGACGGCGCTGCGGCGCTGCGTCACCTCGGGGCATACCCGCCTCGTCGTGATCGAGGACGACAACCCCGACCGGGTCAAGGGAATCGTCCACAACAACAGCCTTGCGCGGCTCTACATGAGCGACGGGCCGGAGGCTCGGATCGAGCCGCTGGTGCGGGATGCGCTGATCGTTCCCGAGACGCGGCCGCTCGACGACCTCCTGCACGACCTCCAGGTGCAGCGGACCTCGCTCTCGGTCGTCGTCGACGAGTACGGGCGCACGGTCGGGATCGTCACCGTCGAGGACATCCTCGAGGAGGTGGTGGGGGAGATCGAGGACGAGACCGATCCGCGGGCCGCGGCGCTGCGCCGGTTGGCGGGCGGCGAGTGGTTCGTGCGCGGCCACGTCTCGCTCGGCGATCTCGCCGACGTCGGGATCGAGCTCCCGGTCGACACCGATGCCTACAACTCGATCGGCGGCTACGTCTTCGGTGAGTTGGGCCGTCTGCCGAAGCGCGGCGACACGATCAACGTCGACGACTACACGATCCGGGTCGAGTCGGTGCGTGAGAACCGCGTCGAGGCGGTCCGGATCAGCAGTTCCGTCCGGCCCGCGGCCTAGGTTTCCCGAGCAACCCGCGTCTCGCCTAATTCTTGGAGGTACCGCATGTGGGTTGTGCGTTTGAGCGACAAGCAGCTTGAGGTCCTGAGGGCGCTGCTGCGTTCGGAGGAACACCTCGGTCCGGCCCTGAAAGGGGCGGTAGAAGCCCTCGATCTGGCCCGTTGGGACGACCTGCCGGAGGCAGAGCTCCCCTGGGACGAAATCGAGCGAACCGCCCGCCGCCAGGGCATCTCCCCAGCCGACGTCATCTGGGACCTGGCCGGAAAACGCTAGCTGCGGCTAGAGCGGCTCAGTCGTACGAGTAAAAGCCAGCACCGGACTTTCGCCCAAGCTTGCCTTCGCCGGCCATTTCGACCATCAGCCCGGGCGGCTTGTGGGCCGGCTCGGAGGAGTCGGCGTAGAGCGCGTCGCCGATCGCCTCGGCGACGTCGAGGCCAACGAAGTCGAGCAGCGCCAGCGGGCCCATCGGGTGACCGGCGCCGAGCTTCATGCAGGAGTCGACCTCGCCGGGCTCCATGCCGGTGCGCTCGATCAGCCGCACGGCGTCGAAGAGGTAGGGGAAGAGGAGGCGGTTGACGACGAAGCCGGCCTGGTCGGGGACCTCGACCGCCGTCTTGCCGAGCGCCGCGCACCAGGCGAGTGCCTTCTCCCGCGTCCCCTCGGAGACGCCGGGGAAGCAGACCTCGACCAGCTTCATCCTCGGCACCGGGTTGAAGACGTGGAGGCCGAAGAGGCGGCCGTCGATGTTCGCGGCCGACGCGATCTCGGCGATGCTGAGGGAGGAGGTCGTGGTGGCGAGGTCGGCGTCGGGGCCCAGCTGGGCGGCGACGGCGCTCAGCACCTCGCCCTTCGGCCCGACCTCCTCGATCACGGCCTCGACCACGATGTCGCACTCGGAGAGGTCCTTGGGGTCGGTGGTGACGCGCAGCCGCGAGGGCTCGGCACCCTCGATCTTGGCGCAGGCGGCGACGACCTTCTCCTCGGCCCGCCAGGCCGAAGCCTCGCTCCGAGCCAGCAGGATCGTGTCGGCCGTCGTCGTGGCCACAGCAGCTAAGCCCGTAGCGATGGCGCCGCTGCCGGCGATCCCGGGTGCCTCATATCCCTTGCTTGCGTTCACTGAGGACGGTTTCCTATCAGTTCGCCCCTCGGGCGCGGCAGGACCCGCCCGCCGGCTACCATTGATTGACCGGTCAATCGGCGAACGGAGGGCTTCGATGTCAGGCAACGGCAATGGCAGGT
Organism: Solirubrobacterales bacterium; assembly: GCA_035556755.1. Taxonomy (GTDB): domain Bacteria; phylum Actinomycetota; class Thermoleophilia; order Solirubrobacterales; family 70-9; genus VRUE01. The sequence continues at coordinate 21,076 of DATMEP010000002.1, forward strand.
TCGGCGGCCGCGAGGTCGTGATCGTCGAGGCGGTGCGCACCCCGATCGGGCGCGGCCACGAGGAGAAGGGCTACTACAAGGACGTCCACCCCTCCAACCTCCTCGCCAAGGTCTACGGCGAGCTCTTCGAGCGCTCCGGGATCGACCCGGCCGAGACCGGCGACGTGGTCACCGGCTGCGCCCAGCAGTTCGGCGAGCAGGGGGTCAACATCGGCCGCAACGCCTGGCTGGAGGCCGGCCTGCCGATCGAGACGCCCGCCACCACGATCGACCGCCAGTGCGGCTCCGCTCAGCAGGCGGTCAACTTTGCCGCTGCCCTGGTCGCCACCGGCGTCCACGACGTCGCAATTGGCTCCGGCGTCGAGCACATGGGCCACATCTCCTTCGCCGACGGCTACGAGGTGATGAAAGAGCACGGCTCGCCCTTCTCACCGGAGCTGATGGAGCGCTACAACCTGATCCCCCAGGGCCTCTCCGCCGAGATGATCGCCGACCAGTGGGAGATCCCCCGCGCCGAGCTGGACGAGCTCGGCCTCCGTTCCCAGCAGCTCGCCGCCAAGGCCACCGAGGAGGGCCGGTTCGAGCGCGAGGTCGTCCCGTTCGCCGTCAACGGCGACACCTATGTCGCCGACCAGGGGCTCCGTGAGACCACCCTCGAGGGTCTCGCCAACCTGAAACCGGCCTTCAAGGAGGACGGCAAGATCACCGCCGGCAACTCCTCGCAGGTCTCCGACGGCGCCGCCGCGGTGCTGCTGATGACCCGCGAGAAGGCCGACGCGCTCGGTCTGAAGCCCAGGGCCCGGATCTTCGACCAGACCACGGTCGGGGTCGACCCGGTGATCATGCTGACCGGCCCGATCCCGGCGACGCAGAAGCTGCTCGAGCGCAACGGGATGGCGATGGACGACATCGACCTGGTCGAGATCAACGAGGCTTTCGCCTCGGTGGTCGCCGCCTGGCGGCGCGAGCTCGACCCCGACATGGACCGGGTCAACGTCAACGGCGGCGCGATCGCCCTCGGTCACCCGCTCGGCTCGACCGGCGCACGCCTGATCACGACCCTGCTGCACGAGATGGAGCGCTCCGACAAGGAGATGGGCCTTGTCACGATGTGCTGCGGCGGCGGTCTGGGCACCGGCACCCTGATCCAGCGGGTCTGAGCTGGGAGAGACGCGATGGGGCGAAGGCGACTGACGGCGACGCTGGTCGGCGTCGCGGCGCTTGCGGCCCTGCTGACGGGCTGCGGTGGGGACGACGCCGGCGGGGAGAGCACGACCACGGATGCCCTGACCAAGGCCCAGTACGTAGAGAGGGCGACCGCGCTCTGCGCGAGGCACCGCGATCGGATCGCTGGTGAGCTCCGGGCTGTCTCGGAGAAACTCGGCCAGGACGGGTCCCTCGGCAGGGCCGAAGTGGAGAAGGCGATGGAGGACGTGATCCTGCCCGGCATCCGCTCTGAGTACGAAGAGCTGCGGAAGCTGCAGCCCCCGCGCGGCGACGAGGACTTCCTCGACCTGATGCTGTCCAAATTCTCGCGGTCCCTTGAGAACGGAGAAGAAGACCTTGCGAGGCTCTTCCGCATCAAGCTCAGCGCCTACAGCGAATTCGCCGAGGGGACGCTGATGACGAACGAGTACGGAATCAAGGGGTGCGGCAGCCTTCGCCGCTCGCCCCAGGCTGTCGTCCGAGCCTACGCCCTCTCCTGATCGGAGCCTGTCTGAGTCATTCCCTCCCTGGCTAGTCAGCCAGGTAGTCTCCACGGGCGATGGATCTCAGTCTTTCTCCATCCGAGCGCGAGTTCCGCGATGAGGTTCGGACCTGGCTGGAGGAGAACCATCCGGGGCCCGAGCCCGAGGCGGGCCTCGAGGAGGTGATGGCCTTCCGGCGCGAGTGGCAGCTCAAGATGCACGAGGCCGGCTGGGCCGGGATCTCCTGGCCAGAGGAGTACGGCGGCCGTGGCGCGACCCTGATCGAGCAGGCGATCTTCGTCGGCGAGGCGGCGCGCCAGGAAGCGCCGAGCCCGGCCAACGTGCTCGGCCTGGCGATGGGCGGACCGGTGGTGATCGCCCACGGCACCGACGAGCAGAAGCAGCGCTACCTGGAGCCGATCCTCACCGGCGAGGAGATCTGGTGCCAGGGCTTCTCAGAGCCGGAGTCGGGGTCCGATCTCGCCTCGCTGAAGACGAGGGCGGTCAAGGACGGCGACGAATGGGTCGTCACCGGGCAGAAGGTCTGGACCACGTTCGCCCAGTACGCCAAGTGGTGCATGCTCGTAGCCCGCACCGACCCCGACGCGCCCAAGCACAAGGGCCTCACCTACTTCCTGATGGACATGGAGCAGGCCGGTGTCGAGGCCAAGCCGCTGGTGCAGATCACGGGGGAGGGCGAGTTCAACGAGGTCTTCATCGAGGAGGCGCGGATCCCCGACGCCAACGTGGTCGGTGGGGTCGGCAACGGCTGGTCGGTGGCGATCACGACCCTGATGAACGAGCGCGCCGGGCTCGCCTTCGGCGCGATCGCCCAGGTCGCCAACAGCCTCAAGCGCCTCAGCAAGCTGGCGGCGGAGACGCGCGTCAACGGCGGCAGCGCTGCTGATGACCCCGTTTACCGGCAGCGGCTCGCCCAGCTCCACATCGAGGCCGAGACGATGCGGCTCAACGCCTACCGCGGCCTGACCAAGACGATGCAGTCGGGCATCCCCGGCCCCGAGGGCTCGCTGGGCAAGTGGCAGTGGGCCGACATCAATCAGGGGCTGACCGAGCTGGCGCTGGAGATCGAGGGGGCCTACGCGCCGCTCGACCGCGGCGCCGAGCATGCGGTGGCGAACGGCGCCTGGCAGTACGGGTTCCTGCGCTCCCGCGCCAACTCGATCGAGGGCGGCACCACCGACATCCTCAAGAACATCATCGCCGAGCGGGTGCTCGGCCTACCGAGGCTGCGCTAGCAGGGCCCAGCGACCATGTACTTCGATCTCACCGACGAGCAACAGGCGATCCGCTCGACGGCGCGCGATTTCCTCGCCGCCCGCTACAAGTCGGAGCGAGTCCGCGAGCTGGCCGAGAGCGAGCACGGCTTCGAGCAGAGCGACTGGGAGGAGATGGCCGGGCTCGGCTGGACCGGGTTGGCGCTTCCCGAGGAGTGGGGCGGGCAGGGCCTGGGGATAGTCGAGCTTGCGGTCCTCTTCGAGGAGCTGGGTTACGCGCTGGCACCGACGCCGTTGCTCTCGACCACCGTCGCCGGGCTGGCGCTGGCGGCGAACGGAAGCGACGAGCAGAAGGAGCGCTGGCTGCGTCCGCTGGCGGCGGGCGAGGCACGCGGCACGGTCGCCCTCTTCGATGCCGGTACGCCTGCCTCGATCGGGAACTTTGCAATGGATGCAGGCAACGGCGACCGCGAAATCATCCTCGACGGCGTGAAGGTCCTGGTCATGGACGCGGCGAGCGCCGACTTCCTGCTCGTTGCCACGGCCGATGGCCGCCGCCATCTGGTCGAGCGCGACGCCGAGGGAGTCACGGTCACGCCGGAGCCGTCGATAGACCTCACCCGCCGCCTCTACTCGGTTCGCTTCGATGGCGTCAAAGTGGGCGCCGGGGCGACCCTCGATGGCGGCCAGGAGGACTACCTCCCCGTGCTCTGGCGCGCTTGCGTCGCGATCGCCGCCGAGTCGACCGGCATCGCCCAGCGAACGATGGAGATGGCGGTCTCCTACGCAAAAGACCGGCAGCAGTTCGATCGGCCGATCGGCGCCTACCAAGCGGTCTCTCACCGTTGTGCCCAGATGCTGCTGGAGACCGAGAACTCGCGCTCGGCGGTCTACGGCGCAGCCTGGTCAGCCGACGCTGAGCCGGACTCGCTGTCGCTGGCCGCCTCGATGGCGAAGGCCTACGCCTCCGATGCCGGCTGGCGCGTCCCCAACGCCTCTATCCAGGTCCACGGCGGCATCGGCTTCACCTGGGAGCACGACCTCCACTTCTTCCTCAAGCGCGGCAAGGCGAACGCGGCGACCTTCGGCGACGCCAAGTGGCACCGCGAGCGGGTCGCCGACGCGGTCCTCGCCGCGGCCGCCGAGCCGGTTCTGGCCTGAGGCGTTGACGAGATGAGCGCACTCGACCGCATCTCGGTCGCCGCAATCGGCACCACCGTCGCCGATCTCGAGGCGGAGGCAAAGCGCGCCGAAGCGGCCGGCGTCGAGTGCGTCTGGGCGCCGGAGCTGTTCCGTTCCTCGGTCACCCAGGCGGCCTATCTGGCCGGGCGCACCGAGAAGATCGGCGTCGCCACCGGGATCGCCTGGGCCTTCACCCGCAGCCCTTTCATCGTCGCCGTCTCGGCGCTCGACATCGACGAGATGTCCGGCGGCCGCTTCCGCCTCGGACTCGGCTCCGGGGTCAAACGGCTCAACGAAACCTGGCACAACGCCGAGTACGGCAAACCGGCGCCGCACCTGCGCGAGGCGATCGAGGCGACGCGGCTGATCATGCAGCAGGCGGGCAGGGGAGAGCCGATCCGCTACGAGGGGAAGTACTACGACATCGACATCAAGGGCTGGATCCGCCCGCACCCGCCCGCCCGCGAGTCGGTGCCGATCTACACCGCGGGCGTGCAGGGGGGCATGTGCCGGATGGCCGGCGACGTCGCCGACGGGCTGATCGGACACCCGATCCAGAGCCTGCGCTGGATCGACGAGGTGGTCGTCTCCTCCTTCGAGGAGGGGCTGAGCCGCTCCAACCGCGACCGGGCGGACTTCGACTACCTGCCGACCGTCTGCTGCGCGATCGACGACGACGAAGCGCAGGCGATCGAGATGGCCCGCCGCACGATCTCCTTCTACGCCACGGTCAAGACCTACATGCCGCTCTGGGAGCTGCACGGCTTCGCCGACAACGCGGTGGCGGCGGGCGAGGCTTTCCGCCGTGGAGACCTCGCCGCGGTCCCCGCGGCGATCAGCGACGAGATCGTCGACACCTACTGCGCCGCCGGGCCGCTCGACAAGGTCCGGGCGCGGGTCGAGGAGACCGCCGAGCGCGCCGACGGCCTCTTCCTCACCCCGCCGACCTACTTCATCTCCCCGGAGGAGCTGAGCGAGTACCAGAACCGCCTGATCGACGCCTTCGGTCCCGCCTAGGCGCGCAAGGGCGTTCCGGTGCGCCTTTTGTCGTCATGGGTGGCATAAAGCGCACCGGAAGCTGTGTGGAGGAAGTGCTGGAGCGAGTGCGTGAGATCCCGGAGGGATTCGTGCGGACCTACGGCGACGTCTCGCCGGGAGCGCCCCGTTTCGCTGGGGCGGTGCTGTTCGAGTGCGACGATCCCGACCTGCCCTGGTGGCGGGTGGTCCGCGCCGATGGTTCCCTTGCCAAGGGGCCACGGCAGCGAAATCTCCTTATCGCCGAGGGCGTCCCGTTCCGCGGTGCCCGAGTCGACATGGCCGCCGCGAGAGTGCCTTCCTAATCGATGCCGACGCCGTGAGCTACTCGGCGCGCGTGGTGATGCGGAAGGTCGAGACGACCTCTGCCTGGTGCGCCTCGGGGTGGGCGACGTAGGCGCTCGGCCCGCCGCCGAACCAGCCCGAAGCTTCGTTGTCGCCGACGAAGATGCCGGGATGGCGTTTCCCGTCGCCGTCCTCGACCCAGACCTTGTCGCCCTCCTTGAAACCGTGCGGCGCGTCGCTCACGCGTCGAGACTATCCCCTACGGGCAGACGACGACCAGGTGGAAGTCGGCGTCCTCGGGAGCGCCTTTCTCGTCGCGCGTGCGAACTTCGACCGCGTTCGCGTTTGCGGCAGAGGTGTTGGTCTGCGCGAAGCCGGCTCCCGGCGGCGTCGTGCCGGCGTTGTTGCGGCCGGCGACGTTGGCGCAGCCGCTGATGTTCTGCGGGAAGACGACCGCGACGGCTCCGCCGCCCTCGGTTGCCGTGATCCCGCTGTCGCTGGAACGGGCAAGAACCGCGTTGCCGGGAGATGGCGGGTTGTTGACGACCACCCAGTAGGTGTGGGACGCGCGCTGTGCGGATGGCACGACGCCGAGCTTGTTGGTGTTGATCTGGAACCCGGTCAGCGTCTTTTGCTTCAGCTTGCCACCGCCGATCGTCTGCTTTTTGATCGCGCCGCCGTTGATCGTTTGGGCGGCGTAGGCGGTGCCCGCGAGGGCGACGATCAGGGCGATCACGGAGACGACCATGGCCGGAGAGGGGCGTCGATCCTTAAGGGTTCTCATCGCGGATCCTTTCGGCGGCGGGAGGTTTAGTTGAAACTAGGTAACCCGTCGGACGGACGAAAGATGCGGCGTCAGCTGGGGAGAGATGCTGCAAATCGCTCGAATCGGGCAATGTCGGTCAGCGCCGGGCCGTGGCCGGGGAGGATCAGGGAAGGGCCGAGGTCTGCGAGCTTGCGGATCGAGCGCCGATTCTCGGCCGGGTCGACGGTGAAGATCTCCGGCGGCTCGGCGAGCAACGGGCGGCCGGTCGCGTAGCTCATGTTGCGGATCACGTCTCCGCAGATCGCCACCCGGTCGGAGTCGCGGAAGAAGATCACCTCGCCACGGGCGTGGCCCGGCGCGTGGACGACGCGGAAGCCGGCCACCTCGTCGCCCTCGTTCAGCACCCGCTCGACCCTGTAGGGCGGGCCCTGCCAGAGGCGTTTGATGATTCGGTTGTAGGGGTTGCCGGGCGCTGCCTCCTGCACCGGCCGCCGCCCTTCCATCGCGTCGACGTCGTCGGCGTGACATGCGAGCGGGATGCCGCGTGCCACGCAAACGTCCTTGGCGACGCCCTG
>DATMEP010000003.1:0-48934 GCA_035556755.1 Solirubrobacterales bacterium
CGCTCCAAGTACTCGTCGGGTGTCCAGTCGAATCGATCCATTCCGTAACCTCGTCGGAAGTGCAATCGTAGTCGCGGCGAGCGGAGGATCAGCCATGGCCAAGTTGCCCACCACGACGATCATCGACCTGGGACGCCTCTCCCTCGCTCATGGCGAGGGAGCACGGCTCGACCTCGACCTCCGCCTCGACCCGCTCGAGCTCGGCGGTCAGACCTATGCCCCCGCGCCCGAGTCGTCGAGGGCCAGACTCGACCTTTCGCGGCCCAGCAACGGCTACGCCTTCCGCCTCCGCTTCCCGCTGCGAATCGAGGGGCCCTGCATGCGCTGCCTCGAACCCGCCGCGGTCGAGACCGAGGTCGACGCGCGCGAGGTCGACCAGTCCCACACGGAGGACGAGGAGCTGCGCAGCCCCTACGTGACCGAAGACGAGCTGGACGTCGGCCGCTGGGCGCACGACGCCGCTGTCCTCGCGATGCCGACGCGGATCCTCTGCCGTCCCGACTGCGCCGGCCTCTGCCCGACCTGTGGCGAGCCTTTGAACGACGCCGACCCCTCGGCCCACGAGCACGAAACCGCCACGGACCCTCGCTGGGACAAGCTCAAGGACCTGAAGCTCGAGTAACCGGCGCTACTGCTGCTGCTGCTCGTCCAGCTCGGCGACCGGCTGCTGCTCTTCGTCGCGGCCGGCGAGCCGGTCGCGGCCGCGCTGGACGGCCGCGAGGAACTTCTGCAGGTTGACCTCGAGCGTGTTGAGGATCTCGTCGGCGTAGTCCTCGGCGCCGAGCCGGATCTCCCGCTCTCGCGTGCGAGCGTCCTCGACGATCTCGTCGGCGGCGCGCTCGGCCTGCTTGGTGACCTCCTCGTCGGAGATCAGGCGGGCCTGCTGCTCGCGCGCCTCGCGCACGATCCGCTCCGCCTCGCGCTTGGCCTCGGCGAGCATCTCCTGGCGCTCCTTGACGATCCAGCGCGCCTGCTTGATCTCCTCGGGGATCGTCGCGCGCATCTGGTCGAGGAGGTCGTAGATCTCCTCGCGGTCCACGCGCACCTGGTCCGTGAGTGGCACGGGCCGGGCGTTGTGAACAACGTCGTCGAGCTTGTCTATTAAGACCAGTACGTCCATCGGAAGGTCGTAAGCCTACGTGTAAGGGGCATCTTCGGTGAAGAACCGGTTATTTCCTCGGGTTTTTGCAAGCTCGTGCCCAATGGGCGTAAGCCCGAGGAAGCCTACCGTTCGCCCAGGCGCTCCGCCATCGCGGCTGCCACGGGGCCCGGCACGAGGTCGGAAACGTCGCCGCCGAAGGTCGCCATTTCCTTTACTCCGGTCGAAGAGAGGAAGCTGTAGTGGGGCGAGGAGATCATGTAGATGCTCTCGATCCCGGGGTCCAGCTTTCGGTTCAGCTGCGCCATCTCGAACTCGTACTCGAAGTCGGAGATCGCCCGCAGTCCCTTGACGATCGATTTGGCGCCGAGTTCGCGCGCGAACTCGACCAGAAGGTTGGAGAAGATCTGCACCTCGACGTTGCCGAGCTCGGCGGTCGCTTCGCGGATCAGTTCCTGACGCTCCTCGGCGGTGAACAGCGTCTTCTCCTTGCGGATCGGGTTGTTGACGACGCCGACGACAACCCGCTCGAAGACCTGCGAGGCGCGCTTGATGATGTCGAGGTGACCGTTGGTCACCGGGTCGTAGCTGCCGGGACAAACGACGGTGCCGTCGCGCTCCGCCATCAGGAGCCCTCCCCGTAGAAGCTGACGTCGGTGGCGCCGTAGCGGCGCTGGCGGACCCGCTCGAGCGAATCGATGCGAAGCGGGTGACGAGCGGCGCTCTCGACGATCGCCCGCCCATCCTTGCCGAGCAGGCGCGGCAGCTGAGTGTCCAGTTCCTGCCCCACGCGGTCGGCGAGTCTATAGGGGGCGTCGACGAAGACAAGGTCGAAGCTGGAGGCCTCCGCTTCCTTGGCGTGCCCGGCGAGCCAGCGCACCGCGTCGGCGCGGATCAGCTCGGTGCGCTCTCCGAGGCCCAACCGCTGGACGTTGCCGAGCGCCGGGCGGGTGTCGCGATCGACCAGGATCGCGCTGACGGCGCCGCGCGAGAGGGCCTCGATCGCCAGCGCCCCGGTACCGCAGTAGAGGTCGAGCACGCGGGCACCGCCGATCTCCCCCAGCGCCGAGAAGACCGCCTCGCGGACGCGGTCGGAGGTGGGACGCACCTTCCAGCCACGCGGCGCGACGAGACGTTGCCCTTTCAACTCGCCCGCGATCACCCTCATCGTCAGAGTGGTATCGGGTCGGCGGCGCCGGCGCCGAATCGACGGCGCGCGGCCTCCAACAGCGGCCCGAGCTCGGGCGCGTCGAGGGAGCCGTGGCGGCGCAGCAGCGCCAGCACCTCGTCGCGCGCGGCGACCAGGGTCGGAGTTTCCTCGGGCAGCTCCGCGACCGCGAAGCGAGGCAGGCCGTGCTGGCGGGTCCCGAGCACCTCGCCCTCACCCCGCAGGCTGAGATCGACCTCGGCCAGCTTGAAGCCGTCACGCTCGCCGGCCACGGCCTTCAGCCGGCGCCGGGCCATCCCCCCCGCCTCTTCGGGAAAGAGCAGGCAGTGAGAGCTGTGCTCGCCGCGCCCGACCCGGCCGCGCAGCTGGTGCAGCTGGGAGACGCCGTAGCGCTCTGCCCCCTCGATCACCATCACGGTCGCGTTGGGCACGTCGATCCCGACCTCGATCACGGTGGTCGCGACGAGCACGTCGGTTTCGCCGGCGACGAACGACCCCATCGCCTCCGCCTTGCGCGCCGAAGGCATCTGGCCGTGGATGACCCCGACCGAGAAACCGCGCAGCTCCCCGGCCGCGAGCCGCTCGGCCTCGACCTCCGCTGCCTTCCCCTGCAATTTCTCCGACTCCTCGACCAGCGGGCAGACGACGTAGACCTGTCGTCCTTCGCGCAGCTGGGCGCGGATGAACTCGTAGGCCTCGGGGCGCTCGCCCCCCTCGACCACCCGCGTCTCGATCGGCTGACGCCCGGCGGGCAGCTCGTGCAGCGCCGTCGTGTCGAGATCGCCGTAGGCGGTCAGCGAGAGGGTGCGGGGGATCGGCGTCGCGGTCATGTGGAGCACGTGCGGCGCCATCCCTTCCACCCCCTTGGAGTCCAGCGCCTTGCGCTGCGCGACCCCGAAGCGGTGCTGCTCATCGACGACGCTGAGCCCGAGTCGAGAGAACTTCACATCGGGCTCGATCAGGGCGTGGGTGCCGACCACCAACCCCAGCTCCCCCGTCGCCAAGCGCTCCAACGCCTCCCTGCGCCTGGCCGCCGGGGTCGCTCCGGTCAGCAGCGCAAATGGGGTCGCTTCCTGCGCCAGCAGCTTCCCCAGGGTCGCCGCGTGCTGCTCGGCCAGGGTCTCGGTCGGGGCCATCAGGACCGCCTGGAAGCCGGCCTCCAGCGCCCGCAGCATCGCGTACAGCGCCACCACCGTCTTGCCCGAACCCACCTCCCCCATCAGCAACCGCTGCATCGGCTCGCCCGAGTCGAGATCCCCGTCGATCTCCCCGAACGCCGCCCGCTGGTCCCCGGTCGGCTCGAACGGCAGCGTCCCAAGCCACCTCCCCACCGCCTCACCGGGCTTCCCCAACCGCGGCGCCGGCCGCGACGCCCGGTGCGACCGCTTCCGCGTCGCCAGTACGGCCTGGTAGAGGAACAGCTCTTCGAAGGCCAGCCGATCCCGCGCCTGCTCGACGTCCTCCTCGGTCTCAGGGAAATGCACGGCCTCGATCGCATCCCCCACTCCGGCGAGATTCCTGCGTGCCCGCATCTCTGCCGGTAGGGGCTCAAGGACATTCCGAGCCAGGGGAATTGCCTGCTCTATCCACTGCCGGATCCGCTGGGCTTTCAGTTGCTCGGTCGCCGGATGCACGGGGACGAGCTTCTGCGCCTCTCCCGCGGGTGGCGTCGGGGGAGGGGGGTCGAGGACGCCCTCGCCCGCAGGGCCCCCCTCCCCCGACGACAGGTCCCGCGAGCCAGAAGCCATGACCTCGTATTCGCTGACCCGAAAGCCCCGTTTGTCACGAGACCCGGTGAGCAGGAGCTGCGTGCCCTGAGTGAGCTTCTGGGCAACCCAGGGCTGGTTGAACCAGCTGGCCCTGACGGAGTCCGAGTCGTCGCCGACTTTGACCGAGGTGATCGAGAGACCGCGGCGGCGGAAGGTGCTCGGCTTGGCGCCCAGGACCTCGACGCGAAGAGTTCCTTTCTGGCCGACCTCGAGGCTCGCGACCGGGACGATCGTGCGGTCGCGGTGGCTGTGCGGGAAACGCAGGAGCAGGTCGCCGAGGGTGGAGATTCCACTTTCAGCTGCAGCTTCGGCCAGTTTCGGACCGACTCCCCCGAGGATCTCCAGCGAGACGTCGAGAACGCTCGGTCGGGGCCAGTGGACCGGGGCATCGAGGAGCTGCCCCCTGCTGAGCTCGTGGGCTCCGGCGAAGGAGCGCACTACTGGGCGGCGAGCAGCCACCACCAGCTCGGCTGGCCGCCCTCGTGGGTCTCGAACTCGACCCCGTTTGGGACGTGTGGGTCGATCTCGGCGAGCGGGATCGGGGCGTCCTCGCCCGCAATCACGGTGACGATCTCGGCGCCCTGGGCAAGGCGCTCGATCGTCGCGGCGAGGGTCGACCCGGCTCCACCCCAGGCGACGATCTCCTCGCCGGCGAAGCCGACCGCGTCGCCCTGGCGGAAACGCCCCTGGGCGTCGTCGCGAGCGGCGGGAGCCACCCCGCCGGCGGCGATCCCACCGAGAGCGGTCTCGAGGCGCTCCGCGTTCTCGTCCGCCGAGGCGCCCTGGTCGAGCTCGACCAGGGCGAGCAGGCTCGCCTGCTGCGAGGTTGCCGGCACCACCCGCGCCGGCTTCTCGGAGAGCTCGCAGGCGCGCTCGGCGGCCATGATCACGTTCGAGGAGCTGGGCAGGACCACCACCTCTTCGGCGGGCACCTCGTGGATGCCGGCGAGCAGCTCGTAGGTCGAGGGGTTGAGGGTCTCGCCGCCGGGGACGACGTGCGCCCCCAGCTCGCCGAACAGCCGCTCGATCCCGCCCCCCGCGGCGACGGCAAGCGCGCCCGAGCGCCCACTGGCCAGCCTGGCCTCGCGCTCGGCGATCTGCTCGCGCATGTCGGCGACGTCGAGGTTCGTCACCTTCCCGGCTCCGGCGAAAAGGTCGACGGCCGTCTCCGGGTCGTCGGTGTGGACGTGGACCTTCAGCGTCACCTCGTCGCCGACCACCAGGACCGAGTCGCCCAGCCCCTCGAGGCGGGGGAGGAAGTCGCGTGAGCTGAGGCCGGTGCCGGAGACGATGAAGTTGGTGCAGTAGCGGTAGCGGCTGTCCTCGTGGTGCGGGCGGCTGAGTCGCGGCGCCTCGTGGTGGGAGATCTCCGGCAGCCCGTCGTGATCGCCGCGCAGACCGGCGACGACCCCGGCGAGGATCAGGACCAGGCCGTAGCCGCCGGCATCGACCACGCCGGACTCGCGCAGCACTTCGAGCTGCTCGGGCGTCCGCTCGACCGCCTTCTGGCCGTCGGCGACGGCCCGCTCGAGGATCCCGGCGAGCACCTCGTCCTGCTGCGCGTCGCTGACCCCGCGGTCGAGCCGCTGCTTGTCGGCCTCGAGCCGGGCGAGCTGGCGGGCAATCGAGTGGGCCATCTCGCGGAAGACGGTCAGCATCGTGCCCTCGGCCGGGTCGCGCACCGAGTCGTAGGCGGCGTCGGCGGCGCTGGCGAAGGAGGAGGCGACCAGGACCGGGTCGATCAGCTCGCCGGGGCGGCTGGCCAGCTCCTCGGCGGCACCGCGGACGATCTGGCTGAGGATGACGCCGGAGTTGCCGCGCGCGCCCATCAGCGCCGCCCGGGCCAGGGCCTGGACCAGCTGCGTGCGGCCGATCTCGTCGACCTCGAGTCCGTCGAGCCGGTCCAGTTCCTCCATCACGGCCCGCATCGTCATCGCCATGTTGTCGCCGGTGTCGCCATCGGCGACCGGGAAGACGTTGAGGTCGTTGACCTCCTGCCGCCGTTCCTCCAGATAGGCGTAGGCAGAGGTGATGACGCGCCGGAAGCGCGCGATGGACGGGTCGGGCATCGGCAAGGGAATCTAGCCACCGGCAAAGACATGGACGGTCGGGAGGGATGCTGTTGCCCTTCCTCATGAATTGCTGTCGCACGCGCTTCGCGCTTAGCGACGGTGTTGGTGCGCGGCTTCGCCGCGCAGGAGACAGATTGCATTTCGCCGCTTCGCGACATTCCCGAGAGGGGGGACAGCCATCCCTCCACACGAACCCCAGCGTTGCCCGCTCGATCGAGCCGAGCCCGAATAGCTGAGATCGGAAGCTGTGCGCTCTGCCGTCTGACGCTGAGAAGCTGACCCACCCCAGCCGATCGGAAGCTCGTGGCACCGTTAGCGCTGGTGAGGTGGGAGCCGGTTGTCCTCTGGGCGAATGTCGCCGAAGGCGGCGATATGCAATCTGAAAATCGCGCGGCGTCAGCCGCGCTCAGACATCGGCGCTAAGGCCGCAGGCCGTGCGCCATCAATTCGCCCAGAGGACGACCGGCTCCCTCTCAAGCGACGGTTACCGAGTCAGGCGGCCTTGACGACCTTGTTCGCCTTCAAGCAGCGCGTGCAGACGTACGTGCGCAGCTTGCGGCCGTTCTCCTCGATCCGCACCTTCTGCAGGTTCGGATCGAAGCGCCGCTTGGTGGCGACCATCGAGTGGCTGCGGGACTGGCCGAACGCCGGCCCCTTGCCGCAGCTGTGACAGACCTTGGCCATCGGGTCGTGCATGGTAGCCTCAATCGAAGTTAGCTAAGCGGACTAACGCTCAGCGCGCGCCAAGCGTTCGATCGAAGGGGGAGAGAAATGGCGGCTGAGGACTTAGAGAGCGTGAACATGCATGAGGCCAAGACCCATCTCTCGAAGCTGGTCCAGCGCGTCGAAGGCGGCGAGGAGATCGTGATCAGCCGCGCCGGCAAGCCTGCGGCGAAGCTGGTGCCGATCGAGCGACCACGGCCAGGCAAGCGGGTGCTTGGGGCCCTTCGCGGCAAGATCGAGCTCCCCTCCGACGAGGAATGGGCAGAGATGGATCGCGAAATCGAACGGGACTTCGATGAAAGCGAGGTCTTTCCCACCGGCGACAGGCTTTGGCGAGGAGATTGAGACTCCTCCTCGACACTCACACCGTCGTCTGGACCGTCACCGAACCGGAGCGGGTCGCACCGGAGACGCTGGGACTGATCGAGTCGTCGGAGAACGAGGTATTCGTCAGCGTCGTCAGTCCATGGGAGTTGGCGATCAAGCTGTCGCGGCGCCGCATCGAGCTGCCCGAGGTTTTTTACGAGACTCTGCGCGATGACCAGTTCAGCCTGCTTCCGGTCACGATCCACCACACCGAGGCCATCGCTTCCCTCCCTCACCATCATCGCGACCCCTTTGACCGCATGCTCATCGCCCAGGCACAGGTCGAGGGGCTAACCCTGGTCACCTCAGACCGGGAGATACGGCGCTACCCGGTAGCGATTTTGCCCGCCGTATAGCTACGCGCGCTGGCGCTGCAAGAGGGCCATGCGGGCCACGGTCAGCGCTGCGTTGCGGCCCTGGTCGCGCTTGCCGCCGCCGGCGCGGGCCAGCGCCTGCTCCATCGTGTCGCAGGTGATCACGCCGAAGGCGCAGGGCACTCCTGTCGCCAACTGCACGTCCTGGATGCCGCGGGCCGCCTCGGCGCAGACGAAGTCGTAGTGGTCGGTCTCACCGCGGATCACGACACCGAGGCAGGCGACGCCGGCAAAGCCGTTCTCGATGCACGTCTTCGCGGCGAACGGGAGCTCGTAGGCGCCGGGGACCGAGAAGTCCTCCACCGCGCCCTCCCCCACGCCGGCTATCCTGAAACCCTCTCTGGCGCCACTCAACAGCCGCTCGGCGAGGTCCTCGTAGAAGCGGCCGACGCAGACCGCGAAGCGCAGTGGCGCCAGGGATTTCCTCTCCTCCTCGCCGAACTCTTCGAGGAAGGCGCCGGCCTCAGCCACCCTCTGCCTCCGCGTCGCGCTCCTCCTCGTCGTGGATCATCTCCTCGTCGAGGGCGAGGCCCTGGTGGTGGAGGATGTGGCCCATCTTGTCCCGCTTCGCCTGCAGGTATTTCTCGTTGTGGCTGTTGGGCGGCGCCTCAATCGGCACCTGCTCGGAGACCGAGAGTCCGTAGCCCTCGAGGCCGACGATCTTTTTCGGGTTGTTGGTGAGGATGCGGATGCTGGTCAGGCCGAGGTCGCCGAGGATCTGGGCGCCGATCCCGTAGTCACGCAGGTCGGCCGGCAGGCCGAGCTTGAGGTTGGCCTCGACCGTGTCGGCGCCCTCCTCCTGCAGTTTGTAGGCCTTCAGCTTGTTGAGCAGGCCGATGCCGCGGCCCTCCTGGGAGAGGTAGAGGAGGACGCCGCGTCCCTCGCGCTCGATCATCGAGAGCGCCGCTTCGAGCTGCTCGCCGCAGTCGCAGCGCATGCTGTGGAAGACGTCTCCGGTGAGGCACTCGCTGTGGACGCGGACGAGCACGTCCTGCGCCCCGTCGACCTCGCCCTTGACCATCGCGACGTGGTGTTTGTCGTCGACCAGCGAGCGGTAGCCGACAGCGGAGAAGTCGCCGAAGGCGGTCGGCAGAGCCGTGGCCACTACCCGCTCGACCAGCTTCTCGGTGCGGCGCCGGTAGGCGATCAGCTCGGCGACGGTGATCATCTTCAGGTCGTGCTTCTCGCAGTAGGGAACGAGGTCCGGGACGCGGGCCATCGTGCCGTCGTCGTTCATCACCTCGCAGATCACGCCGGCCGGGGTGAGGCCGGCGAGGCGGGCGAGGTCGACACTGGCCTCGGTGTGACCGGTGCGCTCCAGCACGCCGCCGTCCTTGGCCCGCAGCGGGAACATGTGGCCGGGGACGACGATGTCGCGGGGGCCGGAGTTGGGATCGATCGCGACCTGGATCGTGTGGGCCCGGTCGTGGGCGGAGATGCCGGTGCTGACGCCACCCGCCGCCTCGATCGTGACCGTGAAGGCGGTCTGCAGAGGCGCCTCGTTCTTGGCCGCCATCAGGTTGAGGCCGAGACGTTCGCAGCGTTCCGCCGTCAACGCCAGGCAGATCAGCCCGCGCGCCTCCTTGGCCATGAAGTTGACCGCCTCGGGCGTGGCGAACTGCGCCGCCATCACCAGGTCGCCCTCGTTCTCGCGGTCCTCTCCGTCGCAGACGACGACCATGCGCCCGCGGCGGATCTCTTCGATCGCCTCCTCGATCGTCGCGAACGGGCTCTCGCCCGTCTCGGCAACCACGCCCTCTTTCTGCTGGGAATCCGTCATCTGGCTCACGACTGCTCCTTTCCGGCCAATGGTCCCACGATCCGCTCGACGTACTTGGCAACCACGTCACACTCGACGTTGATCTTGCGCCCCGGCTCGGCTTCGCCCAGGTTGGTCCGCTCCAGGGTCTCCGGGATCAGCGAGACCTCGACCCAATCCTCCCCCAGGCCGGCCACCGTGAGGCTGACGCCGGCCAGGGTGATCGACCCCTTCTCGATGACGTAGCGCAGCTGGTCCGGCTCCAAGCGCACGCGCAGGCGCTTGGCGAAGCCGTCGTCCTCGCTCGAGACGACCTCCCCCACCCCGTCGACGTGCCCCTGGACGATGTGCCCGCCCAGCCGGTCCGAGGCCCTCATCGCCAGCTCCAGGTTGACCCGGCTGCCGGCCTCCAGGCCGCCCAGCGCCGTCACCTCCAGGGTCTGGTTCATCGCCGCGGTCCCGAAACCGTCCGCGTCGACACCGGTCGCCGTCAGGCAGATCCCGTCGATGGCAACCGAGTCGCCCTCCGCGATCTCGGCGTTCAACCCGGTCGCGATCCGGAGCGTCGCGCCGTCCGCGCCAGAATCGACCGACTCGACCGTTCCCACGTCTTGGATCAGGCCAGTGAACATCACCACTCCTTGAAGCGGGTCTCGATCAGAGTGTCATCGGCTGGTGCGAGCGCGTCGAGGCGCTTGCCCCCACCGAGCAGGACCGGGGCGACGAAGATACGGGACTCGTCGACCTGATCGGCCTCGGCGAAGGCAGCCGCCAGGGTCCTGCCACCCTCCAGGAAGAGGCTCGTTATGCCGCGGCGGCCGAGCTCGGCCAGTGCGGCCTCGATTCCGTCGGCGAGGAGGACCTCGACACCCGCTTCTCGCAGCGCGATCACGTGAGATTGGTCCGCGTCGGGGGACGCGACAACGATCACCGATGACTCGTCGAGAGTCTTCACCAGCTGCGAGCTGAGCGGCAGGCGGGCGCCGCGGTCGAAGACAACCCGCAGCGGCTGCCGGGGGGCCGTTCCGGTGCGCCTTTTGCTCGCATAAGTGGCAGAAGGCGCACTGGAAGGGTCGGAGCGGGCGGTGAGCAGTGGGTCGTCGGCGAGGACGGTGCCGATGCCGACGGCGATCGCGTCGGATTCGGCTCGCCAGCGGTGGACCAGCTCGCGGCTGCGCTCGCCTGAGATCCACGGGGAGTCGCCCGGCGCCGTCGCGGTCTGGCCGTCCAGCGACATCGCCAGCTTGAGGACGACCAGCGGCAGCCCGGTGCGGGCGTGCTTGCGAAAGGGCTGGTTGAGCAGGCGCGCTTCGGTTGCCTCCTCGCCGGCAGCCGACTCGACCTCCACGCCGCCGTCGCGGAGGATGCCGGGGCCACGCCCGGACGCCTTCTCAGTCGGGTCCTCGGACGCGATCACGACCCGTCCGATCCCGGCCCCGAGGAGAGCCTCGGAGCACGGCGGCTGCCGACCCTGGTGCGCGCACGGCTCCAGCGTCACGTACATCGTCGCTCCGCCTGGGTCCCCCCCGCGCCTGCGGCAGTCCTCCAGCGCCGCCCGCTCCGCGTGCAGCCCGCCCAGCTCAGCGTGGAACCCCTCGCCAATGATCTCGCCATCGCGAACAATGACCGCGCCGACCAGCGGATTGGGACTGACCCTCCCGCGCCCATTCCCAGCAAGCTCAAGAGCCCGCTTCAGGTGCGTTCGATCCTCGGCTGTAAGCGAGACGGTCATATTGATTGACGAGTCAGTCAATGGTACCTCGCGGGGGTGGCGTGGGGGGAGGGGTCGAGGACGCCCTCGCCCGCAAGCCCCTCCCCCCACGCCAGGACCCGCGCGCCAGGCGCTATTGGCCGAATGCGGGGATACCCTCCCTCCCGCAATGAAGCTCATCATCCAAATCCCGTGCCTGAACGAGGAGGCGACCCTCGCGGCGACGATCGCCGACCTGCCACGCACGATCGAGGGCATCGACGAGATCGAGCTGCTGGTGATCGACGACGGCTCCACAGACCGCACGGCCGAGGTTGCCCGCGAGAACGGGGTCGAGCACATCGTGCGGCTGACCAACAACAAGGGCCTCGCGGCGGCCTTCCAGGCCGGGCTCGACGCCTGCCTGAAGCTGGGCGCCGACGTCATCGTCAACACCGATGCCGACAACC
The DNA here is from genome assembly GCA_035556755.1 of Solirubrobacterales bacterium. Classification (GTDB taxonomy): domain Bacteria; phylum Actinomycetota; class Thermoleophilia; order Solirubrobacterales; family 70-9; genus VRUE01. The sequence continues at coordinate 11,491 of DATMEP010000003.1, forward strand.
AGTACCGCGGCGCCGACGTGCCGAAGCTGGTCGCGCCGATCCTCGCCGGCGAGGCCGACATCGTCGTCGGCGACCGCAAGGTCGCCGGCATCGAGCACTTCTCCGGACAGAAGAAGGCACTGCAGCGCGCCGGCAGCTGGGTCGTTCGCAAACTCTCGGGAACCGCGATCTCCGACACCACCTCCGGCTTCCGCGCCTACACCCGCGACGCGGCGCTGGGGCTGCTCGTCGTCGACAACTTCACCTACACGCTGGAGAGCCTGATCCAGGCAGGGAAGATGCTGGTCGCGGTCGGCCAGACCGAGATCGGCGTCAACCCGCAGACGCGCGAGTCGCGCCTCTTCCGCTCGACCGGCGCCTACGTGCGCCGCAACGCCCTCTCGATCCTCCGCATCTACGCCCGCTACAAGCCGCTGCGGGTCTTCGCCTCGGCGGGACTGGTCGTCGCGCTGCTGGCGCTCGCCGCCTGGATGCCGTTCCTGCTCGACTGGATCCTCAACGGCGACAGCAGCGGTCACATCCAGTCGCTGATCCTCGGCGCCGTCCTCTTCATCGCCGCCCTGCAGCTGTTCGCTCTGGGGGTGATCGGCGACCTGCTCGCCGGCCAGCGGGTGATGACGCAGCGGGTCTTCGAGCGGGTGCGGCGGGTCGAGCTGGCGCTCGGCGTCGAGCCCTCTCACTACGAGCGCGGCGCCGGAGACCGCTGATGCGGCTTCGAGCCGTTCTCCCGGGCTCCCGCGGGAAGCCCGCCGGCGAGGGCTCCTCGACCGCCGAGTACGGCCGCATGGCGAGCTTCCTCGCGATCGGCGTCGGGCTCACCGGCGCGATCACCTACGTCTACTTCTTCATCGCCTCGCACGTGCTCTCCAAACCCGACTACGGCGAGATCACGGTGGTCTGGTCGGCGGTCTTCATCACCGTCTCGACCCTCTACCGGCCGGTCGACCAGTTGCTCTCCCGCCACATCTCCGAACGCCTGGCGCGGAATGAACCGGTCCGCGAGCCGGTCTTGGTCGCGACCAAGATCCAGCTCGGCCTCGCCGCCGCCTTCACCGTCGTCACCCTGATCCTGCGCGGGCCGATCGAAGACGACCTGCTGAGCGGCAACGAAACCCTCTACTGGGTCTTCCTCCTCGCGGTCCTCTTCTACGCCGCCAGCTACTTCGCCCGCGGCTACCTCGCCGGCCACCGCCGCTTCGCCCTCTTCACCGCGATGATCCTCTCCGAGTCGGTCTTCCGGACGCTTTTCGCGGTCCTGGTAGCGATCGGCCTGCTGAACGGCCAGTCGGCAGTGGCGATAGGAATCGTCGCCGCCCCGTCCCTGAGTCTGCTTGTCGTCCCAGCAGCATTCGCTCGTCGCGCTTCTCGCGCGGGTGGCGCCGTAGGGGGAACCGCCCCTGAGGAAGCTTTAGCTACCGGAAGGGGCGGTGGGTCCCCTGCGGCGACAGGCCCCGCGCGCCAGGAGGCGGAGTTCTCACTCGCCCACGGCGGCGGTTTCGCGGCCGCGGTCTTCCTGATCATGCTCGGCGAGCAGACCTTCCTCAACGCCGGACCGCTGATCGTGCGCGGGCTGGAGGGCGCCGCGGCGGCGGGCTTCATCTTCAACGTGCTGATGATCGCGCGGGCGCCGCTGCAGCTCTTCCAGGCGGTCTCGACCAGCATCCTCCCCCACCTGACGACGCTCCACAGCAGCGACGAGCCCGGCAGCCAGGACGAGTTCCACCGCTCGGTGCGGATGGTGCTGCTGGCGATCTCCGGCTTCACCACGATCGTCGCCTTGGCCGTGATCGTCGCCGGGCCGCAATTGATGCAGCTCGCTTTCAGCGACAAGTTCAGCTACGACCGCATGGAACTGCTCCTGGTCACCGCGGGGATGGGCCTCTACCTCGCCTCGGTCACCGTCAACCAGGCCTGCCTCGCGCAGGGCCAGGTTCGGCGGGCCTCGCTCCGCTGGGTGGCCTGTGCGGCCTTCTTCGTCGCCTGGTGCCTGGCGGCACCGATCGGCGACGAGTTCCTCCGGGTCGAGATCGGGTTCGCGCTCTCCGCCTTCCTCCTGCTCAGCCTGCTGTTCGCGATCTACCGCCGTCCCCACGAACGGCCCGAGGACGTTCCGAGTGCCGGCTCGACCGAGGAGCTGGAGACCCAGCTCGCCGCGGCCGACGAGGGCGCGTAGGGTCCGCCCATGGGCGGGCACGATGCGGAGCTGATCCTCGTTGCGTGCGGCCTGCTGGCCGCGGGGATCGCCGGAGCGCTGCTCGCCGACCGGATCCGGATCCCCGGCCTGCTGCTCTTCCTCGGACTGGGGATGCTGGCCGGCTCGGAGGGGATCGGCGGGATCGAGTTCGACGACGCCGAGCTGGCCCGCACGCTGGGCACGATCGCCCTCGTCCTGATCCTCTTCGAGGGCGGGTTGAGCGCCGGCTGGTCCGAGATCCGCCCGGTGCTGGGGACGGCGGCGTCGCTGGCGACGGTGGGGACCGTGGTGACCGCGGTGGCGGCCGGCCTGGCGGCGCACTGGATCTTCGGCCTGAGCGTGCTGGAAGGGATGCTGGTCGGCGCCGCGATCGCCGCCACCGACTCGGCCGCGATCTTCGCCGTCCTGCGCCGCTCGACCCTGGAGAAGCGCCTGGCGCGGGCGCTCGAGGGGGAGTCCGGGATGAACGACCCCGTTGCCCTGCTGCTCGTAATCGGCTTCATCGAATGGATCCAGGAGCCGGGCTACGGGCTCGCCGACATGGCCGGCCTGCTCGTCCTCAAACTGGCAATCGGCGCGGCGATCGGCCTGGCGCTCGGAAGAGTCTCGGTCGCCGCACTGAACCGGGCGCGGCTCCCCACCGACGGCATCTACCCGGTGGCGACGATCGCCATCGCCGGGCTCGCCTTCGGCGTGGCGGAGATCGCGTACGGGTCGGGGTTCCTGGCCGTCTACCTGACCGGCCTGGCGCTCGGCTCGGGCAGGATCCCCGCCCGCCGCACGGTCGTCGCCTTCCACGAGGGGGTCGGCTGGGTGGCCCAGATCGGCCTCTTCATCCTGCTCGGCCTGCTGGTCTTCCCCAGCGAGCTCGGCGACGTCGCCGCCGAGGGCCTGGCGCTCTCGGCGGTGTTGATCCTGATCGCCCGGCCCCTCGCCGCCTTTGCCGCGACGGCGTTCTCGTCGCTCAGCCTGCGCGAGCGGGCGATGCTCGGCTGGGCCGGCCTGCGTGGCGCGACCCCGATCTGGCTCGCCACCTTCGCCGTCGTCGCCGGGGTCGACGCGAGCGAGCAGCTGTTCGCGATCGTCTTCTTCGTCGTCGTCACCTCCACCCTGATCCAGGGCGCCAGCTTCGAGCCGCTGGCGCAGCGCCTCGGCCTCACCACCGACGAGCCGGCGCTGCCGAAACGCCTGCTCGAGTCCGGTCGGATCCGCCGCATGGGCGGCGACGTCGTCTCCTACCGGCTGCGTCCCGGGGCGGCGGCCGCGGGGCACCTCGTGCGCGAGCTGGGGCTGCCGCGCGAGGCCTTGGTCAACGTGATCGTCCGCGACAGCATGGCGATTCCGCCGCGCGGCTCGACCGAGCTGCGCGAGGGCGACGAGCTTCACGTGCTCGTCCGCGGCGAGCTGCGCGACGAGGTCGAGGACCTGACCAAGCGCTGGCACGTGGGGCCGATCGGGGCACCACCTCCCCCTCGGCTACCCCCTCGCGGCGCCTCGCAGGTGTTCACGGTGCGGCCGGGCGGCGACATCGAGGATCCCTCCGCACCAACCGCCGTCGACGGGATCGCGGTGGTCTCGGTGCTGCGCAGCCGGCGCGACCGGCCCAGCTCGCTGGTCGCCCTCGCCGACGGGCGCTACGCGCTGACCTCTGAGAACGTCGTCGCGATCGGCGGCCGGCAGGCGCTTGCCCGCTGGTGCGAGCGCCGCGCCGCCCGGGTTGGCGACGATCCCGCCGAGCGAGCCTGGTGGCAGGAGACCATCGGCGCCCTCATCGCGAGGGGCTAGGCAGCGCCGGCGACTGCGGCGATCTCGGTGTAGGCGGCGGCGGGGTCGTCAGAGCCGAACACCGCGGAACCGGCTACGAGCAGCGAGGCGCCGGCGTCGACCACCGAGCCGGCGGTCGAGGCGTCGATGCCGCCGTCGACCTCGATCTTTGCCTCGCCAACCAGCGGCGCGAGGCGGGAGACCTTGTCGGGCGAGCCGTCGATGAACGACTGGCCGCCCCAGCCTGGATTGACCGTCATGCAGAGGACGATGTCGGCGTAGCCGCGCAGCTCGGCGACCGCCTCGACCGGGGTGCCGGGGTTGATCGCCACCCCGGCCAGGCAGCCCAGCTCGCGGATCGCCGCCAGGGTGCGGTTGGCGTGCGGCGTCGCCTCCTCGTGGAAGGTGATCGAGTCGGCGCCCGCCTCGGCGAAGGCCTCGATTTGCCGCTCCGGCGCCTCGATCATCAGGTGGACATCGACGACGCCACCGGCGTCGTGAACCCGGTCGGCGATCGAGGCGGCGACCAGCGGGCCGATCGTGATCGGCGGGACGAAATGCCCGTCCATCACGTCGAAGTGGATCACCCGCGCTCCCGCCGCCATCACCTCGTCGAGCTGCGAACCCAGCCGCGAGAAGTCCGCCGAGAGGATCGACGGCGCGACACGGCGCTCCTTCAGCAAGTCCTTCACGTCGAGGAACCTACCCGCAGCGGACGACCGAACGGCTAGATCGGCTTCAGCATCGAGTCTCCGCACATCTGGCAGGTCATGTCCTCGCTGCTGCTCATCCGGGCGATCGTCTGGTGTTCGCCGCAGTTCGGGCACTGCGAGACCAGCTCGAAGCGGCTCAGGCAGTACACGCAGCGCAGGCGGCCGGGGAGTTGGGTCGGGCGCAGCCAGGGTTCGTCGCAGCCGGGGCACTTGGCTCGTTGCAGCATCGCCCTATCCCTTCCCGTCCCTCATCTGTCTCAATCATCCCTGCTCAGGCGGCAGACGAAGAAACCGGTCGTGCCGTCGCGGTCGGGGCGAAGCTGCAGGCAGCGGCGATCGTGCGGCGAGGCGAGGTCGGGAGCGCGGGCGCCGAGGTCCTCGACCGTGAGCGGCGGTGCATCGCCTGCGGCGGACGCGCCGAGCAGCGCGGCGACGCGGTCGTCGTTCTCGCGGCGCGAGACCGTGCAGGTCGCGAAGACGAGGGTCCCGCCCGGGCGCAGCGCCGCGACGGCGTGGGAGAGGATGCGGCCCTGCAGCTCGGCGAGGCGCTCTATCGCCCGCGGCGACTTGCGCCAGCGGGCGTCCGGCCGCGAGGCCAGCGCGCCGAGGTCCGAGCAGGGCGCGTCGACCAGCACCCGGTCGAAGCCAGGCGCCATCTCGACCTCCGCCGCGTCCAGCTCGACCACGGTGACGCTGTGCAGGCCGAGGCGGCGCGCCTGCGCGGCGACCTCTGCCGCCCTGGCAGGGTCCGACTCGACCGAGACGACCTCGCCGCGGTCTCCCATCCGGGCGGCGATCTGGCCGGTCTTGATCCCCGGGCCGGCGCAGAGATCGAGCACGTGCTCGCCCGGCTGAGGGTCGAGAACCTCGACCATTGCGGCGGAACCGCGGCTCTGCGGCGTCAGCTCTCCGGAGGCGACCAGTTCCGGGACCGTCACGCCGGTCCGTCCCTCTATCGCGAGCACCTCCGGTGCCGCGAGGGGCCAGGGCGCCCGCGGCGCCCGCGCCTCCACCCCGGCGTCCCCCAGCCGCGTCAACACAGCCTCGCGATCGGTGCGCAGGGTGTTGACGCGCAGGCCGACCTCCGCCGGCTCGTTGCAGGCCGCCAGCAACGGGCGGGCGACCTCGCCTCCCAGCTCCTCCCACCACATCCGTGCAAGCCAGAGCGGCGCCGAGTGGGCGATGGCGGCTCGCTCCGGAGTCGAGTCGTCGCCGAGCAGGTCGGCGACGAGCGTCGCGCGCTCGCGGCCGGCGCGGCGCAGCACCGCGTTGACCAGGCCGGCGGCGTGGGCGGCGCCGGCGGCTTTGACCAGCTCCACGGCCTGGTCGACCGCGGCGTGGTCCGGGGTCGCGTCGGCGAACAGCAGCTCGTAGAGCCCGAGCCGGAGTCCGGCCAGGACCGGCGGGTCGAGGAGGCGCGGCGACCGTTCGGCGAGGCGTTCGATCGCCGCGTCGGCGGTGCCGCGGCGCTGCACCGCGCCGTAGGCGAGGCGCTGAGCCTGGGCGCGCTCGCGGCCCTCCAGCCCGTGCTCGCCGGCCGCCTCGCGGAAGACGGCCTCGGTGTGGGCGTCGTCCTCGAAGGTCTTCCGGATCGCCTCGAAGGCAAGCGCTCGCGCGGGAGAAACCCTGCTCGCGCTCACAGCGCCGGGACGGGATGGCCGCGCAGGTAGGCGTCTGCCGCCATCGGCCTGCCGCCCGCGGGCTGCACCACCTCCAGGCGCAGCGCTCCCCGACCGCAACCGAGCAGCAGCGCCCCCCACTCGGCCCGAACCTCGCCGGTCTTGACGCTGACGTCGACCGCACGCGCTCGCCTTACGCCGAGTCGGTCGCCGCCGCCGACCTCCAGGTAGGCGCCGACGTGCGGGGTGAGGGCACGAACCGTGCGAGCCAGCTCCGTGGCAGGCCGAGCCGGATCGAGGCGACGCTCGGCGGAATCGATCTTCTCGGCGTAGGTCGCCTCCTCGTTCTCCTGCTCGACCAGCTCCAGCCTTCCCTCCTCCTGCCGGTCGAGCGCCTGGACCAGGAGCTCCCCCCCCAGCGCCGCCAGCCTCTCCGAGAGCGTCGAGAAGTCGTCCTCCGGACCGATCGGCAACTCCTCGCGCAGGGCGACCGGGCCGGAGTCGAGCCCCGCGTCGACCCCCATCAGGCTGACCCCGGTGCGCTCGTCCCCCGCCATGATCGCCCGCTCGATCGGGGCGGCGCCGCGCCAGCGGGGCAGCAACGACGGGTGGACGTTCAGCAGCGGCAGCTCGGAGAGCAGCGGCTCGCGGATCAGCTGCCCGAAGGCACAGACGGCCGCTGCCTCCGGCTTGGCGGCGCGGATCCGTTCCAGCGCGGCCTCGTCGTTGACGTTTTCGACCTGCAGCAGGTCGATTCCCAGCTCACCCGCGACCTCGGCCACGGGCGGCGAGCCGCTGCGGCGGCCGCGGCCCCTGGGACGGTCCGGGGGCGTCACCGCCAGCTGCGGCCGGTGGCGTGAGCCGGCAAGGCGCCGGAGCACCGTTGCGGCGAAATCCGAGGTTCCGAGGTAGACGGTTCTCACGCGTCGGTGCGCGGCTCGCGATGGTCCTCGGCGGACTGCTCGCCACCGTCGTCCTCGACCGGCGGGGCGTAGCTGCCCCCCTCGCGCAGTGCCCGCAGCGCGCCCTTGCGCTGCTCGCGCGGTGCCCGGTCGAGGATCAGCACGCCATCGAGGTGATCGATCTCGTGCTGGAGCACCCGGGCCTCGAGGCCCGACGCCTCGATCGTCACCGGCTCACCCTCGATATCGAGGCCGCCGACCCGAGCGTGCAGGGGCCTCTCCACGTCCATCGCCACACGGGGCAGGCTGAGGCAGCCCTCTTCGACCACCACGACCTCGTCCGAGAGCCACTCGACCGAGGGATTGACCAGCGCCGTCGGCTCGGCGTCCTGCCCGGCCTGGAAGACGAGCACCCGGCGCAGGATCCCGAGCTGGGTCGCGGCCAGCCCGACGCCCATCCCGTCACGCATGATCCCGACCATCCGCTCGACCTCGGCGCGCAGCTGCGGGCCGAAATCGGCGACCGGCGAAGCGGCGCTTTTCAGCACCGGATCGCCGAACTTGACGACCTGCGCCAGCGCCGCCTCGCGCCGCTCCAGCAGCTTCGCTTCGAGCGCCTCGCGCTCGCTCTCTTCGGCCCCGACGGCCTGCTCTTCGCTCACCGGATCGATTGTATGGATCGGAGTTGGCGGGAAGGCTCCCAGACGAGCGCTCACTGGGGGTCGACGTCGACGCTTATCGCGACGTCGCGGAGGGAGCGGTCGGCAGCGAGGCGCTCGACCGCAGCGCCGACCGCGGCGACGGTCGCCTCGCGGTCCTCCGCCTTCATCAGCAGGCGGCGTCGGTGGCGGTTGCGGACGCGGAACATCGGCGCCGGGCCGAGCAGGTCCGTGCCGGCGGGGAGGCCCTCGGCAAGCCTCGCGGCGAGGCGCCCCGCGGCCTCGTCGAGACGCCGCTCGTCCTCGGCCTTGAGCACGATCCGGACCAGGCTGGAGAAGGGCGGGTAGCGGAGCAGGCGACGGCGCTCGACCTCCTCGGCGAGGAAACCGGCGGCGTCGTGGCGTGCGGCGTGGGCGATGCTCGGCGCCCCCGGCGCCAGCGTCTGCACGATCGTCTCCCCTCCGGCCTCGCCGCGGCCGCTGCGACCGGCCAGCTGGGTGACCATCGCGAAGGTCCGCTCGCCCGCCCGGAAGTCGGGGAAGCGCAGGGTGGCGTCGGCGTCGATGATCGTGCTCAGCGTCACCTCGGGGAAGTCGTGGCCCTTGGCCACCATCTGGGTGCCGACCAGGACGCCGCTCTCGGCCTCGCCGAACCCCGCCAAAATGCGAGCGTGGGCGCCGCGGCCGGCGGCGACGTCGGAGTCGAGCCGGAAGACCGGCATCGGGTCGAGTCGCTCCCTCAACAGCGCCTCGATCTGCTCGCTTCCCACACCACCCTGGGAGATCGTCGTCGAGCGGCACTCGGGGCAGGACCTGGGCAGCGGCTCGGCGTGAGCGCAGTGGTGGCAGACGAGGCGGCCGGCATGGCGGTGCACGATCAGCGAGACGTCGCAGCTCGGGCAGCCCCAATGGTGGCCGCAGGAACGGCAGGTGAGCCAGGGCGCGAAGCCGCGCCGGTTGACCATCACGATCGCCTTGGCACCGCGGCGCCGCACCTCGTCGAGGGCCTCCCAGGTAGCCGGGTGCAGCGGTCCCGAGCGCGGGTCGGCCTCGCGCATGTCGAGGACCTCGACCGGCGGCATGCGGCGCCCGTCGACACGGCGCGGCAGCTCCAACCGCGGCAGCTCGAGCCATGACTCCGGTCGCGGGGTCGCCGTGCCGGCGACCAGGGTCGCCCCGGATTCGGCGGCGCGACGTCTCGCCACGAGACGGGCGTCGTAGCTGGGGTCGCCCTCCTGCTTGTAGGAGGGATCGTGCTCCTCGTCGATCGCGACCAGGCCGAGGTCGCGGACCGGGGCGAAGACGGCCGAGCGGGGACCGACGCAGACGCTCGCCTCGCCGCTGCGCAGCCGCTGCCACTCGTCGTAGCGCTCCCCCGGCGAGAGGGCCGAGTGGAGCACCGCGACGCGATCGCCGAGCCGTGCCCGGAAGCGGGCCACCGCCTGCGGGGCGAGGCCGATCTCGGGGACGAGGACGATCGCACCGCGGCCGCGTGCCAGCGACGCCTCGACCGCGGCCAGGTAGACCTCGGTCTTGCCCGACCCCGTGACGCCATGCAGGAGAAGCTCGCGCGGCGCTCCCGCCTCGCCGTCCAGCGCGGCGACGATCCCGGCGACCGCGCGCTCCTGCTCCTCCAACAGCTCGGGACGGCTCCGCGAGGCCCCCACCTCGACCTGACTCGGTCTCCGCCGCACTCGCGAGCTGCGGGTGACGATCAAGCCCCTGCCCTCGAGCCGACGCAGCACCTGGCGGTCCGCCCCGACCGCGGCGGCAAGCTCCGCCGCGGACATCTCGCCGGCGCGCAACGCCTCCAGCACCGCTCGCTGACGGGCGCCGAGCCGCCCGCCGGCGGCCAGCGCCTCCTCACCGGCCTCGGCGATCTCCGCCCGCAGCTCGGTCCGCGCCCGCACCCGCTGGCCGCCGGCGCCCGTTCCCGGTGGCAGCACCAGCTGCAGCCCGCGCGCGGGAGTAGAGCAGTACTCGCGAGCGACCCAGAGCCCGAGCCCGACCAGCTCGGCGGGCACACCGGCCTCGAGCGCTTCGAGCGGCTCGGCGAGACGCTCGGGCGGCAGCGCCGAGGTCTCCGCCAGCTCGACCACGACGCCGAGCGTCCGCTGCCGCCCGAACGGGACCCGGACGACACTGCCCACCCCGAGGTCGGCCATCGCCGCCGGCAGGCGGTAGTCGAACGGCCCACGCAGGGCACGGGCGGTGGTCAGCGGCTCGACCTTGGCGATGGCCATCCGAGTGACGGTATGGAGGAAGGCGGACGGCCGGGATATCCTGCCCGCGATGGGCATCAACCTCAGTCCGGGCGAGCGGGTGATCTTCGAGGGCCACCCCTCCTGGCGGGCGATCCTCGGCTTCTACCTGAAGGGGATCGTGATCGCGGCGCTTGCCGGCCTCGTCGCCAAGCTCTTCGGCGCCGGCAGCGGCACGGTCTTCCTCGTCGTCCTCGTCGTGATCGGGCTCTCCGTCCTGATCGGCTTCGTCAAGCGCGTCGCGACCACGTACACGATCACGGACCGCCGCCTCAACATCAAGCGCGGCATCGTCTCGCGCGAGGTCCAGGAGACGCGGCTGGAGCGGGTTCAGAACGTCAACTACCGGCAGTCGGTCTACCAGCGGATCATGCAGATCGGCGACGTCGACTTCGACACCGCCGCCACCGATGACTACAACTTCGTCTTCGCCGGAGTCGCCGACCCCAGCGACGTCGTCCACCGGGTCGACCGGGCGACCGGTGCAACTTCAGCAGGCACCCACGGCCTCGGCGAGGCTCAGCCTCCTAGCACCTGAGACTCTCGCAAGGTGGCGGGAATGCCTCTCCGGGAATTGACCACCACGCGCTGCGCGCGCGGTGGAATGGAGTGCGCGGCTGCGCCGCGCATACATCGGATTGCATAGGCCGCTTCGCGACATTCCCGGAGAGGCATACCCGCCACCCTTCGAAGCACACCGAGCTTTCGAAATCTCTGCTTTCGAAGCGTCGCCCTGACTTGAAGCTTCCTCTCAAGCCTGAGAACCTGGGACCCCCACTCGCAGCTCGTCATTCCGGGACGTGTCGAGAGAGAAGCCTGGCCGGCCTGCGGGCGAATGTCGCGAAGCGGGCCTATGCAATCCGGTGATTGCGCGGCCGCAGGCCGCGCTCATCGTTCACCCCAAGAGCGAAGCTCTTGGGGTGTCAATTCGACCGGAGGTCGGCCAGGCTTCTCTCACACCTACTGGGTTCGGAGTCGACCGGCTAGGCGGGAGTGGCCGCTGACTCGCCGGCGGCGCTTCGCAAGGCATCGGCGCGGTCGGTGCGCTCCCAGGTGAAGTCCTCGTCGTCGCGCCCGAAGTGGCCGTACGCGGCGGTCTTCTGGAAGATCGGGCGGTGCAGGTCGAGGTAGCGGCGGAAGGCGCCCGGGCGGAGGTCGAACTCGGCTTCGACCAGGCGGGAGATCTCGGCGTCGGGAAGCACCCCGGTGCCGAAGGTCTCGACCATCAGCGAGATCGGGTGGGAGACGCCGATCGCGTAGGCGACCTGGACCTCGCAGCGCTGCGCGAGGCCCGCGGCGACCACGTTCTTGGCGACGTGGCGCGTCGCGTAAGCGGCCGAGCGGTCGACCTTGGAGGGGTCCTTGCCGGAGAAGGCACCGCCGCCGTGACGGGCCATGCCGCCGTAGGTGTCGACGATGATCTTGCGGCCGGTGAGGCCCGCGTCGCCGACCGGGCCGCCGATCACGAACTTGCCGGTCGGGTTGACCAGGAAGCCCTCTCGTAGAGCCACCTCGTCGAAGAGGCCCGGTGCCTCGGCGCCCAATACCGGCATCACCACGTGCTGCCAGAGGTCGGGCTTGATCGTCGCCTCGGACTCGATGCCCTCGGCGTGCTGGGTGGAGATCAGGAGCTTCTCCACCGCGACCGGGCGACCGTCCGCGTAGCGGACCGTGACCTGGGTCTTGCCGTCCGGTCCCAGGTACTCGAGGGTGCCGTCCTTGCGCACCGCGGCGAGCCGCTCGGCGAGCCGGTGGGCGAGCTGGATCGGCATCGGCATCAGCGCCTCGGTCTCGTCGGTGGCGTAGCCGAACATCATTCCCTGGTCGCCAGCCCCGGCGACCAGCAGCTCGTCGTCGGCAGCGGAGCCGGTGCGCGTCTCGTAGGCGGCGTCGACGCCCTGGGCGATGTCGGGCGACTGCTTGTCGAGCGAGACCAGGACCGAGATGTGGTCGCAGTTGTAGCCGTAGTCGCCGTGGTCGTAGCCGATCTTGCGGATCGTCTCGCGGACGAGCTCCGGCACGTCGAGGTGGACGTCGGTGGAGATCTCGCCGGAAACGACGGCCATCCCAGTGTTGACCAGGGTCTCGCAGGCGACGCGGCCCTCGGGATCGCCTGCCATCACGGCGTCGAGCACGGCGTCGGAGATCTGGTCGCAGACCTTGTCGGGGTGACCCTCGGTCACCGACTCCGACGTGAACAGGTACTCCCCTTCCGCAAGCGCCATGGACAAAGCCTAACTATGCAAACCAATGAGTGCGTGGCCAAGCAGATCAAGGACGCAGGGAGCGTGGCGTGCTTTGCACGCGAGCGACCGAGGACGCCGATATGCGCAGGACCACGCGCTCATTGGCGGCGGGTGTGTGGGATGAAGTCGATTATTAGGGGCACGCCCTCCAGCCCATAAGCCTCGCGCAGCCGGTTCTCCAGGTGGTAGGCCCAGTCGCGGACGATCAGGCGGCGGTCGTTGACCTGGATCGCGATCCGCGGTGGGCGCTCGCCGATCTGCGCCGAGTAGTAGAGGCGGAGGCGCCGGCCGCGGCGCGACGGCGGCGGCGTCTTCGCGACCACGTCGCCGACGAACCGGTTCAGCTCCGGAGTCGGGATCCGCCCCGCCGCCCGGTCGGCCAACTCCAGCGCCTTCGGCAGCAGCCTCGGCACGTTGCGGCCGCGCAGCGCCGAAGCGGTGACGACCTCCGGCCGCAGGCGCAGCTTGCGCTCGACCCTGGCGCGGGCGTCGTCGATGTCGGTCGCGGTCACGTCCCACTTGTTCATCGCCAGCAGCGTCGCGCAGCCGGCCCGCATCGCCAGCTCGGCGATCCGCAGATCCTCGGAGGTGACCCCCTCGGAGGCATCGCAGACGACGATCGCCACGTCGGCGCGCTCGACCGCAAGCTCGGTGCGCAGCTGGGCGTAGTGGTCGACGGTGCCGGCGACCTTGGAGCGGCGGCGCAGGCCGGCGGTGTCGACCAGGAGGATCGGGCGCCCGTCGACCTCCAGCGCGGTGTCGATCGCGTCGCGGGTCGTACCGGCGCGATCGGAGACGATCGTCCGCTCGTCGCCGAGGAAGGCGTTGACCAGCGAGGACTTGCCGACGTTGGGGCGGCCGATCACGGCGATCCTGGCCGGCTCATCGCCGCTCGGCGGCGGCGGACGGTCGCCGAACAGCTCGACGACGCGGTCGAGCAGGTCGCCGCTGCCGAGCCCGTGGGTGGCGGAGACCGCGATCGGGTCGCCGAGACCGAGCGCGTGGAACTCGGCCGCCTGGTGCTCGTCGCCGGGCCGGTCGACCTTGTTGACGACGACCTGGACCGGGACCTCGCCGCCGCGCAGGATCTTCGCCAGCTCGGCATCGCCTGCCCGCACCCCGGCACGGGCGTCGGCGACCAGCAGCACGACGTCGGCCTCGGCGATCCCGATCCGGGCCTGGCGCCGCACGTCCTCGGCCAGCTCGTCGGGGTCGGCGAGGTCGATGCCGCCGGTATCGAGCAGCTCGAAGGCGACGCCATTCCACTCGCAAGGCACCCGCTTGCGGTCGCGGGTCACCCCCGCCTCGGCGTGGGTCACCGCCTCGCGACCGCCGGCAAGGCGGTTGACCAGGGTGCTCTTGCCGACGTTGGGGAAGCCGACGATGGCGACGGTCGGGACGCTCATGCCAGCTCTCCCTCGCGGGCGAGCTGCACGACCCGCTCGACCACCTGGTCGAGCGAAAGCCCGGTGGTATCGAGTTCGACCGCGTCCTCGGCGGCACGCAGGGCGCTGTGCTCGCGGGTCTCGTCGCGCTGGTCGCGCTCTCGCTGCGCCGCCAGCACCTCGCCCTCGTCCTCCCCGGTCTGGGCGGCGCGGCGGCGGGCACGCTCCTCGGCAGAGGCGGTGAGGAAGACCTTGAGCGGCGCATCCGGGCTGACCACGGTGCCGATGTCGCGCCCCTCGGCGACGTAGCGGCCGGCCTCGATCAGCTGCCGCTGACGCGCCACCATCGCCTCGCGCACCCCGGCGTGGACGGAAACGCGCGAGGAGGCCTCGGTCACCCGCGGCTCGCGGATCGCGGCGCTGACGTCGCGCCCGTCGAGCTCGACCCGGTCGCCGTCGAGCTCGATCCGCAACGACTCGGCAACTCCGGCCATCGCGCCGTCGTCGTCGAGGTCCGCGTCCCGCTCGAGGCCGGCCAGCGCCGCGCAGCGGTACATCGCCCCGGAGTCGAGGTAGGTGAAGCCGAGTGCCGCCGCGACCGCGCGGGCGACCGTCGACTTGCCGGCCCCGGCGGGCCCGTCGATCGCGATGACCATGGGCGGCAGCGTATGGCGCCGGCTCAGCTGCCGCGGAGCGAGGCGAGGTCGACCTCGAAGCCCGGGTAGCTGACCGCGGCGGCCTCCATCCCGTCGACCCCCACCCCGTCCCGCGAGACAAGGCCGGCAACCGCACCCAGCATCGCGATCCGGTGGTCTCCCTGCGAATCGAGTGCACCGCCCCGCAGCCCGCCCGTTCCCTCGATCCGCATCCAGTCCTCGCCCGTCTCCACCTCGGCGCCGAGCGCAGTCAGCGCCTCGCTGACGGTGGCGATCCGGTCGCTCTCCTTGCGCCGCAGCTCTCCCGCGTCGCGGATCGTCGTCTCGCCCTCGGCGAAGCAGGCCGCGAGCGCGACAAGTGGCAGCTCGTCGATCGCCAGCGGTATGTCGGCGCCGCCGACCTCGGTGCCGCGCAGCGAGGCGGGGCGTACGCGGATCGTCCCGCTCGGCTCGCCACCCCGTTCGCCCTCCGGCTCGACCTCGACCTCGGCGCCCATCCGGCGCAGGATCGAGAGCAGGCCGGTGCGAGTCGGGTTGAGCCCGACCCCGGGAAGGCTGATGTCGCTGCCGGGGACCAGCAGCGCCGCGACCAGGAAGAAGGCCGCCGAGGAGAAGTCGGAGGGGACGACGATCTCCACGGGTTCGAGCCGCGCCGCCGGGCGCACCGTGATGGTGCCGTCGCCCCGCTCGATCTCGGCGCCGGCGGCGGCCAGCATCCGCTCGCTGTGGTCGCGGGTCGGCAGCGGCTCGGCGATCCGCGTCTCGCCGTCGGCGAGCAGCCCGGCGAAGAGCAGGCACGACTTGACCTGGGCGCTCGCAACCGGCAGCTCGTAGGAGACCCCCTGCAGCGGCGCGGCCTCGATCCGCAACGGCGGCAGGCGGTTCTCGCGGCAGCTCAGCCGGGCGCCCATCAGCCGCAACGGCTCGGCGACCCGGTCGACCGGGCGCCTGCGAATCGAGGCGTCGCCGTCGAGCGTCCAGGCTCCGGTCTCCTGCCCCGCCAGCCAGCCCGGCAGCAGCCGCAGCAGGGTGCCGGCGTTGCCGACGTCGACAGTGGCCGCGGCAGCCCCTCGCAGGCCGACGCCGTGGACTCGGAGGGACGGCTCGATCGCGCCGTTGCTCCTCCCCTCGACCTCGGCGCCCAGCGCCTCGACCGCAGCCAGGGTCGAGCGGGTGTCGGCCGAGTCGAGGTAGCCCTCGATCGTCGTCTCCCCCTCGCCCATCGCGGCGATCAGAGCCGCCCGGTGGGAGACCGACTTGTCCGGCGGCGGGCGCAGGGAGCCGCGCAGGGGACCGGAGGGCTCGAAGCGGGTGCCCATCGCCGCTACTCGGCCTCGCCGGCGGGAGCGACGGTGTGGCCCAGCTCGCGGACCAGCTCGGCCGCACGTTTGGCCTGATCGTCGCCGGCGACCCAGAGCGCGATCGCACCGGAGCCTCTCTCCGCCGCCGGGTACAGCGCCATGTCCTCGATGTTGACCCCTGCCTCGCCCAGCGCCAGGGCCAGCTCGGCAACGATGCGGGGACGGTTGCCGACGAGGATGCGCAGTTCGCGCAGGGGGCCGTCCGGCCGTTCGGCCTCGAGCAGGCGGCCACGATCCGCGGCGGCGGTCGCGTGCCAGGTCGCGAGGGCGCCGGAATCGCCCGCCCGCAGCAGCTCTGCCCCCTCACGCAGGCGATCGACGATGTCGTCGATCGCCGCTGCGACCGCCTCGCCGTTGGCGGCGAAGATGTCGCCCCAGATCGAGGGGTTCGAGCCGGCGACCCGGGTCGCGTCGCGGAAGCTCGGGCCGACCTCGGGCAACCGCTCGAAGTCGCGTGTCAGCTCCGCCGCCGCCTGCGCGGCGAGCACGTTGGCGAGCACGTGCGGCAGGTGGCTGACCGTCGCCATCAGGCGGTCGTGGGCCTCGGCGTCGATCGCCTGCGGGCGGGCACCGAGCGCCGCGATCGTCCGCTGCAGGCGGTCGTAGAGGACCCCGCTGGAGCGCTCGGTCGGCGTCAGGTACCAGCGGGCGCCCTCGAAGAGATCGGCGCGGGCGTTGGCGACCCCGGCGGTCTCGGCGCCGGCCAGGGGGTGCCCGCCGATGAAGCGCTCGTCGTCGCCGACCGCGGCGACCAGCTGACGCTTGGTCGAACCGGCGTCGGTGACCACCGTGTCGGGACCGCTCGCTCGAAGCGCCGCCGCAACCAGCTCCGGCAGGACCGCCACCGGAGAGGCACAGAAGACGATCTCGGCTCCGGCGCATGCCTCCTCGACGGAGACGGCCGGTCGGTCGACCGCGCCCAGCTCGACCGCTCGGTCGACGGTCGGCCGGTTCGGGCCCCAGCCGACGACCTCGCAGTTCAGCCGCTCCCGCGCGGCCAGCCCGATCGAGCCGCCGATCAGGCCGACGCCGAGAACGGCTGCCTTCATCGGTCGCGCCGCGCCCTTACCGCCGCCGCCAGGCCCTCCAGCACGGACACGGTCTCGCCCCAGTCGATGCAGGGGTCGGTGACCGACTGGCCGTAGGTGAGCGAGCCGCCGTCGCCGAGGTCCTGCCGGCCCTCGACCAGGAAGGACTCCAGCATCACGCCAACGATCGCCGCGTTGCCGTCGGCGATCTGATCGGCGATCTGGCCCGCCGCGGCTATCTGCTGCGCCGGGACCTTTTCGCTGTTGTCGTGGGAAGCGTCGATCACGACCCGCTCCGCCAGCCCGGCCTTGCCCAGCATCGCCAGCGCCGCTGCCACGCCCTCGACGTCGCAGTTCGGCGCGCCCCTGCCGCCGCGCAGGATCACGTGCCCGTCGGGGTTGCCGGCGGTGTGGTGGATCGCCGGCCTGCCGGCGTCGTCGATGCCGGCGAAGGCATGCCCGACCGCGGCGGCCCGGACCGCGTCGACCGCTACCTGGACGTCGCCGTCGGTGCGGTTCTTGAACCCGATCGGCATCGAGAGGCCGGAGCCGAGCTGGCGGTGGATCTGGCTCTCCGTGGTGCGGGCGCCGATCGCGCCCCAGGCGACCGTGTCGGCGATGTACTGCGGGGTGATCGGGTCGAGGAACTCGCACCCGATCGGCAGGCCGAGGTCGAGCACCTGCAGCAGCAGGGTGCGCGCCATCCGCAGCCCTGCGTTGACGTCGCAGGAGCCGTCCAGGTAGGGGTCGTTGATCAGGCCCTTCCACCCGGTCGTCGTCCGCGGCTTCTCGAAGTAGACCCGCATCGCGACGAGCAGGTCGTCGCCGAGCTCCGTCGCCAGCTCGCCGAGCCGGCCCGCGTACTCGAGCGCCGCCTCGACGTCGTGGACGCTGCACGGCCCGACCACGACCAGCAAGCGGCCGTCGCTGCGGTCGAGCACGTTCCCCACTTCGCCCCTGCCCCGCACCACGGCCGCCTCGCGCTCCTCGCCGAGCGGCAGGTCGCCGAGCAGCGCCTCCGGCGAGACCAGCTCGACGATCCGCTCGATCCGCCGATCGCGGACGGGATCCCGCGTCTGCTGCATTCCGATCATCATTTTGCCGCCACCTTCCTCCATATCCCAGACCTTACTTTCCGAGCGTGCCTCGCCACGCGAGCGCGGGCATCGCGAAGCACGCGAACCGGTGCGGCGCCCGACCAAAGCGCTCTGTGGGTGCGGCCGAAGCCGCCAGGCCGGACGCCTAGCTAAATCGCCAGGAATAGGAGATGAGGACAGGGGCAACCGCAGCGCGCCTCGCGCACATGCTGCTCGCGGTGTCGCCTGTTCGCTTCATCATCGCTCGAAGACTTTGTAGCAGGTAAAGCAGGGGTTAGTCGAGGATCTCGTCGAGGGCAGCGAGGAAGCGGTCGTTCTCGGCGGGCCTGCCGTAGCTGACGCGGATGTGGCCGGGACCGCCGAGGGGAGTGCCCGGGCGGACGGCGATCGAGCGCTCGGCGAGGCCGGCGACGACCTCCCCCTCGTCGGCGTCGCCGAGGTCGATCCAGGAGAAGTTGGCCTGGGTCTCCGAGGTCGTCAGGCCGATCTCGCGCAGCCCCTCCTCGACCCGGACCCGCTCGACGATCGTCTGCTCGACCCGGCGCTCGACGTCGTCCTGGTGCAGGATCGCCTCGGCGGCGGCAGCCTGGGCGAGCGCGTTGACGCTGAACGGCTGGCGGACCGCGTCGACCGCGGCGCGGAACTTGGCCGAGCCGATCGCGAACCCGGCTCGCAGCCCGGCCAGGCCGTAGACCTTGCTGAAGGTGCGCAGGACGACCAGGTTGGGGAACTCGGCGAGTAGGTCGATCGTCGTGTCGGGGTCGTCGACGGTCTGGAACTCGACGTAGGCCTCGTCGAGGGCGATCGTCACGTGTGCCGGCACGCGCTCGCAGAAGGTCGCGATCTCCGCCGCCGGCAGGTGGGTGCCGGTCGGGTTGTTGGGGTTGCAGACGAGGACGAGCTGGGTCGCCGCGGTCACCTCGGCCGCCATCGCGTCGAGGTCGTGGACGTCTCCCTCCGCGAGCGGGACGCGGACCTCGCGCGCTCCGGTCAGCGCCGCCAGGTGCGGGTACATCGAGAAGGAGGGCCAGGCGTAGAGGATCTCGGCGCCCGGCTCGCAGAGCGCCTCGGCCGCGGCGAGCAGGATCTCGCAGGAGCCGTTGCCGATCGCGACCCGTCCCGGCTCGGTCTCGTAGCGCTCGGCGAGGCGCCGGCGCAGCAGCGTCGCGTCCGGGTCGGGGTAGCGGTTCATCGCCCCGGCCGCCGCCTGGATCGTCTCGACCACCTTCTGGTGCGGCGCGAAGGGCGACTCGTTGGAGGCGAGCTGGGCGATGTTCCCGGCGGCGATCGCCTCGGGCGCCTGCCCGGTCGGCACGCCGGCCTGGTAGCCCGGGATGCGGGCGAGCTTCTCCGCGAAGGTGACGGTCATGCGCTCATTCTCTCAGGGGCCGATCCCATCACGTTTTCCATCCCACACATGGAAAACGTGATGGGATTTACTGCGCCGCGTGCAGGTCGGCGCGCAACTCCTGGGTGGTCCCCAGGTAGACGTGCGCCGGCACGTGCCCGACCGGCGCGTAGTAGTGGACCATCGCCCGGATCACCCGCGGCATCGAGCCCGGCACCGGGATCTCGCGGCAGCAGAGCAGCGGCACCGAGTCCAAGCCGAGGCTGCGGGCGGCGACAGCCGGGAACTCGGCGTCGAGGTCGTCTGTGGCGGTGAAGACGCAGCTGACCATCGCCTCCGGCTCCAGCTCGTTGCGCTCGAGCAGCTCCTGCATCAGCTCGGTCGTCGCGGCGGCGATCGCCTCGGGCTCGTTGGCCTCGGCCTGGACGGCGCCGCGCACGGCGAACAGCCGCTCTGCGTCCGGGTTCACGCTCATCGCTTGGCATCTTTCCAGAGCGCGGCGATCTCGTCGGCGCCGAGGCGGCGCGCCTCGCCCTCGGACAGGCCGCCCAGGGCGAGTGGGCCGAAGCGCACCCGGCGCAGCGCGACCACCTCGTTCCCCACCGCCTCGACCATCCGGCGCACCTGGCGGTTGCGGCCCTCGCGCAGGACGATCTCGACCTGCCGCCCACCGGCGCGGCGGACTTCCGCCGGCGCGGTCGGCCCGTCGTCCAGCTCGACGCCGGTGGCGAGGCGGCGCAGGTCGGCCTCCGACGGGGGCCGGCGCAACTCGACCCGGTAGGCCTTCGCCACTTCGTAGCGCGGGTGGGTGAGCCGGTTCGCCAGCTCGCCGTCGTTGGTGAGCAGCAGCAACCCGGTCGAGTCGGCGTCGAGCCGTCCGACCGGGTAGAGGCGGGCCTCGGAGCGGACCAGCTCCACCACCGCCCGGCGGCTTCCCGGCTCACGGGCGGTCGAGACGACGCCGGCGGGCTTGTGGACCATCCAGACCTCGCGCGACTCCGCTGCGACCAGGCCCCCGTCGATCCGCACCTCGTCCCCCTCCCCCACATCCCGCGCCGGGTCGGTCACCACCGCACCGCCGACCGTGACCCGCCCTGCCGCGATCAGCTTCTCTGCCATCCGCCGCGAAGCAACTCCTCCGTGGGCAAGGAACTTGGCGAGCCTCACGAGAGCGGCTACTGCTCAGCGCGCTGTTCGCCGGCCTTCAGGAGTCGCTCGCGCAGCTCGCGCTCGTCCTCGGGGCTCGGATCGAAGCTGGAGGGATCCGGCAGCTGGTCGAGGCCCGAGAGGCCGAACAATCTTTCGAACAGCTCGGTGGTCTTGAACAGCGCGGCGCCGAACTGCGAGCGCCCCGACTCCTCGATCAGGCCGCGCTCGATCAGCGTCTGGGTCGCCGACTCCGAGGCGACGCCGCGGATCCGCGCCACCTCCGGGCGGGAGACCGGCTGCAGGTAGGCGACGATCGCCAGCGTCTCGGCCTGGGCCGGGGTCAACGGCGGCGTCCGCGGCTTGGCGAGCAGTCGGCGGGCGGCCATCTCACTGGCCGGGTCGCCGGCGAGCGAGAAGCCGCCCCCGACCTCGCGCAGGACGACGCCCCGCTTGCCCTCGGCGAGGTCCTCGCGCAGCAGGTCGAGCGCCTCGCTCACCTGGCCCTCGGTCGCCTCGGTCGCCTCGGCCAGGTCAGCGGCCGCAACCGGCTGCGGCGAGAGGAAGAGCAGCGCCTCGATCGTGCGGGCGAGGTCGCTCATCCGGCCCCCGCCCCCTGGCGGCGGATCTCGATCGGGCCGAGCGGTTCCCGCTGGTCCCAGGTCACCTCGCCCTTGCGGTACAGCTCGAGCAGCGCGAACAGGGTCACCGCCTGGGTCAGCCGGTCCTCGCCGCCGAACTGCTCGTCGAAGTCGATGCTGGAGCGACCGGAAAGCGCCTCGCGCAGGGCGCGCAGCCGTTTCTCCAGCGAGACGGTGGGCCGGATGTGGCCGATGTCGAGCGGCGGCGGAACGACCAGCAGGTCGCCGAGGGCGGCGGTCAGGCGCTCCGGGTCGTAGGCGGCCGTGGCCGCGTCGAGGGCGACGCGGCGCAGCTGGGATGGGAGGGGCGCAGAGCGGTAGAGATAGCCGCGGGCGGCCTCGAAGCGCTCGCTCAGCGACGCCCCGGCGTCGCGGTAGCGCCGGTACTCGAGCAGCCGTGCCAGCAGCTCCTCGACCGCCTCCTCCGGCGCCAGCTCCTCGATCTCGCCCTCGGCACTCGGCAGCATCAGGCGGGACTTCAGCTCCAGCAGCGCCGCGATCAGGACGAGGAACTCGGTCGCCACCTCCAGCTCGAGCTCGCCCTCGCGCTCCAGGTGCTCGACGTAGGCGACGACGACCTCGCCCAGCTGCACCTCGAGCAGGTCGACCTCCTCGCGCAGCAGCACCGCCAGCAGCAGGTCGAATGGCCCGGCGAATACGTCGAGCTCGAGATCCAGCTCCGCGACGGTCATCGACTCAAGTTAACGCCGCGCGCCGATGCCCATGCGCTCGCGCACGTCGGCGACGGTGGGGCCGGCGATCGCGCGGGCCTTCTCCGCCCCCGCCGCAAGAGCCGCCTCGAGTGCCGCCTCGTCGGAGCGCAGCTCGGCGTAGCGCTCGCGGACCGGTGCGAGCAGCTCGACCACGCCCTCGGCGACCGCCTTCTTGAAGTCGCCGTAGCCGGCATCGGCGAACTCGGCCTCGATCGCCGTTGGCTCGACGCCGCGGGCGACGGCGAGCACGTCGATCAGGTTGGCGATGCCGGGCTTGTCCTCGCCGCGGCGGATCTCCCGCCCCGAGTCGGTGACGGCGCTGCCGAGCTTCTTGCGGATCGCGTCCGGCTCGTCGAGGACGTAGATCGTCCCCTGCTCGCTCGAGCCGGTCGTGGACATCTTCCGCTCCGGCTCCTGCAGGTCCATGATCCTCGCGCCGAGCTCGGGGATGCGGTACTCGGGCACGACCAGCGTCTCGCCGAAGCGCTCGTTGAAGCGCCGGGCGATCTCACGCATCACCTCGACGTGCTGGCGCTGGTCGTCACCGACCGGAACCTCGGTCGCCCGGTAGAGGAGCACGTCGGCGGCCATGAGCACCGGGTAGAAGAAGAGCGCCGCGGAGACCAGTTCCCGCTGCCGCGCCGACTTGTCCTTGAACTGGTGCATCCGGTTGAGGTCGCCGTGGGAGGTGACGGCCGAGAGCAGCCAGGTCAGCTCGGTGTGCTCGCGCACGTCGGACTGGCGGAAGAGGATGCAGCGCGCGGGGTCGAGGCCGGCGGCGAGCAGGATCGCGGTCGTGTCGTATAGCCGTTCGCGGAGCTCGGCCGGGTCGTAGGCGACGGAGAGCGCGTGCAGGTCGACGATGCAGAAGATCGCCGGGTCGCCGCGATTCTGGCCCTCGACGTACTGGCGGATCGCACCGATGTAGTTGCCGAGGTGCTTGCGGCCGGTCGGCTGGATGCCGGAGAAGACGACGGGGGCGCTCACGGGCGGGAGCCTAGTTCAGGGGGCCTGTCCCGGTAGGGGTTCCACTTAACTTTTTCGGTGAAGCGCCTTGCTGCTGTCGCCCGCAGGTTGGCGGCGAAAAGTACAAGACGTTCCACCCCTACCGGGACAGGCCTCAGGCGGGCTCGGCGGCGCGAGCCTCGTCGCCAGCTGCAACCGGCTCGCCCGTTGCGGCGTCAGCTTCCGTGCCGTGGCCGCACTCGCCTGCTGCGGCGGCGCCGCGGGTCGGGACTGCCTCGATGCGGCGGCGGGGGTTCTCGATTCCGAGGCCGGCGACTATGCCGCCGGCGATCATCAGCAGGCCGGCGATGGCCATGCCGAGGTGGAAGGCGGAGGTCGAGGCCTCGGGCTCCTGCGCGGTCAGCGGGTTGGAGCCCGAGGCGAGATCGGCGCCGACGCCGGCGTCGAATTTCGCCGAGATCACCGCGCCGAGGACGGCGATCGCCAGCAGCCCCGCCACCCGCGAGATCCCGTTGTTGACACCGGAGGCGATGCCGACGTGGCGTTCCTCGACCGAGTCGAGCACGGTGGCGGTGAGCGGCGCCACGGTGGCCGCCAGGCCGAGGCCGAAGACGACGATCGCCGGCAGCACCTCGGTGAGGTAGTCGGGGGAGGCGTCGACCCGGAGCAGCATGATCAGCCCGATCCCGCCGACGATCGGGCCGGCAGACATCGGCGCCCGCGGGCCCACCCCCGAGGCGATCCTGCCAAAGCGAGGCGAGAGGACGAAGAGGATGATCGAGATCGGCGTCGTCGCCAGGCCCGCCTCGAGCGGCGAGTAGCCGGCGACCTGCTGGAGGAAGAGGCCGACGAAGAAGAGGCCGCCAATCAGGCCGGCGTAGGCCGTCAGCGTGGTCAGGTTGGCGACCCAGAAGTTGCGGATCCGGAACAGGGCCAGGTCGAGCATCGGGTGGCGGGCACGCGCCTCGTGCAGGACGAAGAGCGCGAAGCAGACGATCCCGGCGACCATCGGGGCCCAGACGAGCGGATCGCCCCAGCCGTGGCTCGGCTGTTCGATCAGGGCGAAGACCGGGCCGGCGAGCCCCGCCGCCGAGAGTCCGATGCCCGCCCAGTCGATGCCGCGGAAGGCCTCCGGGTCGCGGCTCTCCTCAACCGAGTGCAGGGTCAGCGCCACGGTCGCCGCGATCAGCGGAATGTTGACCCAGAAGATCGCGCGCCAGGAGAGGACCTCGATCAGCGCCCCGCCGCCGGCCGGGCCGAGCACGGTCGCGATCCCGGTCCAGGCGGTCCAGATCCCGACCGCCCGGCCGCGCGCCGCGCCCTCGAAGGTGGCGGCGACGATCGCCAGCGAGCCGGGGACCAGCAGCGCCCCGGCGATCCCCTGCAGCGCCCGCGCGCCGACCAGGAACTCCTCGCTCGGCGCCAACGCGCAGAGGATCGAGGTCGCGCCGAAGGCGATCAGCCCGACGACGAAGATCCGCCGCCGCCCGAACTGGTCGCCGAGGGAGCCGCCGACCAGGAGCAGCGAGACCATGGTCAGCATGTAGGCCTCGACCACCCACTGCTGCCCGGCGAGCCCCGCGTCGAGGTCGCCGGCGATCGCCGGCAGCGCCACGTTGACCACGGTCCCGTCGAGGAAGACAACCGTCGAGCCGAGGATCGTCGCGACCAGCGTCAAGAGCTGCCGGCGAGACACGTGGCTCAGTGTAGGTGCTCGCCAGAAGGCTCCCGCGACGCTGGAGGCGGACGGGACCTCCAGCGCCTCCCCGCTCGTATTCCAAGAAACGGCATGAGGAGGGAACCGTGAAGAGAGTGCTGTCGATCGCGTTGTCGATCCTGATCTGTGGCGGCGTCGTCGCAGGTACAGCCGCGGCAAAGGGCCTGGACATGGCGGCGCCCGACGGAGTCGTCGTGAGGGGCTCCGGCGATCGCTACATCGCCATATCTCCCGGTATCCCCCGCGCCATCACGTTCGTCGCGCGAATCGAACGTCAGGGCGGGCGGCTCAGCCGCTGGTGGTATCTCCGCGGCAATTTCCACGTTCCCGCCGTGGCCTATGACCGCACCGCAGGAGGGCTGTCGGCGGACGGGAGGACGCTCGTCCTCAGCCGGTCCCACCGCTCGCACACCTATCCGCCCCGGGTGTCGAGGTTCGCGATCCTCGACACGCAACGGTCCTCTGAGTGGCACGGCCAGGGCCGCCCACCTCGATTCCGCCAGTTCGCCGAGTTCGTCGATCTCCGCGGCCACTTCAGCTTCGATGCGATCTCACCGGATGGCTCGACGATCTACCTGATCCACCACTACCTCCGGCCCAGCACCGGGAGCGCCTACATAACCCACTACGAGGTCCGTGCCCTGGACGCGAAAAGCGGCAAGCTCCTCCCCCAGCCGATCGTCGATCCGGAGGAGCCGGGCGAGCGCATGGCCGGACTTCCGACCAGCCGTGCGACCAGCCCCGACGGACGCTGGGCATACACGCTCTACGACGGCGACGGCAAACACGAGCCCTTCATCCACGCCCTCGACACGGTCGGGCGGCGGGCGGTCTGCGTCGATCTGCCCCAGCTCGGGGACGAGCGCAATCTCTTCATGCTCGGCCTGCTCACGAGCCAGGGGGGCCAGGCGCTGGAAGTGGTGCGGCGCAGGTTCCGAGCGAAGCAGGAGGACGGCGCCCGGGAAACGGTCGTCGTGCCGGAACCGCTGCTCACGGTCGATGCACGCAGCTTCGAGGTCAGCGAAACGAGGGCCAGCCAGGCTGAAGGTGGCCTGCCCTGGCCGCCGATCGCCCTCGCCGCGCTGGCGTCCCTCTTCGGCATTGCCTGGGTCTCCGCCAGGAGAAGATCGGACACCCGCGGGAAGCGGCCCGAGCACGCATGAGGATGCGTCGCTTCGACCTCGTGTTCGTCGTCACCGTCGGAGTCCTCGGCGTCGTCCTGATCGCCACCGCGCGCTCGCAGCCTGCAAGCGAGGCCGAGATGCTGCAGGCGAAGCGATTCCTCGACTTCTCGCAAACGCCACGGCACCCGGGCAACCTGCTCGGGCGCATCGGCGTCGCCGGGCACTCGGCGGCGGGGCGACCGATCCGGCTCATCCAGCGAGGCGACCCGGGGCGCGACGGGGAGGTGCTGGTCTTCGGCTGCGTCCACGGCGACGAGTGCGCGGCACGGAAGGTGCAGCCGCTCCTGCCCGGCAGCGGCTGCCCCGATCCGGGTGCGGACATCTACCTGGTCCCCAACCTCAACCCGGACGGCCTCGCGCTCGGCACCAGGCTGAACGGCCGCGGCGTCGACCTCAACCGCAACTTCCCCACCGCGTGGAAGCCGATCGGCCGGCGGTGGGGCCCGCAGTACTCCGGGCCGCAGCCGTTCTCGGAGCCGGAGACGCGGGTCGCCGCCCGGATCGTGCGGCGACTGAGGCCCGAGGTGACGATCTGGTTCCACCAGCACCACGCGGCGGACCCCCTCGTGCGTGCCTGGGACGGAAGCGTCCCGGCCGCCCGACGCTTCGCGCGCCTGGCCCGGCTGCCCTTCCGTCGCCTGCCGTGGCTGGCGGGCACGGCGCCGAACTGGCAGAACCACCGCTTCCCCGGCACCGACTCCTTCGTGGTCGAGTTTCCGCGTGGCCCGCTCGCCGCGGGGACCGAGACGCGGCTTGGGCGCGCGATCGCACTTCTCGCTCGGGAAGTGGGCGAAGATTGAGATGTTCCGCGAAAGAGGTGAGGGTTGGGTACTGAGAGCGGCGCGATCGAGCGGACCGAACGGACGAAGCCATTGTCGGCGCGCGCCGAGCGGAAGCTCGTCCGCGAGGCCCAGCGCGGCTCGCGCGAGGCGCTCACGGATCTCTACGCCGCGCACTGGCGGCGTGCCCACCGGGCCGCGTACCTGGTCGTCCACGACGGCGCCGCCGCCGAGGACGTCGCCCAGGACGCCTTCCTCGCCGCGATCGTCGCCCTCGACCGCTTCGACCGCCGCCGCCCCTTCGGCCCCTGGCTGCACCGGATCGTCGTCAACCGGGCGATCGACTGGGCGCGGCGAGAGGAGCTGCGGCGTTCGGCCGGCGATCCCGACGAGCGCCACGCAGCCGACCCGCCAGCGGAGACGATCGGCGAGGACGTGATGGAGGCGCTCGCCCAGCTCCCGGTCGAACAACGCGCCGTCGTCGTGCTCCGTTACCTGCTCGACTACACCCCCGGCGAGGTGGCGCGGATGCTCGACCTGCCGCGCGGGACGGTCAACTCGCGACTGCGACGGGCCCTCGACCGGCTCGGCGGCATGCTCGGGGAGGAGTCGTGAGCGAGGACCGGCTCAGAGCCCTCC
Source organism: Solirubrobacterales bacterium (assembly GCA_035556755.1). Classification (GTDB taxonomy): domain Bacteria; phylum Actinomycetota; class Thermoleophilia; order Solirubrobacterales; family 70-9; genus VRUE01. The sequence continues at coordinate 38,509 of DATMEP010000003.1, forward strand.
TGCACGAGGCGCCGGTACCGGCCGCGGACGATGCCGAGCGTCGAGGGCTGCGGGTCGCGACGGCGGCGTTCGACCGGCGCCAGCGCGCCACGCGGCCGGTGCTGCCGCGCCTCGCCGTCGCGCTCGCCGCGGCGACGCTGCTCGCCGCCCTCCTCCTCACCCCGGCCGGCGCGGCGGTTCGCGACTGGATCGACGACGTCTTCACCGCCGGGGTCCAGGACGCGGAGCCGGCGCTGACCGAGGTCCCCGGCGGCGGACGCCTGCTGGTCGACTCGGCGGAGGGACCGTGGGTCGTCCAGCCGGACGGCTCCCGCCGGCTGCTCGGCGACTATGCGGAAGCGACGTGGTCTCCGCGCGGGCTATTCGTCGCGGCCGCCTCCGGGCACGCCCTGAGCGCCGTCGAGCCGGACGGGACCGTGCGCTGGTCGCTCTCCGCCGCCGATCCGGTCGCCGATCCGCTCTGGTCGCCCTCGGGCTTCCGGATCGCCTACCGAGCCGGGCAGGCCCTGCGGGTGGTGGCCGGAGACGGGGTCGGCGACTCCCTGCTCGACCGCGGCGTCGCCCCCGTGCCGGCGGTCTGGTCGCCCCAGGGCCCGCACCTCCTCGCCTATCTCGACGACCGTGGCGGGCTTCGCGTCGTCAACGCCGACAGCGGCCAGACCGTCGGCTCCGCCAAAACGCCGGCCGGAACCGCGGGCCTCGACTGGGCGGCGGACGGTTCGCAGTTGCTCACGGCAACGCGGCGGTCCCTCCTGCTCCGCGACGTCGGCGTCGGGAAGCTCGTGGACGAGTTGGCTTTCGGCCCAACGCGCAGCATCCCGCTGCCGCCTGGAGCCACCGTGAGCGACGCCTCCTTCTCGCCCCGCGGCAAGACGATCGCCGTCCTGCTAGGCCTGCCGGCGCGGGGAGCCCGCCCGCCCCGCAGCGAACTCGCCCTGATCGATCCCGCCGACGACTCGCTGCGTCCGCTCTTCACCGCGCCGGGCCGCCTGCCCGATCTCACCTGGTCCCCGGACGGACGGCGTCTGCTGATCCCGTGGCCCGACGCCGACCAGTGGCTCTTCATCCCGGTGGGCGGCGGCGGTCGCGTGCGGGCGATCGGCGGGATCTCGGCCGAGTTCGCCCCGGGCGCGCAGAACGCGGCCTTCCCGCAGATCGAGGGCTGGTGCTGCCCGGGGTGAGGACGCAAGAAGCGTCCCGCGAGGGCGAATGGATGACGGCGACCCGTGCGCGACTGCCAGAATCCGGGTAGTGAATGCCGATGGCTAGAGCGATCTGGAGCGGCTCGATCAGCTTCGGGCTCCTCAACGTGCCCGTGAAGCTCTACAGCGCCGTGGCCCGGCGCAACATCGGGCTGCGCGAGATCCGCGAGTCCGACGGCGCCCGCATCCGCCACCGCCGCGTCGCCGAAGGGACCGACGAGGAGGTCCCCTACGAGAACATCGTCAAGGCCTACGAGATCACCCCGGACCAGTACGTGCCGCTGAGCAAGGACGAGCTGGATGCGCTGGCGCCGGAGAAGACCCGCGCGATCGAGGTCCAGGACTTCGTCGACCTCGAGGAGATCGACCCGATCTACTTCAACAGCCCCTACTACCTGGGACCGGCCGAGGGCGCCGAGAAGGCCTACTCGCTGCTGGCGAAAGCGATGAAGGAATCGGGCAAGGTCGCGGTTGCCCGCTTCGTCTTCCGCAACAAAGAGCACCTGGCGGCGATCCGGCCGACCGACGGCGTGCTGACGCTGACCACGATGCGCTTCGCCGACGAGGTCGTGCCGCCCTCCGACCTCGACGACGTGCTCCCCGACAAGGAGCCGAAGGTCGCCAAGCAGGAGGTCGAGATGGCGGAGAAGCTGATCGACTCGTTGACCCGGGACTTCGACCCGTCCGCCTACCGCGACGAGTACCGCGAGCAGCTGCTGGAGATGATCGAACGCAAGGCCGAGGGCAAGGAGGTCGTCGCCCCGCCGGCCGAGGAGCGCAAGGCGACCAAGGCCCCGGACCTGATGGCGGCGCTGGAGGAAAGCATCGCGGCGGTCAAAGGCGACGGCAAGAAAGCCGCCAAGCCGGCGGCGAAGAAAAAGCGCAAAGCCGCGCCGAGAAGCAAACCGGCGAAACGCGCCAAAGCGAAATCCTCCAAGTAGCCGGTGGCCTCGGACCGCGTGGTCGAGGTCGACGGTCGTGAGCTGAAGCTCACCAACCTCGACAAGGTTCTCTACCCGAAGGCGGGCTTCACCAAGGGCGAGGTCGTCGACTACTACGCCAAGGTGGCGCCGGCGATCGTTCCCCACCTGCGCGGGCGACCGCTGACCCTGCGCCGCTTCCCCGAGGGCGTCGAGGACACCGAGGCCGCCTTCTTCGAGAAGCGCTGCCCGAAGCACCGGCCCGAGTGGGTGAAGACGACCCGGATCACCGCCGAGACCGGCGAGATCGACTTCTGCGTCTGCGAAGACCTGCCGACCCTGGTCTGGATGGCGCAGCTGGCGGCGATCGAGCTGCACCCCTCGCTCTCGCTGGCGAAAAAGCTGGAGCGCCCAACCGTGCTCGCCTTCGACCTCGACCCGGGCCCGCCCGCCGACATCCTCGACTGCTGCCGGGTGGCGCTGCGGCTGCGCGACCTCTTCGGGCACTTCGAGGTCGAGTGCTTCCCGAAGACGTCGGGCTCGAAGGGGCTGCAGGTCTACGTCCCGCTCAACACTGCCGCCAGCTACGAGGAGACCAAACCTTTCGCCAAAGCGATCGCCCAGCTGCTGGAAAAGCAGACCCCCGACCAGGTCGTCTCGAAGATGAAAAAGGTCGATCGCAAGGGCAAGGTCTTCGTCGACTGGTCGCAGAACCACGAGCGCAAAACGACGATCGCGGTCTACTCGCTGCGGGCGCGGGAACGGCCGACGGCCTCCACCCCGGTCACCTGGGAGGAGGTCGAGACGGCGCTCGAACACGAGGACCGCGACTCCCTCGTCTTCGAGGCAGGCGACGTGCTCGAGCGGATCCAGCGCCACGGCGACCTCTTCGCCCCGGTGCTGGAGCTACGGCAGAAGCTGCCCGATCTCTGAGACGACAGGGGCACGATCGCCAACCGGCGTCTACTGCGGTTCCGGCGGCGCGTAGGTCACCTCGTTTGCCACCGTCCAATTCGGCAGCTGTGCGCTCAGCTCCCGCACTGTCTCGTCGGGGGCGTCCACCAACAGCCCACGTGCGCTGCGATCGACAACCGTGACGCCGCTCGAGCGCTCGATCAGGTCGATGTCCGCCTGCTGCGGACTTTCGTCCTGGGACATCAGCACGTAACGGGCCATCAACTACACGACCGCTGGGTCGGGCATTCCTTTCCCTTCGTATATCGCCCCAAACTCTAGCGAGCGGCAGTTTTCCAGCAGGAGATTCTCGATCGCGGCCGAGCGCGCGAAGTCGCGGGCCATCTCGTAGACCGCCGCCTCTTTGGACAGCAGGCAGGCGACCGCACCGGCCACGACCGGTGCTGCCATCGAGGTTCCGTTCATCGGTCCGAATCGATCGCCCGGCAGGGTCGAGAGATCGCCGACACCCGGCGCGGTGACGGACACCTCCTGGCCGACGTTGGAGAAGGACGCAAGGAACTCGTCTGGATCTTTTCCCTCTGGCAACTGGGCGACTTTGGATTCTTCGAGCGATCCAACCGGGAAGGTTCCCCTCCGACCCATCGCCGTCACCGCGGTCGCCGCCGGGTACACCGACGGGAAGCTGGCCGGGAAGCGGGTGTCGTTTCCGGCGGCCACGACGACGAGCATCCCCGCTTTGCGCGCATCGATGACCGCCCGTTCGACCGCCGGATCGTGAGGGCCACCGCCAAGGCTGAGGTTGATCACGTCGCAGCCATCTTCCACGGCACGGTAGATCGCTTTCTGGATCGCCCAGTTGGTCGCGCCGCCGGGGCGCGCGGGTGGAGGCGGGGGTTTGGCAAACACCCGGTAGGCACGCAGGCGGACGCCGGGTGCCAGACCGCGAAGGCCGGTGGGTGGCGCTCCCCCGCTCCCGATCAGGCCAGCCACGTGAGTACCGTGGCCACGGGGGTCCGTGAAGTCGCCGGCGGACTCTCCGATGACGGTGTTGGCCCCGCCGATCACGGTCAGGTCTCGGTGCGGCCCGACGCCGGTATCGATGACGCCGACCTCGACCCCGCGCTCCGCGTCGAATTTGGAGCTTCCGTAGTAGTAACGGACGCTGTCGACATAGGAGAGGTCGACCGGGGTCAGCGAGACCGCGACCGGGCCGCCGACCGTCAACGAGTGCATGAAGCAACCCCAGTACGCAGTCCCCGTCTGGGGAGCGTAGACATAGAGCCGCTCGATCTTCCCTTCCTTGAGCGTGAGAGTGAGGGTGAGCGTGCCCGAGGCACCGGTAAGCCCCTCCGCACCGACTTCGTTGAAGAAGTCGGTGTATGCGAGGACGCGGGCGCCGGCAAGCCCCGCCCCCGTCGCCGCGTCGGTACAGGTGAACTCGACTTCGACCGGAGAGGTTGGCGTGCCTCCCGATGAGGCGGTCAAAGCCGCTTCGTCATACACCCGCAGCGGGGGATCGGGGGGTGCGAATTCGACCAGCGGCATCATCCGCAGGGGAGCGCGGCTGCGGTTGACCATGTCGGCGATCTCCGCGTTGGCCTCGACCAGCCTCGGGCCATCGGGACTGACGGTGTCGACGACCGTCACCTCGAGGCCCTCGACCGCATCGAGTGAGGCGACCTCGGGCTGACCCATGCTGCGCGCCCGTGGCAGCCGGTCCAGCAGCTCCGCCGCCGGACCGGAGGGCGCGATGGCTCCCTCCTCGGGAAGCAGGATGTATCGACTCCATGACTCCGCTGACTTCATCGCCCACGCGCCTTCCGTCGTTATTGCAAAGAAATCCTTGACTAATAGGCGGGGACCCTAACGCAACTGGAGATCTGAGAGTTCGTGCCTCAGCGCTGCCGAATCACCGGCTTGCGGGTTGCCTTGACCTCGTCGAGGCGGCGGACCGGGGTCGTGTAGGGGGCCTGCTTGGCGACCTCGGGATCGCGCTCGGCCTCGGCGAGGATCTCCTCGACCGCCTCGGCGAAGGCGTCGATGCTCTCCTTGGTCTCGGTCTCGGTCGGCTCGACCATCAGCGCCTCCTCGACCAGCAGCGGGAAGTAGACGGTCGGCGGGTGGAAGCCGAAGTCGAGCAGGCGCTTGGCCAGGTCGAGCGTCGCAACGCCCAGCTCGCGCTTCATCGGCTTGCCGGAGAGGACGAACTCGTGCATGCAGTGGCGGTCGAAGGCGACCGGCAGGTGCTTGCCCGCGCGCCCCTGGGCCAGCCGCGCCTTCAGGTAGTTGGCGTTCAGCACCGCCGTCTCCGAAGCCTCGGCGAGGCCGTCGGCGCCGAGGCTGAGGATGTAGGCGTAGGAGCGGACGAAGACGCCGAAGTTGCCCTGGAAGCCACGCAGCCGCCCGATCGACCTGGGGCGGTCGAGATCGAGGTCGTAGAAGGGGCCGCTGCCGTTGTCGCCCGTCTGCTTGACCACCTGCGGCCGCGGCAGGAAGGGCTCGATCCGCTCGGAGACGGCGATCGGGCCGGCACCGGGGCCGCCGCCGCCGTGCGGCTGGCTGAAGGACTTGTGCAGGTTGACGTGGACGATGTCGAAGCCCATGTCGCCCGGTCGCGAGTGGCCCATCACCGCGTTCAGGTTGGCGCCGTCGTAATAGAGCGTGCCGCCGGCCTCGTGGATCAGGGTGGCGATCTCGGCGATGTTCTCGTCGAAGAGGCCGAGCGTGTTGGGGTTGGTCAGCATCAGGCAGGCGACGTCGTCGGAGACCTTGGCGCGCAGGTCGTCCATGTCGACCCCGCCCCGCTCGTCGCTCGCCACCTTGACCGCCTCGTAGCCGGCCATCGTCACCGAGGCCGGGTTGGTGCCGTGGGCGGTGTCGGGCGCCAGCACCTGGGTCCGGGTTTCGCCGCGGTCGGCGTGGAAGGCGCGGGTCAGCAACAGGCCGGCAAGCTCGCCGTGCGACCCGGCCGAGGGCTGCAGGCTGACGTGCGGCAGGCCGCAGATCTCCGCCAGCGACTCCTGCAGCAACCACATCAGCTCCAGCGCTCCCTGGGCGCGGCGCGGGTCCTGCGCCGGGTGCAGGCGGGCGTGGCCGGGCAGCGCCGCGACCCGCTCGTTGAGGCGCGGGTTGTGCTTCATCGTGCAGGAGCCGAGCGGGTAGAAGCCGGTGTCGAGGTCGAAGTTGCGGCGCGAGAGGCGGTTGTAGTGGCGGACGATCTCCGGCTCGGCGATCTCTGGCAGGCGCGCCGGCTCGCCGCGCAGCAGCTTCGCCGGGATCAGCTCCTCGAGCGGCGGCTCGGGCACCCCGGCGTCGGGCAGCACGGCAGCCCGGCGACCGGCCTTCGATTTCTCGAAGATCGTCTGCGCGGCTTCGCGCTGCATCGGGGTCTCGGCGAGGGTCACCGCCCAACCTCCTGAGTCTGGGACGACTTATCCGTGGCATGGACGGATAAGTCGTCCCGCTCGGCCGCGATCACGGCGCCGAGGGCCTCGGCGAGCGCGTCGATCTGCTCGCGGCTGCGGCGCTCGGTGATCGCGACCAGCAACCCGTCCTCGTACTCGGGGTACTCGCGACCGAGCGGGTAGCCGGCGGCGATCCCCTGCTCGGCGCAGCGCTCCAGCACCCGGTCGACCGGCGCAGCGAGGCGGACCGCGAACTCGCGCGCGACCGGCGCCTCGTGCAGCAGCTCGACCCCCTCCACCGCCGCCAGCCGCCCGCGCGCGTAGGCGGTGCGCCGTACCAGCAGCTCGCCCAGCTCGCGGTAGCCCTCGCGGCCCAGCCAGGCGAGGTGAATCGTCGCCGCCAGCGCGTTCAGCGCCTGCGCCGTGCAGATGTTGTGGGTCGCCTTCTCGCGCCGGATGTGCTGCTCGCGCGTCTGCAGCGCCAGGACGAAGCCGCGGCGGCCGTCGACGTCGTCGGTTTCGCCGGCGATCCGGCCCGGCATCTTCCGGATCAGCGCCTCGGCCCCGCAGAAGAAGCCGAACGAGGGACCGCCGAAGTCGAGCCGGTTGCCGAGCGGCTGGCCCTCGCCGAGAGCGATGTCGGCCCCGCACTCGCCCGGCGGTCGCAGCACCCCGAGCGTCATCGGGTCGACCGCGACGACCAGCAGCGCGCCGTGCTCCTTGGCGGAGGCGCCCAGCGCCTCCACGTCCTCGACCGCGCCGAGGAAGTTGGGGCTCTGCAGGAAGACGGCAGCGGTCTCGCCGTCGACCGCTGCGGCGAGCGCGGCGGCGTCGGTGACCCCGGCCTCCAGCCCGACCTCCTCGATCTCGGCTCCGTAGCCCTCCGAGTAGGTGGCGAGCGTCTCGCGGCTGTGCGGGTGGAGGCCCCGGGAGACGACGAAGCGGCGCCGGCCAGTCGTCCCCATCGCGAGGTAGCCGGCGGAGGCGACCGAGGAGGGCCCCTCGTAGAGACCGGCGGTCGAGACCGGCAGGCCGGTCAGCTCCGACATCATCGTCTGGAACTCGAACATTGCCTGCAGGCCCCCCTGGGAGATCTCCGGCTGGTAGGGCGTGTAGGGGGTGAGGAACTCGGAGCGCTGGGTGATCGCGTCGACGATCGCCGGCACATAGTGGTCGTACATCCCGGCCCCGAGGAAGCAGATCTCCTTTTCGGCGTCGGCGTTGCGCTCGGCCAGCGCCGCCAGGCGCTCGTACACGTCGGCCTCGCTCATTCCCTGCGGCAGCGCCAGCGGCCGGTCCAACCGCAGCGGCTCGGGGACCTGCTCGAACAGCGCGTCGACCGAGTCGACGCCGATCGCGGCGAGCATCTCGGCCCGGTCGGCCGGGGTGGCTGAGGTGTAGCGGCTCACGCAGCTAAGGCTACGCAAGCCCGGGGCGGGGCCGCCTCAGTTGTTTTCCAGCAGCTTGCGGTATTCCGCCGCGTCGAGCAGGGCACCGGCCTCGCTCGCCTGGGTCAGCTTCACCTTGACCAGCCAGCCGTCGCCGTACGGTTCCTCGTTGATCTTCTCGGGCGCGTCGGCCAGCGCGTCGTTGACCTCGACGACCTCTCCGGAGAGCGGCGCAATCACGTCCGAGACCGCCTTCACCGACTCGACCTCGGCGTAGGAGGAGTCCTTGTCGATCGTCGCGCCGACCACCGGCGGGTCGTAGAAGACGACCTCGCCGAGGCTGTCCTGCGCGTACCAGGTGATCCCGAAGACGGCGTGGTCGTCCCCCTCCAGTCGAGCCCAGTCGTGCTGGTCGTGGTAGAGCAGGTCGTCGGGGTAATTCGCCTCGTCCACGTCATCTCTCCTTCTCGTAGAGGGGCTTGGAAGCTACCCGGGCGGCGCGGCGCTTGCCGCGTACGTCGATCTCGATCTCGGTGCCGGGATCGGCGAGGTCGGCGCGAACGTAGGCCATCCCGATCCCGATCTCGAGCGACGGAGAGAAGCTGCCACTGGTGACGATGCCGACCTGTTCCTCGCCAGAAAGCACCGGGTTGCCCTGGCGGGGAATTCCGGGGCCCTCGATCTTGAAGGGAGCGAGCTTCTCGGCGGTGCCCTCGGCGCGCGCCCGCGCGACCGCCTCGGACCCGACGAACCCGGTGGCCTCGGCGCAGCACCAGCCGAGTCCGGCCTCGATCGGGTTGCGATCGGGGCTGAGGTCGTTGCCGTGCAAGTGGAAACAGGCCTCGAGCCGCAGCGTGTCGCGGGCACCGAGGCCGCAGGGGACGACGCCGGCATCGAGCAGCTCGACCCAGATCGCCGGCACGATCCCAGGGTCGATCAGGAGCTCGACCCCGTCCTCGCCGGTGTAGCCGGTGCCGCAGACGAGGGCCGGGCGGTTTCCGATCCGCGCAGTCGAGACCCGCATCCGCGGCGGCAGCTCGATGCCGAGGGTGCGAGAGACGATGCCGCGAGCGTGCGGGCCCTGCACCGCCAGCATCGCGTAGCGGTCGGCGACGTCGCGGACGGCGACGTCGAAGGTGCGGCTCCAGCGCCCGAGCCAGGCGAGGTCGGACTCGTGGTTGGCGGAGTTGGTGACGAGCAGGTAGCGGTCGCCGCCCAGCCGGTAGGCGAAGAGGTCGTCGAGGACGCCGCCCTCCTCGTCGCAGAGGCAGGAGTACTGGGCGCCGCCAAGCCCGATCGCGGCGACGTCGTTGGAGAGGACGCGCTGCAGGAAGGCGGGGGCGCCGGGCCCCTCGACCTCGACCTCGCCCATGTGGGAGACGTCGAACATGCCGGCGTGTGTTCGCACCGCCGCGTGCTCCTCGCGGATGCCCTCGTAGGAGATGGGCATCTCCCAGCCGGCGAAATCCACCAGCTTCGCCCCCAGTTCCAGATGCTTCTCGTGCAGGGGCGTCTTCATCGACGCGCAAGGCTATTTCACCGACGTGCTGCCAGAGGGCCGTCGGGGGTCCCTTCCCAGGAACTCCCGCGAAGCGGCCTGGGAAGGGACCCCCGACGGCCCCACGCACTCAGTCTTTGAGAAACCCTGGAACGTCGATGTCGTCGTCCGACACGCGCAGTTTGCGTATGTCGGTGTCGTCGGCCGAGATCCGCGGACGGCTCTCGTAGCGGCGGCGCACCCGCTGCGGCGAGCGGGCCAGCAGCTCGAAGCCCTCGAAGCCGGTGGCGATCACGGTGACGCGGACCTCGTCGCGCATCGACTGGTCGACGACCGAGCCGAAGATGATGTTGGCGTTGTCGTCGGCTTCGGCCTGGACCAGCTGGGCCGCCTCGTTGACCTCGAACAGGCCGAGATCCTCGGGGCCGGTGATGTTGAGCAGCATCCCGGTCGCGCCCTTGATCGACTCCTCGATCAGGGGCGAGGTGACGGCCGCCTTGGCGGCGTCGACGGCGCGCGTCTCGCCGGAGGCGGCGCCGACGCCCATCAGCGCCGAGCCTGCGTCGCGCATGATCGTGCGCACGTCGGCGAAGTCGAGGTTGATCAGGCCGGGGATCGTGATCAGGTCGGTGATGCCCTGCACGCCCTGGCGCAGGATGTCGTCCGCCTGGCGGAAGGCCTCAAGCACCGAGGTGCGGCGCTCGACCGCCTGCAGCAGCTTCTCGTTGGGGACGATGATCAGGGTGTCGACGTTGTTGCGCAGTTTCTCGATGCCCTCGAGCGCCTGCTGCATCCGCCGTTTGCCCTCGAACTCGAACGGCTTGGTGACCGCGCCCACGGTCAGCGCGCCGATCTCTTCCTTGGCGATCTCGGCGATCACCGGGGCCGAGCCGGTGCCGGTGCCACCGCCCTCGCCGGCGGTGACGAAGACCATGTCGGCGCCCTTCAGCGCCTCCTTGATCTCGTCGCGGCTCTCCGCCGCGGCTCCTGCCCCGACCTCGGGGTTGCCGCCGGCGCCGAGGCCGCGGGTCAGCTCCTGGCCGATCGAGAGCTTGATGTCGGCGTCACAGGCCTGCAGCGCCTGCGCGTCGGTGTT
>DATMEP010000004.1:0-22311 GCA_035556755.1 Solirubrobacterales bacterium
CTCCCCTACAACTTCGTCAAGGGCCCGATCATCGGCTGGGAGGCACCGAAAGCCTTCGTCAGCGACATGGGCTTCCTCACGATGCCGCAACTCATCCTGGCGGCTGGGATCGGCGGCGACAGCGAAGCCGACGTCCTCTGCAAAGGCGAAAACGCGGGTTGCTCGCCGGGCCCCTCCGGCTCGATCGAAGTTCCCGAGTCGGAGCGCCGCCGCGCCGTCAAGCGCCTCCTAGGCGAATAGGGTCGCCTCGCCGGAGCCTCGCGAAGCGGCCCCCGCAGGGTGATTCCAGCCGCGAAGCGGCACTTCATTCCACCGCCGCAGGCGGTGGTGGGCACCGGCGAGGCGACCCTATTCGCCCTCTACTCGCTCTTGGCGGCGGAGGTCGTCGCCTTCGAGTCCGAGGACTTCGAGTCGGAACTCGTGTCCTTGGAGTCCTTGGACGTGTCCGAGCTGCCGCCGTTGGCGCCGCTCTTCTTCTTGCCGTAGTCGGTGTTGTGGAAGCCCGAGCCCTTGAAGTGGATCGCGACCGGGTGGAGGACTCGGCGGGCTGGAGCGCCGCACTCCTGGCACTCGGTCAGCGGCTCGTCAGCCATCTTCTGGATCACGTCGAAGACGTGCCCGTTGTCGCATTTGTACTCGTAGATCGGCATTCCGGCGGGCGATTATCGCAGCCGGGCGCGGAGAGCTCGGGCCGCAGCGCCCACGTCGCGCCCTCTCTATACCGTTCGCCTCGATGGCAGCCGCCCCGGAGACCCGCCCCGACGAGGTGACGATGGAGGAGATCGTCGCGCTCTGCAAACGGCGCGGCTTCGTCTTCCCCTCCTCGGAGATCTACGGCGGGCTCGGCTCGACCTACGACTACGGCCACTACGGCGTCCTGCTCAAGAACAACGTCAAAGCCGAGTGGTGGCGGGCGATGCTGCAGGAGCGCGACGACATCGTCGCGCTCGACTCGGCGATCCTCCAGCACCCGCGGGTCTGGGAGGCCTCGGGCCACCTGGAGGGCTTCACCGACCCGCTCGTCCAGTGCCTCGGCGATTGCAAGAAGCGCTGGCGCGAGGACCATCTGCGCGAGGCGGTCGAGGCCGAAGGGGGCGATCCCGACGCCGAGCTGCGCTGCCCCGAGTGCGGCGGCGAGCTCTCCGAGCCGCGCCAGTTCAACCTGATGTTCGAAACGCACGTCGGGCCGGTCGCCGAACAGGGCTCGACCGTCTACCTGCGGCCGGAGACCGCGCAGGGGATCTTCATCAACTTCAAGAACGTGCTCGGCTTCGCCCGCAAGAAGCCGCCGTTCGGCATCGCCCAGATCGGCAAGTCGTTCCGCAACGAGATCACCCCCGGGAACTTCATCTTCCGCACCCGCGAGTTCGAGCAGATGGAGATGGAGTTCTTCGTGCCGCCGGCAGAAGCCGAACGCTGGCACGGGGTCTGGATGGAGGAGCGCGAGCGCTGGTACACCGAGCTGGGGATCCGCCCCGAGTTCCTCCGCGTGCGGGCGCACGGGGCCGATGAGCTCTCGCACTACTCCTCGGCGACCAGCGACGTCGAGTACCTCTTCCCGATCGGGTGGTCGGAGCTGGAGGGGATCGCCAACCGCGGCGATTTCGACCTCACCCAGCACGCCAAGTTCAGCGGCGAGAAGCTCGAGTACTTCGACCAGCAGACCAAAGAGCGCTACGTCCCCCACGTGATCGAGCCGGCCGCCGGCGCCGACCGCGCCGCGCTCGCCTTCCTCGTCGACGCCTACGACGTCGAGGAGGTCGAGGGCCGCCAGCGCACCGTGCTCCGCCTCCACCCCCGCCTCGCCCCGGTCAAGGTCGCCGTCCTCCCCCTCGTCTCCAAGGAGGGCATGCCGGAGAAGGCGCGCGAGCTCTTCGAGCAGCTGCGCCGCCGCGTCCCGGCCGAGTTCGACGAGGGCGGCTCGATCGGCAAGCGCTACCGTCGCCAGGACGAGATCGGCACCCCCTGGGGAATCACCGTCGACCACCAGACGATGGAAGACGACACCGTCACCCTGCGCGACCGCGACTCGCTCGAACAGGTCCGCGTCCCTGTCGAGGGCCTCGCCGACGACCTGGCGAGCCGCCTCGCCCAGCCCTGGCAGAGTCCGAAGCTGGCCTAGGACCAGATTAGTAGGAGTTCCTTGATCGTCCCCGGGGAATCTGATGGGATTCCCGCCCATGCAAATCCTCGCCAGCGCGCTACCCGGCTTCCGCGATCTCCGAGCCCCGGTTATCGCCGGCTACATGTGGATGCTCCTGGTATGGCTGCTGGTCGACCCCAACCTCGATCGGCCACCGGAAAACGGAATCACCGGCTCGATATACGACCTCATGGAGCGGATAGGGCCGATCTGGATCGCCATTGCCGCCGGTGTGGTGGCCTATCTCTCCGGCTCGGTCTCCCAAGAGATATCGCGTATCTTGAAGGCGGCTTGGCAGGTGCTTGGGCCCAAAGGGTTTCTCGCGGGCGGGTTCAACGTCCGCGGTGACGAGAGGCTGGATATGAGCTTCAACCGAGGGCGCTCGGCGATTGATAGCTCAACGCTCCCGGACGTGGTGAAACGCAAGCTCGCTGACGGCCTTCGCAGGAGGGCGGAGGAAGCTCAATTCGAGGCAACGCGCGAGCTGGACCTGCCCGCGACGCTGCTGGTAGGCGATCAAGCTCAGTTGTTTGCGGAGGTCGACCGGCTTCGTGCCGAGGGAGAACTGAGGATGGCCGTCGTCCCACCCCTGCTCGGCTTGATGGCCTTCTTGGCGTGGGATACGTCGTTGTTGTGGCTCGGACTGACCCCGGTGATCGTGGTGCTGTTCGTCCAAGGGATCCAGAAGGACCTAGATTCGAGAAAGAGCATCGCCGACGCGATTTGGCTCGGACGGATCAAATCGTCGAGCGTGGCGAAATTCTCGACCTGGGTGGACGAGGTGCTGCCAGCAGAGATCGAGCGGATCGCTCGATCTCGCGACTCAGGCTGGCAAACGGAGTCAGCGTGACAGCTCAGGGCGCGGTTCGATCAGGAGGGCCTGGGCGACGGCTAAGGCCTCGCCGTCGGCGTTGAGGACGGCCGAGCCGGCTTGGTGCTTGCGGCCGTCGGCACCGAGCGGCCAGGCCATGACGACGTGCTCCTCGCCGGCGAGGACGGGCGCCTCGATGCGGGCGGTGAGGCGGGCGAGGAAGGCGATCGGCAGTTCCTCGGTTTCACGGTAAGCGGCGAAGTAGGTGGGGCAGTCGAGCACCGCCCAGATCAGCTCGGGACGGACGCGGCCGTCCTCGTCCGCGGCCCACTCGGGCGGGGTCCAGGTCGACGCGACGACGTCGCGGCCCTCGACCGCTCCGGCGAACACGCCGAGGCAGTCCTCGCGCGCGCGGCCGCAGACGAAGCAGTGGCTGAACTCGCCGTCCTCCAGACCGCGGTAAAGCGCGACCGCCCGTCGCGCCTCCTCGACGGATACCGGGCCCGGGGTCTCCAGATCGAGATCGACCGCGCGTGCCTCGGCGACCAGCGTGCCCCCGTCCGACACGCGAAGGGCGCCGCCCTCGCCCTCGGTGACGTCGAGGGCGGTGTCCAGCGGGACCGGGCTGCGCAGACTCACCTCGACCGCTCCCCCCAGGAAGGTCGCCACGGCGCCCGCCGCGTAGCCGCCGTTGCCGCTGCGCTGCGGACCGTTGAAGCGAGCCGGGATCAGGAGGGAGCCGGACAAGCTAGGCACCGGCCAGGAAGCGCTCGACGTCGGCGGCCTCGGCCTCCAGGGCCGCCACCGCTGCGGCGGGAACGGGCTCGAAGGGCTCCAGGGAGACCTTGCCCTTGGCGAACCGCCACCTGCCGATGGCGCGCCCGTCGACCAGCACGAAGGGGTGGAAGATCCCGTTGCGGGTGACGAGGCTCGTGTGCGGCCCGATGACCTCCTCCCGCGAGACCCAGCCGAGCAGGACCGGGTCGAATGCGCCGAGCAGTCGTGGCGGTGGCATCCCGTCGGCCACTGCCGCAGGGCGCTCGGCGAGCCGCACCAACCCGTCCTCCTCTTCCAGCTCCGCGGCGATCGCACTCATGCCGGCCCGGGCGTCGCGCAGAGGCAGGCCGGCCCACCTCGCCAGGTCTCGGTCGTCGGCCGGAGCGTGCCCGACCAGGTAACGGCGAGCCAGCTCGGCCAGGGCGGCGTCGCGGTCGACCGCCTTCGGCTCGCCGAGCCAGTCGCGGACGAGGACGTAGGCGTGCTGCTTGCCGACCATCGGGCCGCGCACCGCGATCCCGCGCAGGGTGACGAGGAAGAGGAGGTGGATGAGCGCCTGGCCATCGGTCCAGACGCCGGCGGTATCGAGGCGCTCCTTCAGCTGGACGCGCGTGAGCGGGCCCTCATCCGCCAGCGCCCGCTCGATTGTCGCCACAGCTCGCTCGGCGTCCGCCGGCGAGACGCCCTCCTGCCTCAGGCGGCGGGCAGCGGAGGTGAGCAGCGGCGGCGTGGTCAGCGCGTGCAGCCAGGGGTAGTCCTCGCTGCGCACCAGGTGAAGGGTGCCGCGGTTGAGCCAGGTGACGAGCAGGGCGCGTTCCTCGCCCAGCGCCCGCTCGACGTCGGCTGCCGACAGCCCCTCGGTGCGGGCGCGGACCGCGAGGCGAAAGCCGCGCGGGTCCTGTCCCTGCACTGCGAGCAACCGCCCGGCGACGGCGGCTGGATCGGACAGGGGCGGCCCGGCTAGAGCCTGGGCCGCGAACCGCTCCGCGATCACCGCTTCGAGGCTAGTTGACGCCGACCAGGTCGACCACGAACACGAGGGTTTCGTTCGGGCCGATCGCAGGCGGCGCACCAGCGGCGCCGTAGGCGAGGTTCGGCGGGATGACCAGCTCGCGGCGGCCGCCGACCTTCATCCCTTCGACTCCCTGGTCCCAGCCGGGAATCACCTGGCCGGCGCCGAGCTGGAAGGTGAACGGTTCGCCGCGGTCCCAGGAGGCGTCGAACTCTTCGCCGCTTTTGTGGCCGACCCCGACGTACTGCACGGTCACTTCGTCGCCTTTTTCGGCGGCGGCGCCGTCGCCTTCGACCAGATCGTCCTCGGTCAGCTGCTTCGGCGGCGCGCCTGCCGACACCTCGACCTTGGGCTTCTTGCTCGTGTCGACCGTCGCGGCAGCCTCGGGCGCGGTCGACTCGGTCGCGGCGGTGGTCGAGTCGTCGTCGTCGCCGCAACCTGCGGCCACGAGCGCCAAGCACAGCGCGGTCAGGGTGAGAATCGCCTTCACGGCGGGCCATGCTACGGAACTGCAGAGCAAAATGGCGGCAGGGGACGCTCAGAGCTGAACACCCGATCGCTCCCGGATCACTAGCGTCGGGACCATGGACAGTCCCGTCCTCACCTCCGTGGTGCTGCCCGCCGCGATCGCGGTGATCATGTGGAGCCTCGGGTTGACGCTTACCCGGGAGGACTTCCGGCGCGTGCTCGTCGCCCCGCGCGGGGTGGGGATCGGGATGCTCAACCTGGCCCTGATCTCGCCCCTGCTCGCCCTCGCGATGGCAGAGCTGTTCGGCCTGCCGCCCGAGCTGGCGGTGGGGCTGGTTCTGCTCGGTGCCTCGCCCGGCGGGATGATGGCCAACATGCTGACGCACCTGTCGCGCGGCGACACGGCGCTCTCGGTGACGATGACCGCGATCAGCAGCGTCTGCGCGATGATCACCGTCCCCCTCTTCCTCGAGCTGTCCGCCAATCACTTCGGCGCCACCGAGGTCGGCGACGTCAGCATGATCGGCGTGGTCGCGCGCGTCTTCGCGATCACGATCGTCCCGGTCACGATCGGGATGGAGATG
Source organism: Solirubrobacterales bacterium (assembly GCA_035556755.1). GTDB lineage: Bacteria > Actinomycetota > Thermoleophilia > Solirubrobacterales > 70-9 > VRUE01. The sequence continues at coordinate 5,796 of DATMEP010000004.1, forward strand.
CGGCGCCGCAATCCGGTCCGGATCGAAGCCGTCTACCCGCGGGTGCAGCGGATCGCCCTCAGCCTCTTCGCGATCGTCGTCGTCGGCGCGATCGCCAGCGAGTACGACACCGTCGCCGAGAACCTCGCCGACGTCGCCGGCGCCGCGCTCGCGCTCAACGTCGCCGCGATGCTCCTCAGCTACACGATCTCGAAGCTGGCCCGGCTCGACAACCGTCAGGCGACCGCGATCGCGCTCGAGCTGGGCATCCACAACTCGGCGCTGGCGATCGCGGTCGGGGCCACCCTCGCCGACGACGTCGCGATCCCCGCGGCTGTCTACGCCACCTTCATGCTCTTCACCGGCGGTGCATTCGCCTGGGCGATGGGCCGCCGCAACGCCGCGGTGGCCGATGCGGCGGCGGCGACGCCGGTCCTCGAGTCGAGATAAGCGCCTACACTGCCCTCCGGGGAGAGTGGGATGAACCTGGCATCGATCGTCACCGAAAGCGCCGAGCGGGCAGCGGACAGCCCGGCGGTCAGGCTTGGCGAGAACGAGCTGACCTATGCCGAGCTGGACGACCGCAGCGCCCGCCTCGCGGCGCTGCTGACCGAGAAGGGGCAGAAGCCGGGCGACCGGGTCGGCGTGATGCTGCCCAACGTCCCCGAGTTCCCGGTCGCCTACTACGGGGTCCTGCGCGCCGGCGGGATCGTCGTGCCGATGAACGTGCTGCTGAAGCGGCGCGAGATCGCCTTCTACCTCGAGGACTCGGGGACGAAGCTGCTACTCGCCTGGCACGGTTTTGCCGAGGAGGCGCGAGCCGGCGCCGCGGAGGCCGGCGCCGAGCCGATCGAGGTCGAGCCGAGCTCGTTCGCCGAGATGCTGCAGGGGGTCGAGTCGGCGCCGGGCCTCGCCGGCGCCGCCGACGACGACACCGCGGTGATCCTCTACACCTCGGGCACCACCGGCAAGCCGAAGGGGGCCGAGCTGACCCACGCCAACCTCTCCCGCAATGCCGAGATCTCCTCGCGCACGACCTGCGAGATCGCCGCCGGCGACGTCGTCCTCGGTGCCCTGCCGCTCTTTCACTCCTTCGGCCAGACGGTCGGCATGAACGCGTCGCTGCGGGTCGGCGCCTGCCTCACCCTCGTCCCCAAATTCGACCCCGGCGAGGCACTGGCGACGATGCAGCGCGACCGCGTCACCCACTTCTACGGCGTGCCGACGATGTTCGGCGCGCTCCTGCACCACCCCGAGCGCGAGAGCTTCGACACCTCGGCGCTGCGCACCTGCGTCACCGGCGGCGCCTCGATGCCGGTCGAGGTCCTACGCGACTTCGAGGGGGCCTTCGGCGCGATCGTGCTCGAGGGCTACGGCCTCTCGGAGACCTCGCCGGTCTCCTCCTCCAACCACCCCGGCAGGGAGCGCAAGCCGGGCTCTATCGGCACCCCGCTGGAGGGAGTCGAGATGCAGGTCGTCGACGAGGACGACAAGCCGGTTGCACAGGGCGAGGTCGGCGAGATCGTGATCCGGGGCCACAACATCATGAAGGGCTACTGGCAGCGCCCCGACGCGACCGCGGAGGCGATGCGCGGCGGCTGGTTCCACAGCGGCGACATGGCCCGCACCGACGAGGACGGCTACTTCTACATCGTCGACCGCAAGAAGGACCTGATCATCCGCGGCGGCTACAACGTCTACCCGCGCGAGGTCGAGGAGGTGCTCTACGAGCACCCGAAGGTCCGCGAAGCGGCCGTCCTCGGCATCCCCCACGACGAGTGGGGCGAGGAGATCGGCGCCGCGGTCGTCCTCCACGACGGCGAGGAGCTGGGCCCCGAGGAGGTCAGCGCCTACGTCAAAGACCGGATCGCCGCCTACAAGTACCCGCGGGTCGTCTGGTTCCTCGACGACCTCCCGAAGGGCCCCACCGGGAAGATCCTCAAGCGGGAGATCGAGACTCCCGCCGCTGTGTGACCAGGTCGCACACGGCTGGACTGGCTGGCTGGCCAGGGGCACGGTAACCTCTCCACTGAAAGCCGCAGAGGACCGCCTGCCCACCCCCGGAGAGGCTCCAGCCGAAGGAGAAGAGATGAGCGTCGCGTCGCAGAACCTGATGGACAACATCACCTACGAGGACCTCTACAGCCGCTGGGAGCAGGGCAACTGGAGCGCGATGGATATCGACTTCTCCGAGGACCGCAGGGGCTGGGACGCGCTCAGCGACATCCAGCGGCGCTCGGCGATGTGGATCTACTCGATGTTCTTCTACGGCGAGGACCGCGTCGCCGACACCCTCGCCCCCTACATCACCGCGGCGCCCACCGAGGAGCAGGGCTACTTCCTCGCCACCCAGCAGGTCGACGAGGTCCGCCACTCGGTCTTCTTCCACCGCTTCTTCAAGGAGGTGATCGGGGTCGGCGGCGACTCGATCCAGGCGACCCTCGCCTCCACCCTGCCGCAGCTCAACTGGGGCTACCGCGGGGTCTTCGACCGGCTCGACCTGATGGCCGAGGAACTGCGCAAGGACCGCTCGCTGCCCAAGTACGCGCAGGCGATCACCCTCTACCACCTGATCGTCGAGGGCTCCCTCGCCCAGCCGGGCCAGCACTTCATCGAGGACTTCTTCTCCTCCGAAGAGTCGATGCCCGGCTTCAGCTCCGGCATGGTCAACGTCTCCCGCGACGAGCAGCGCCACATCGGCTTCGGCGTCAAGGTGCTCTCCGAACTGCTCGCCGAAGGGCGGCCCGGCTGGGAGGAGAACCGCGCCGCGGTGACCGACCTGCTGCGCGAAGTGCTGCCCTACGGCCCCGCCGTCTTCTACCCGCCGAACATGGACCGCGAGTACACCGAGTGCTACGGCTTCTCGCTGGAGGACATCTACGCCTTCGGCCTCAAACTGATCCGCCAGCGCTGGCGGACGATCGGCTACCCGACCGAGGAGATGCCCCCCGGGGTCTTCCCCTTCGATCCGGAGGAGTCCGAGGACGAGGTCGCGAAGCGACAGGTGAAGCTGATGGAGGCCGGCGTCCTCGGCCCCGCGGAGGCCGCCAGGCCCCACCCCTCGCCGGAGGTGCAGGAGCTCTACTTCGACCTGATCACGCGCGTCGTCGACCCGGCGGCGGCGAACGGCTCGCGGCTCGTCTACCAGTGGCGCTTCAACGACGCCGACCCCTGGCACCTGGTCATCGACAACGGCTCGACCCGCGCCGAGGCCGGCGAGGCGCCGGACCCGAGCGTCGTCCTGGAAACCAGCTGGATCGACTGGATCGCCTCGGCGAAGCCGGATGCCAGCCCACTGAAGATGATGCTGCAGCGCCGGATCCGCCCGCGCGGCTCGATCCGCGAGCTGGCGCGGATGCGCAAGGTCTTCCCGGGCTAAATAATCGATTCCCCCGGCTGGGAGGGGGTGGCGGCCGCGGCCGCCACCCCCTTCGAAGCACGCTGAGCTTCGAATCTCCGCTTCCGAAGCATCGCTTCGGCTTGAAGCTTCCTTCAAGCTTGGAACCCTGGACCACGCCCGCAGCCTTGGCAATTCCGGGACGTGTTTGAGAGAGAAGCCTGGCCGGCCTGCGGGCGAATGTCGCGAAGCGGCCTATGCAATCCGGTGATTGCGCGGCCGCAGGCCGCGCTCATCGTTCACCCCAAGAGCAAAGCTCTTGGGGTGTCAATTCGACCGCAGGCCGGCCAGGCTTCTCCCACGCCTGCGGGTTCGTGGATCTAGCGTCTCAAGAGATCGGCGGGCGCTTGTCCGCCCAGGGGCGCTCGGCCTCGAGCTGGGCGGCGAGCGATAGGAGCGTCGCCTCGGCGCCGGGGCGGCCGACGATCTGGACCGCGAGCGGCATGCCGTCGGGGGCGAAGCCCAGCGGCACCGACATCGCCGGGTTGCCGAGGTGGTTCCAGGGGACGCAGTAGGGATAGAAGCGGCTCATCCCGAGCACGGTCCGCAACGCGCCGCGGCCCTCCCAGCGCCGCACCGGGAGCGCGGTGCCGGCCATCACCGGCATCACCAGCACGTCGTGGGAGTCGAAGATCGCGTTGACGCGGGCTGCGTCGGCGGCGCGGCCGGCGCCCATGGCGCGCTCATAGAGGCCTTTGGGGAACAGGCCACCCAGGCGACCGAAGCCGCGGGTGCGCCGTTCGAGCCGCTCGGGATGCGGGACTTCCTCGACGGTCTCGGCGACCCCGCCGAGGAACCGGGCGGTGATGTTGTTGCCGATCCCGCCCCAGTCCGGGTCGCGCTGGACCACCTCGTGCCCGAGCCCGCCCAGCAACTCGACCGCATCGGCCACCGCGCCCTTGGCCTCCTCCGTCAGGATCGGCGGTGCCACGGCGCGGGGAGCCAGGGTCGAGTGGGCGACGCGGAGCTTTCCAGGGCTCTGCTTCACAGCCTCGACGAAGCGCCGCTCCGGCGGTGGCGGCGCCTCGGGCTCCTGCGAGCCGCCGGAGACGACGTCGAGCCAGAGCGCGGTGTCGAGCACGTTGCGGCTGAGGCAGCCTTCGACCGCGAGGCCCCGCCACCCTTCGAGATATGGAGCCAGCGAGACCCGGCCGCGGGACGGCTTCAGGCCGAACAGCCCGCAGGAGGCGGCGGGGATGCGAATCGACCCCGCGCCGTCGCCGGCCGAGGCGATCGGCACCAGGCCGGCGGCGACCGCTGCTCCCGATCCCCCGCTCGACCCGCCCGGGGTGTGCTGGGGGTTCCAGGGGTTGCGGGTGACGCCGTAGGTCGCCGACTCGGTGAAGCCGCAGATCGCCATCTCCGGCAGCAGGGTCAGGCCCACGACGATCGCGCCCGCCTCGCGCAGCCGCCGCACCATCTCGCAATCCGCCGCAGCCGGCTCGGTGAAGCCATCGGTGCCTTTGGTCTTCACCTCGCCGACCACGTCGACTTCGTCCTTGATCGCGATCGGCACGCCCAAGAGGGGTCGTTCCTCGCCCGCCCGCAACCGCGCCTCGGCCTGCTCGGCTTCGAGCAGCGCCTTCTCGGCGAAGACCTTGCGGAAGGAGTTCAGCTTGGGGTCGAGCCGACCGATCCGGTCCAGGCTGAGCCGCACCAGCTCGGTCGGGGAGACCTCGCCGGCGCGCACCATCTCCGCCTGCCTCGCCGCCCCCGCAAAGGCGACATCGTCTCCGATCTGCACAGCCGCTCCCGCTCCCATGGAGGGGATCGTAGCCTGCCGCCCTCGGCTCAGGCTTCGGCCGGCTCGGGCTCGGGCTCCCCGCCCTCGAAGCTGAGCCGGGGCAGGAGGCGGTCGAGCCAGGACGGCATCCACCAGTTCCAGCTGCCCATCAGCTTCATCGCCGCCGGGACCAGGATCAGCCGCACCAGCGTCGCGTCGAGCGCGATCGCGACGGCGCAGCCCAGGCCCAGCTCCTTGATCGAGGGCACGCCGGTGAGCACGAAGACTGCGAACACCGAGCTCATGATCAGCGCCGCCGAGGAGATCGTGCGGGCGCTCGAGGCGAGCCCCTCGGCGACCGCCCGCTCGTTGTCGCCGTGCTGCAGGTAGCGCTCCCTGATGCGCGACATCAGGAAGACCTCGTAGTCCATCGAGAGCCCGAAGACGATGGCGAAGATCAGCGGCACGTTGATCGTGTCGAGGGCGCCCATGCTTTCGAAGCCGAGCAAGCCGTCCAGCCAGCCCCACTGGAAGACCGCGACGAGGACGCCGTAGGCGGCGCCGATCGAGAGCAGGTTCATCACGACCGCCTTCAACGGCAGCAGCAGCGAGCGCAGCATCACCATCAGGACGAGGAAGCTGAGCGCCAGGACGAAGCCGATGATCTTCCACATCGAGCCGGAGATCTGGGCGCGGGCATCGTCGGTGCGCGCCGTTTCGCCGCCGATCGAGACCGTCGCCACGCTGCCCAACTCGCTCGCGGGCACGATCGTGTCGCGAAGCCGCTCGACCACGGCGCTTGCCCCAGACTCGCCGGCCGACGCGGGGGTCGCCTCGATCAGGACGCTATCCCCCGAGTAGGAGGGCGGGGAGACGGAGCCGAGGGCCGGCATCGTGCGCAGCTGCTCCGAGAAGGCGTTGACCGCGGCACGGTCGGCGTCAGCGGGGAAGGTGGCGACGATCTGCACCGGGTCGGCGCCGCCGCCGAGCTGCTCGGAGACCAGTTCGTTGCCGACCCGCACGTCGCTGTCCTTGGGGAACTGCTCGATCGGCTCGGTCCCGGTCTCCAGCGAGAGCACCGGCAGGGCGAGGAAGAGGAGGATCGAGGCGGCGCCGATGGCGGCGAGCCAGGGCCGAGCCATCACGCGGCGAGCCCAGCCGTCCCAGAAGCCGGGGCCGCCTCCGCCGGCGGTCGCCCCGGGGGAGGGTCGCGGGCGGCGCAGGAGCGTGTACTTCACGAACCTCAGCACCCGCGCCACGATCCCGCCCGGCATGACGCGGTCGCCGAGCATCGCGATCAGCGCCGGCAGCAGCGTGGTGGCGGTGAGGATCGAAACTGCGACGACGGTCATCGCCCCGAGCGCCATCGAGCGCAGCGCCTGGTTGTCGACCATCCAGAGCCCGGCCAGGGAGACGATCACGGCGAGCCCGGAGAAGGCGACGGCGAGCCCGGAGGTGGCGAGCGCCTCGGCCCGTGCCTCGTCGCAGTCGCGGCCGGCGCGCCGCTCCTCGCGGTAGCGGGCGAGGATGAAGAGCGAGTAGTCGATCGCGACGCCGATCCCGATCATCGACGCCATGTTGGTGACGAAGACCGAGGTCGACATCTGCAGCGAGAGGAAGTAGATCAGCGCCCCGGTGACGATCACGCTGACGAAGCCCAGGGTCAGGGGCAGCGCCGCCGCGGCGAGCGAGCCGAAGACGACGAGCAGGATCAGGGCGACGATCGGGAAGCCGCTGCCCTCCGCCTTGGCCAGGTCTTCCTTGGAGAGCTCCTGCATCCCGGCCCAGACCGTCGCCTGCCCCGCCAGATAGGTGGTCACCCCACCCTCGGCGGTGCCGGGATCGAGCCCTTCGCGCAGCTCGACCGCCGAGTCGACCTGGGCGTCGGGGGCGACGCTGCTCGCGAGCGGCAGCAGGGCGGTGCCGGTGCGCTGCAGCTGCACCTCGCCACGCCGGGCCGCCGCGGGCGGCAGGATGACGCCGTCGGCGGTGGCGACCTCGCGCCGCACCCGCCGGACGGCGGCGGCGCGCTCGGCTCGGCTGGCACTCGGCTCGGCGCGCAGGAGCACGGCGATGCCGTCGTTGCGATCGGCGAACTCGCTCTGCAACGCGTCGCTGACCGCTTGCGATTCGCTGCCGGGCACGTCGAAGCCGCCCCCGGTCAGGTGTTCGGTCTGGCGGGCGGCGAGGGGAAGCGCCGCGATGACGACCAGGACCCAGATCGCAACGACCCAGCGGCGCCTCCGCCCCAGGAACCCCGCCATCTGGATCATCGCGTCGTGCATTGGCTGGTCAGCCAGCTTCTACGACGGGCGACCGGGCGTCTGTGAGGACGATCACTCGAACCGGCAAACCGGGCGCGCTACTCGCTGCCGAGGAGGTAGCGCGCGGCGGCGGCACCGGCGGCAAGGGCGGCGTCGATGTCCCGATCGGGATCGGAGAGCGCCTGCAGAGCGAAGCCGTCGCCGACCGCGAACAGGTAGGCGACGATCGCCTCCGCTTCGTAGCGAAGGCTGAGCACGCCCTCCCGCTCCTTCGAGCGCAGCACCTCGGCGACGTGCGAGCGGGTGCGGTCGAAGAGCTGACCGACCTCGCGCTGGATGTCGGGGTTGCGCCGGCCGGCGCTGAACAGCTCGTAGAGGAGGAGGAAGAAGGCGGGTTCGTTCTCGATCAGGTCGGTGAGGCTGGCGACGAGGACGTCGATCACGTCGTCGACCGTCTCCGCGCGGGCCAGCGGTTCGTCGAGCCGGGCGACCCGGATCTCGGCGTCGCGGCGGACCACCTCGACCAGCAGCCGCTCCTTGGTCCCGAAGTAGTAGTGGAGCAGGCCGCGGCTGACCCCCGCCTCACGGGCTACGTGCTCGAAGGTGGAGCCGGCGGCGCCGCGCTTGGCGACGCTGTCGCGCATCGCGTCGACGATGCGCTGCGCCTTTTCGCCGCTCAGCTCGCGCTCTTTGGTCGCAGCCTCCATCAAGGTGAGTCTACGGCGAGCGCCGGGCGGGTGGCCCGGCGCTCGGCGGGGCTAAGCCCCGTTAATGGAGGTCGTGCTGGTGTACTCGAACTCCTCCTCGGCGCCGAAGAGGGCGTCCAGCACGGTCTTGCGCGCGTCCTCGCTCAGCACCAGCGCGATCACGCCGGCGACGATGCCGAAGAGGAGCAGGCGGCGTAGGCCCCGCTTGCGGCGCCGCTTCGGGGCCCGCAGTTGCTCGGATGCGTCGCGCAGGCTCTCGGCTGCCTCGCGCAGGTCCTTCTGCACCTTCTTGTCGCTGGTCACGGCCTTGACCGGGCCCTTGCCGTTGCCGGTAGCCCGGGAGTAGGCGCCACGTGCCGCTTCGAACGCGTTGCGAAGGCTGTCGCGCAGCTCTTCGTCCTCGATCAAGCGCTGCACGTAGGGATTCTCACGCGCGGCCGAGTAGAGATCGGTGGCGCGATCAGCGGTGTGGGTCGCCTTGGATGCTTTGGCCATGCCTTCTCCTCGCTGGTGATCGTTCGGTTCCCGCTGAGGATAGCCCTAAACCCTTCCCGGGTGTCCGGGCGTCAGGGTGGCCCCATGCCGTCGAGCAGAACTCCGTTCGAGCGGAAGTTCAGGTCCGCGCCTCGAATCGTTCGCAGTCGCAGGTGCGCCAGATCGGAGCCGGGAAGCGCGTAGCGCCTGACGTAGAGCCGTCCGGCCCGCTCGTACCCGACCTGACGGAAGCGGCCGCCGAAGAGGCGGGCCGGGACCGGCGGCACCGGCCCGTCCGAGACGAAGTCGACCTCGTGCACGAACCAGGCATAGCGATCTTCCGGACGAGCCTGGAAAGAGCCGGTCGAGAGGTAGTAGCGGAGCGAAGCGTGCCCCAGCGTCCAGCTGACCATCGCCCGCGGCGCCTCGGGCTCGCCGAGCCGCGCCGCGACCGCCTCCCAGTCGGGTCGCTGCAGGCCCGGCGAGAAGCTGGTCGCCAAACAGAAGCCGAGCGAGTAGACGAACAGCGCCACGCCGAGGGCGACGCCCGCACGGCGCGCCCGGTGGAGGGTCGCCCCGATCGCGGCGGCGACCAGCAGCGGAACCAGCGCCGGCAGCAGGTTGCGCGCGATTACGTAGTCCTTGTCGGGGGCGAGCAGCGCCAGAGCCACCGGGATGGCGACGGTTGCAGCGGCGATCCCCAGCGCCTTCCCCCCCGCCCGCCGCTCGCGGCCGTCTCCGCGTGCTGCCAGCAGGCCGAGCAGCGAAACGATCAGCGCCACCGGAACGAGCGCCAGCGCCGGTCGCTCGGGGCGGGCGATGATGTCGCCGATCTCGCCGACGGTGAAGACGACGCCCATCTCCCAGAGGCGGTGACCGAGGCTGTGGCCGCCGATCCACTCGGCGTGGCCCTGCAGCATCTGGTGGATCGCCAGCGGCGCCAGCAGGAGGGCGAAGCCGCCGATGACCCAGAGACCGCGCGACGCGCCGCGGCCGCGGCGCCGCAGCATCCAGGCGATCTCGGCTGCGACAGGGAACAGGGCGAAGTAATGGGTCGCCATCGCGAGCCCTGAGAAGAGGCCCCACAAGGTCATGTCTCGCCGCCCGCCGCGGTCGAGCGCCCGCAGGAAGCAGAGAAGGGAGAGCGAGGTGAGGAGGACGAGGAGCGCGTAGCCGCGCGCCTCCTGCGAGTACCAGAGCAGCGTCGGGTTGACGGCGACGAGCGCTGCGGCCGCGATTCCGGCACGGCGCCCGCGCAGCTCGGCACCGAGCAGGTATGCGACCGGGACGGTCGCCACACCGGCCAGGGCGGAGAGCGAGCGAAGACCGAACTCGCCGGTCCCGGTCAGCTGCGTCCAGGCCCAGGCCAGCGCGTAGTAGAGAGGCGGCGCCGACTCGCTGAAGCCGACCGCTTCCATCGCGTGCACGAAGTCGCCACGCAGGACGCGGCTGGCGGTGACGATCTCGTCGTGGTGGTAGGCCTGGGCGCCGAGGGTGGCGAAGCGCAGTCCGGCGGCGAGCAGGGTGAGGCCGGCGACGATCCAGAAGGCGCGGGAGCGGGCCCGGACCGCCTCGCGAAGCGCTTCGAGGTACGTCGAGAGACTGCCCCTGGCAAGGGCCTCCGCTGCCTCCATCGCTAGCGGGCCAGCGCCTCTTCGATCGCCTTCGAAACCTCGTCCACGTAGACGAACTCCAGCTCGCTGCGCTCGTGCTCGGGAATCTCGGCCACGTCGCCCTCGTTGCGCGCGGGCACGAGGACCCGCTTGATCCCGGCCCGCTGCGCCGCCAGCGACTTCTCCTTCAGCCCGCCGATCGGCAGCACCTGCCCGGTAAGCGTCACCTCGCCGGTCATCGCCACATCGTTGCGAACGGGCCGGCCGGAGATCAGCGAGGCAAGCGCGACGGTCATCGCCACACCGGCGGAGGGGCCGTCCTTCGGCACCGCCCCGGCCGGAACGTGGATGTGGATGTCGTGGGTCGCGAACCAGTCCTCGTCGAGGGCGGGCGCGATCTCCTGCCAGTGCCCGCGCACGTAGGAGAGCGCCGCCTGCGCCGACTCTTTCATCACGTCGCCGAGCTGGCCGGTGATCGTCAACTTGCCCGAACCGGGCATGGCCGTCGCCTCGATGAAGAGGACGTCGCCGCCGGTCGGCGTCCAGGCGAGGCCGGTGGCAACGCCGGGGACCTTGGTGCGGCGCCGCTGCTCGGCGAAGAAGCGGCGCCGCCCGAGCAGCTCGCGGGCGCGTTTGCCGGAGACCTTCACCTTGCCGCTGGCCTTGCCTTCAGCGACCTCGCGCGCCGCTTTGCGGCAGATCGTGCCGATCTGCCGCTCCAGGTTGCGGACGCCGGCCTCGCGCGTGTACTCCTCGCCGATCGCGGTCAGCGCCGAGTCGGAGAACTCGATCTGGGAGGGCTTCAGCCCGTTCGCCTCGATCTGGCGCGGGACCAGGTAGCGGCGGGCGATGTGCCGCTTCTCCTCCAGCGTGTAACCGGCCAGCTCAATCGTCTCCATCCGGTCCAGCAGTGGTCCCGGGATGGTGTCGAGGATGTTGGCGGTGGCGATGAACAGCACCGCGGAGAGATCGAACTCGAGATCGAGGTAGTGGTCGCGGAAGCTGTCGTTCTGGGAGGGGTCGAGCACCTCGAGCATCGCCGAGGAGGGATCGCCGCGGAAGTCGGCGCCCATCTTGTCGATCTCGTCGATCATGAAGACGGGATTGTGGGAGCCGGCGTCGCGCAGGGCGCGGATGATCGTCCCCGGCAGGGCGCCGATGTAGGTGCGGCGGTGGCCGCGGATCTCCGCCTCGTCGCGGACGCCGCCGACAGAGATCCGCTCGAACTCGCGCCCGAGCGCCTTGGCGATCGATTTGCCGAGGCTCGTCTTGCCGACGCCGGGCGGACCGACGAAGCAGAGGATCGGCCCCGGCGAGTCCGGATTCAGTTTGCGCACCGCCAGGTACTCGAGGATGCGGTCCTTGACTTTCTCGAGGTCGTAGTGGTCGGCGTCGAGCACCTCGCGAGCGTGGGCGATGTCGAGGTTGTCCTCGGTGTGCGCCGACCAGGGAAGCTCGACCAGCCACTCCAGGTAGGTGCGGATGACGCCGTGCTCGGCCGCCGCCGGCGGGAGTTTCTCCAGCCGCGAGAGCTCGCGCTCGGCCGCTTTCTGCGCGTGCTCGGGCAGACCGGCCTCCTCGATCCGCTGGCGCAGCTCGTTCACCTCGGCCTGCTGCTCGTCGCCCTCCCCCAGCTCGTCCTGGATCGCTTTCAGTTGCTGGCGGAGGAAGAACTCGCGCTGTCCTTTGTCGACTTCCGACTGGACCTGGGACTGGATCTGGCTGCCGAGCTGGACCACCTCCAGCTCGCGGGCGAGGATCTGGGAGAGACGACGCAGCCGCGCCGCCACGTCGAGCTCTTCGAGCAACTCCTGCTTCTCCTCGGTGGAGATCCGCAGCGCGCCGGCGATCAGGTGACCGAGGGCGGCGGGGTCGTCGATGTTGGCGACCGCCATCTGCAGCTCCTCGGGCAGGTAGGGGATGTGCTCGACGATCTCCGAGAAGGTCCGCTGCACGTTGCGACTCAGCGCCTCCAGCTCCGGGCCCTCCTGCACCACGTCGGGCAGCTCGGTTATCCGCGCCACCAGGTAGGGCTCCTCGGCGACGTAGGGGCCGAGCCGCACCCGTTGCGTCCCCTGGACCAGGATGCGCAGCGTCCCGTCCGGCACTTTCAGCATCCGCGCGACGACGCCGACGACGCCGACTTCGAACAGGCCGTCGGGGCCTGGCTCCTCGTCCTCGGGATCGCGCGCCGCGACCATCACCAGCATCCGGTTGGCGCCGAGGACGTCGTCGACCAGCTTGATCGAGCGCTCCTGGCCGACCGCCAGCGGGGTCAGGGTCTCGGGGAAGGTGACCGTCTCGCGCAGCGGCAGCACCGGCAGCGCGTCGGGCAGCGGCTGGCTGGCGCGGATCGCGTCCTCCGCGTCGAGCGGCGTCTCGACCACTTCGAGGGCCGGTGAGCCCTCCATCACTCGCGCCCTATCGGCACCCGCCGGGTCGCCTCGGCGGGATCGCGCAGCGGCAGGTCGATCCGCAGCACCCCGTCGTCATAGGTGGCCTTGGCCCGGTCTGCGTCGACGTCGACCTGCAGCTCCACCACGCGCCGGAACGGCCCCGACGGAATCTCGACCTGCTGGTAGACGCGGCCTTCGGTCTCCTGCACCGGCCGTTCCCCGACGATCGCCAGCTGCCGCCCACTGACCTCGATCCCGACCTGGTCCATGTCGACTCCGGCCAGGTCGACTTTCACAACCGCCCGCTGCGGGTCCCCGCAGTAGTAGACGTCCACGTTCGGGGAAAAGCCAGTGCTGCGACGGCTCACATACGTAGTGCGACCCCAGGCTCCACCCAGCATCTGATCCATCTCCCTCCGCATCCGCGCGAAGTTCGCGAACAAGTCCCTCTCAGGCATGGCGAAACCATAGCCACCATGGGCGGCGACGGGGTTGCCTTGCCGGTTGCCTACCACCGCCTGCGGCGGTGGAATTGTCTGCCGCTTCGCGGCCGGAATCACTCTGCGGTGCCCGCTTCGCGAGGCGCCGGCAAGGCAACCCCGTCGCCGCCCTACGCAGCGCTGGATTGAGTCGCCCAGCGAGGTGGGCGCATGAGGAGAACCGGCTGCCGGGGCGGAACGAGACCCTCGGGACGATTGAGCCGAAAGGTGGTGCAGGGCTCCTCGAGCTCCAACGCGCAGAGCTGGTTCTTGCGGAAGTAGCAGTCGTCGCAGGTCGGTGGCTTGGGCTTGCGCGGCACGGCGGCGATGTTGGCACTCTCGTGACGCTTTCGTGACGGTCGATCCCGCAAAGCGCAACGATCTTGAAACAGGTCCGTCACATCTTTCCCGCGAATTGCGGCTGTGAAATCACCCGTCTGAGGTTTAGGCCCTCGCGGAGCGGGCACGCCGCCACCGGCCGCTAGCATTCGACTCTGGATGGACGCCCGGAACCGCAGCGAGCAGCTCTCGGCCTCCCCGCAGCTCTTCGAGAGCGAATTCCTCAACTTCTTCTCGCGGGTGCACCCGGCGATCCCGGCGATCGTCTTCGCCCCCGTGATCGTCGCGATGGAGTGGCTGGGAGCCGACCGCGGCCTCGCCGTCTGGAAGTTGGCCCTGCTCACCGCAGGGGGGGTCGGCATCTGGACCCTGACCGAGTACTGGCTGCACCGGCTCCTCTTCCACTGGGAGCCCGACAACGCCTTTGGGCGGCGCATGCACTTCATCATCCACGGCATCCACCACGACCATCCCAACGACAGGATGCGGCTGGTGATGCCGCCGGCCGTCTCGATCCCGCTGGCCGCGCTCTTCTTCGCCGCCTTCATGCTCATCTTCGGTGCGCCGGCGGCCTATCCGCTGTTCGCGGGCTTGATCGGCGGCTACCTCGTCTACGACTACACGCATTACTACGTGCACCACTTTGTGCCCAAGTCCAACCTTGGCAAGCGCCTGCGCGAGCAGCACATGCGCCATCACTTCCAGGATCACCGCTTCGGCTACGGCGTCTCCTCTCCGATCTGGGACGTGGTCTTCCGCACCCTGCCGCGCAACCGCCAGGGCTGAGCGCACACACATCTCGCCACCGTTTCCCCAATCCCCGGGGTGGGTACGAATGGTCAGGGTCACATGGGCCAATCGGCCATGTCACTGCACACACCCACTGTGACTATGCGACACTGCGGTTTGTAGATAGCTGCCGATCCCACGAAGCCTCGGGCGGAAGGGATGGAAAGGAACGAAATGCCAAGCACGACTCACGTACTCGACGAGGTCAGGGACCGGGTAAAAGAGCGCCTCGCCGAGCTGGATGACGAGCGCAAGCGCCTCGAGGGGGTTCTTGCCGGGCTGGGTGAGAAAGTCACCAAACGCCCCGGTCGCCGTCCGGGTCGCCGTCCCGGTCGTCCGCGCGGTTCGGGCAAAAAAGCCACTGCAACCGCCACCGCCGCTCCTCGCCGTCGCCGCCGCAAAGGCGGTACCCGTGCCGATCAGGCAGTCGCGCTGGTCGAGGGCAGCCCCGGCATCAGCGCGTCGGAGATCGCCAAAACGATGAAAATCAAGCCCAACTATCTGTACCGGGTTCTCGGCGACATGGAGAAAGAGGGACGGGTGACGAAGAAAGGGCGCCAGTACTTCGCTTCCAAATAATCGCCCGGAGGGGCCTGTCCGGTAGGGGTTCCACTTAACTTTTTCCGAAGACAGGGTGCGGCCGTCCGAGGTCGCCCCCGCGGAAAAAGTACAAGACGCTCCACCCCTACCGGACAGGCCCCATTAGGGCCCCAGCTGATCGGCCCTAAACCAGGCCCAGGTTGCTGACGGCCTGGCGCTCTTCCTGCAGCTCCTTGATCGTGGCGTCGATGCGAGGTCGTGAGAACTCCGGCACCTCGAGGCCCTCGACGATGCGCCACTCCCCACCCGAGCAGCTGCAGGGGTGTCCGGCGACGACACCCTCCTCGATCCCGTAGGAACCGTCCGAGGCGACGCCCATCGAGACCCACTCGCCCTCAGGCGTGCCGAGCACCCAGTCCCTGACGTGGTCGATCGCCGCGTTGGCGGCCGAAGCGGCACTCGAGGCGCCACGCGCCCCGATGATCTCCGCCCCGCGCTTCGCGACCCTGGGAATGAACTCGTCGACGATCCAGGCCTCGTCGTCGACCGCGCCCCAGGCACTTGACCCGTCGACCCTGGCGTTGACCAGGTCCGGGTACTGAGTGGTCGAGTGGTTGCCCCAGACAGTCATGTTCGTGACACTCGACAATGGCCTGCCCAGCTTGTTCGCGAGCTGTGCGACGGCGCGGTTGTGATCGAGGCGCATCATCGCGGTGAACCGCTCACGCGGGACGCCGTCGGCGTTCGACATCGCGATCAGGCAGTTGGTGTTGGCCGGATTGCCGACGACCAGAATGCGGACATCGCTTGCCGCGCCGGCCGCGATCGCTTCGCCCTGCGGCTTGAAGATGCCGCCGTTGGCCTCGAGCAGGTCGGAGCGCTCCATCCCCGGCCCCCGCGGCCTTGCGCCGACCAGGAGGCCGACGTTGCAGCCGTCGAAGGCCGCCTTCGGGTCGTCGAAGATGTCGATGCGGCTGAGCAACGGGAACGCACAGTCCTCCAGCTCCATCGCGGTGCCCTCGGCCGCCTTGACGGCGTCGGGGATCTCGAGCAGGCTCAGCTCGACGGGGGTGTCGGGGCCGAGCATCTGCCCACTGGCGATGCGGAACAGCAGTGCGTAGCCGATCTGCCCTGCGGCGCCGGTAACGGTGACTTTGACGGGGGTGCTCACTGGATCGTTATCTCCTGAAGTCGTGATTGAACGGATGGCGCTAGCCCATCGCCTCTTGCAGCCGCATCTCGATCGCGGCGAGGAACTCCTGGGTAGTCAGGTATTTCTGATCGGGGCCGACCAAAAGCGCCAGGTCTTTGGTCATCTCGCCGCCTTCGACCGTCTCGATGCAGACCCGCTCCAGCGTCTCGGCGAACCGTGACACCTCGGGAGTCTCGTCGAGACGACCGCGCGCGGCGAGAGCGCGCGTCCAGGCAAAGATCGAGGCGATCGGGTTGGTCGAGGTCGGCTTGCCTTCCTGGTGCTGGCGGTAGTGGCGGGTAACAGTCCCGTGCGCCGCCTCCGCCTCGACGGTCTTGCCGTCGGGACTCATCAGGACGCTGGTCATCAGACCGAGCGATCCGAACCCTTGGGCGACCGTGTCGGACTGGACGTCGCCGTCGTAGTTCTTGCAGGCCCACACGTACCCCCCTTCCCACTTCAGCGCCGCGGCAACCATGTCGTCGATCAGCCGGTGTTCGTAGGTGATCCCCTTCGCCTCGAAGTCGGACCTGAACTCGCTCTCGTAGACCTCGGCGAAGAGGTCCTTGAAACGACCGTCATAGCGCTTGAGGATCGTGTTCTTGGTCGAGAGGTAGACGGGGT
>DATMEP010000005.1:0-4613 GCA_035556755.1 Solirubrobacterales bacterium
CGAGTCGGCGCCGAGCTCGTCGGCGATCTCCTCGATCGTCCGCTCGTGGGCGATCATCTCCTCGCGGGTCGACATGTCGACGCCGTAGTGGCAGGGGTGGCGGATCGGCGGCGCCGAGATCCGCAGGTGCACCTCGCTCGCGCCCGCGTCGCGCAGCATGCCGACGATCTGCCGCGTCGTGTTGCCGCGCACGATCGAGTCGTCGACGACGACGATCCGCTGGCCGGCGACGATCTCGGGCAGCGGGTTGAACTTCAGCCGCAGGCCGTGCTTGCGCAGCTCCTGCCCCGGCTGGATGAAGGTGCGGGCGACGTAGCGGTTCTTGATCAGGCCGTCGTCGCGGGGCAGCCCGGACGCCCGCGCGAACCCCACCGCCGCCGGGTTGCCGGAGTCGGGAACCGAGATCACCACGTCGGCCTCGACCGGCGCCTCGCGCCAGAGGATCTCGCCCATCCGGCCGCGCACCTGCTGCAGCACCTTGCCCTCGAGGCGGCTGTCGGGGCGGGAGAAGTAGATGTGCTCGAAGACGCAGTGCGCCGGCCGGCCGGCCTTCACCACCTGCCGGGTCTCCAGCCCGCGCTCCGTCAGCGAGACCATCTCGCCGGGCCGGACCTCGCGCAGCAGCTCGGCACCGATGATGTCGAAGGCGCAGCTCTCCGAGGCGACGACGAAGCGGTCCTCGAGCCGGCCCAGCGAGAGCGGCCGCACCCCGTGCGGGTCGCGGAAGGCGACGATCGCGTGCTTTGTCATCGCCACGGTCGAGTAGGCGCCCTCCAGCCGCGGCATCACCTCGGCGACGACGTCCTCGATGAACTTCCCGTCGCTGGAAGAGAGCAGCGCCGCGATGATCTCCGAGTCGGAGGTGCCGCGGAAGGAGATCCCGCGCTCCTTCAGCTCGCTCCAGAGCTCGACCGCGTTGGTCAGGTTGCCGTTGTGGGCGAGAGCGATCTCGCGGCCGTCGTCGCGCCAGACCGGCTGCGCGTTCTCCCAGGAGCCGCCACCGGTGGTCGAGTAGCGGACGTGGCCGATCGCCATGTCGCCCTCCAGCGCCCGCAGCTTCTCCTCGTCGAAGACCTGGGAGACGAGCCCGGCGTCGCGCAGCGTCGTGATGTGGCCGCCCTCGCAGGTGGCGATCCCGGCCGACTCCTGGCCGCGGTGCTGGAGTGCGTAGAGCGCGAAGTAGGCGAGGCGGGCGACGTCATGGCCGGGGGCGTATACGCCGAAGACCCCGCATTCCTCGCGCGGGCCGTCGCCATCTATCTGCTGCCCCTGGGCCGGAGTCAAGGCGCGTGCTTCCTCGGTTCGAAGGACAAGACGCGCAGGCAGACTGCCTACCCGCGGAGGGTACCAGCGGGGCGGGACTGGCAAGACGGGCTGCGAAAGCCGCGATTTGCGGGGTCTATCGCGGCGGCTGAGGCTGCGCTCGGCCGGGCAGCTCGACCTTCAGCTCTTGCGTGCCGACGTAGGGGACCAGGTTCGTGCCTTTGACGTCGATCCTCGCGCGCAGCGCCCTCTGCGGTGCGAGCCGGTCGAGCCGCTGCCGCACCGAACGGGGAAGCGGCACCCGGAGCACGGCGGTCGTGCCGGGCAACACGGTCCTGGCGGGGGCGCTGAGGCCGACCCTCACCCGCCGCCCTTTCGAGGAGGGCTTGGCGCCGCCGCGTGCTTTCGGTCGTACCGTCCAGCGGACCTCTCCGAGCGCCTCGACCGAGGTCTCGGAGTTGACGCCGACCTCGACCAGGATCGCGCGGTGCCTCACCTCGACGGCGTCGATGTCGAGCGCGACGATCGGGCACTCGGTTTGGAACAGGGCGCTCGTGGGGCAGCCGTCCTGGCTCTGGTCGCCGTAGCCGTCGCCGTCCAGGTCGCCCTCGACCACCGCGGAGACGGGCGGTTTGAAGGCGCCTTCGGTCACGAAGGCCTTGGTTTCCCCAACGGCGATGCCGCCTTCGAACAACGCCGAGGGGCCAACGTGGCAGTAGAGCGTCTCGGTGGGGCCGTGGAGCCCGAGGAGGTCGCCCTTCTGCACCGGAATGCGAGCCGGGTACTGGGTGAATCCTTCGGGGAAGGTCTCCACGGCGCTCTCGGCGACCTTGGTGTACTGACCGCCGCCGCTCTCGCGGAACACGCCAAGCTGCTGGGCGAACTGGCCGAGTCCCGGTCCCACCCTGACCACCCAGCCGACGATCACCCCGGGGGACTCCTTCACGAGCGGCGAGACGGGCAAGGGCTCCTGCGGGGTGGCGAGCAGCGTCCAGCCGGCTTTGCTGCCGTTGGCGGTGCAGTTCCAGCCCGCTTCGGTCGATGCCTGAGCGCCGGGGGCGAGGAGCAGGAGGGCGGTCGAGATGGCCGCGATCGCGGCGCCGAGGCGTTTACGCATGCGCGCACCCTAACCACCCGGAAACGGCATGGTTGCGGTGCGCAGCGCCGGGTGGGCGGCTATGAGCCGCGGGAGGCGAGGAGGGAGTCGAGCGCCTGTTCGAGGCCGCCGATCGCCGAGTCGAGCGGGGCGGGGTCGCCGGCGGCGCGGGCGCGGACGAGGGCGCCCTCGACCGTCGAGATGACCAGGCCGGCGAAGGTCGCGGCGGCCTTGGCGTCGACGCCTTCCTCGCGCAGCGCCGCCGCGATCGGCTCTTCCCAGCTCTGGAAGGCCGCGGTCGCGACCGCGGCCAGCGCCGGGTCTTCGGGCCGGGCCAGCGCCGCCGCGGCGACCGGGCAGCCGATCCGCTCGGGGTGGTCGGCGACGCGGCGGTGGAAGATCTGACCGAACTTGGCGAGCGTTCCACGCACGCCGTGCTCGGCCAGGGAGCGTTCGATCAGCGCGCCGATCTCGGTGCCCTCCAGCGCTGCCGCCTCCGCCGCGAGCTGGCGCTTGCCGCCCGGGAAGTGGTGGTAGATCGAGCCGCGCGGGGCCTTGCCCCGCTCGGCGACGTCGCGCAGCTCCATCCCGGCGTAGCCCTTCTCGGCAAGCAGGCGCCGGGCCCCGTCGAGCAGGCGCTTGCGCCCGTCGCGGCTCTCGCGGTTCGCAGTCCGCGGCTCCTCCATGGACTCTATGCCCATGGACATAGTATAGTCCCGGCGACGATGTATGACCGTGGGCATAGAGCGACCGTCCTGATCGCCTGCGCGGGCGCCTTCCTCGCCTTCCTCGACACGACGATCGTCAACATCGCCTTCCCCGACATCTCGGCCTCCTACGCGGGGTCGGGGCGCGACGCGCTCTCCTGGGTGCTCGACGGCTACTTCGTCGTGATCGCGGCGCTGCTGGTGCCGGCCGGCGGGCTCGCCGACCGCTTCGGCCACAAGCGGATCTTCCTGCTCGGGATCGCGATCTTCACCGCGGCGAGCCTGCTCTGCGCGCTGGCGCCCTCGCTCGAGCTGCTGATCGGCTTCCGGGTGATGCAAGGGGTTGGAGCGGCGCTGATCGCTCCCGCCTCGCTGGCGATCGTCCTCGACTGCTTCCCGCCCGAGCGGCGCGCCGCCGGCGTCGGCCTCTGGGGCGCCGCCGCAGCCGCAGCTGCGGCAACCGGTCCGACCCTCGGCGGCGCCCTGGTCGAGCTCTCCGACTGGCGCCTCGTCTTCCTCGTCAACCTGCCGCTCGGGGCCGCGATCGTCTGGGCGGGACGCCGGAGCCTTGCCGAGCGCCCACCCCGCGACAGCCGCCTGCCGGACCTGCTGGGCGCCGCGGCCCTGGCGCTCGCCCTTGCGGCGGTGACCCTGGGGATCGTCGAGGGCAACGACTGGGGCTGGACTTCGGCGGCCACGCTCGGCTCGTTCGGCGCCGCCGCGGCGCTGCTGGCGGTAGTCGTCGCCCGCAGCACCCGCCACCCACGTCCGATCGTCGAACCGGAGCTGTTCGCCCATTCCTCGTTCCGGCTCGGCAACCTCGGCACGCTGCTCTTCTCCGCCGCCTTCTTCTCGATCGTCCTCGGCAACGTCCTCTTCCTCACCTCGATCTGGGGCTACACGGTGCTCCAGGCCGGCCTCGCCACCCTGCCGGGCCCCGCCTTCTCGACGATCGTCTCGGCCCCGGCCGGACGCATGGCCGACCGCTTCGGCCACCTGGCCGTGATCGTGCCGGGGACGCTGCTCTTCGCGGCGGGGGTGATGGTCCTGCGCTCAGCGGGCGCGGAGCCCGACTGGCTCGGCCTCTGGCTGCCGGGGGCGACGCTGACCGGGATCGGCATCGGCCTCGCCTTCCCGACCCTCGGCTCGGCCGCCGTCCGCGACGTGCCCGAGGACCGCTTCGCCACGGCCAGCGCGGTCAACGCCGCCTTCCGCCAGGTCGGCGCCGTCCTCGGCACCGCCCTGCTGGTGGCGATCGTCGGCGACCCGATCGGCCTGACCGAGTCGCTCGCCGCAGCTGACCGCGCCTACCTCTTCGCTGCCATCGCCTCGCTCGTCTCCGGCGCCATCACGCTTGCACTGCGTCCTTCGCCAGGCTCTCGCCGCTCTCCGGATCGAATAGATGAAGCTTCGACGTATCCGCCCATAGCTTCGCCCGCTCGCGACGCTTGATCTTGCTCGCCGGGTCGAGGCGGGCGACCATCCGCTGTTCGCCTTCGCGGACGTCGGTGACGCCGGTCTCCTCGATGCTGTCGGCGACGGCGTCG
>DATMEP010000006.1:0-2941 GCA_035556755.1 Solirubrobacterales bacterium
GACGGACCATCTCTTGGCCGCCGGCCGCGCCGTGGGGGCACGGCGCTTCGTGGCGCAGAGCTTTGGGGCCTTCCGATACGCCCGCTCGGGCGGGCCGGTGCAGACCGAGGCCGATCCCCTCGACCCCAACCCGCCGGCGCCGCTGCGGCCGGTAGTGGAGGCGCTCCTCCATCTCGAGGATGCGGTGACGACGATCGACTGGGGCGAGGGTCTCGCGTTGCGCTATGGCGGCTTCTACGGTCCGGGGACCGGGATCAGCCTGGCTCCGGATGCGGTGATGGCGGCGCCGGTCCGCAAGCGACGGTTCCCGATCGTCGGCGGCGGTGGTGGCGTCTGGTCGCACGTGCACATCGAGGACGCCGCGGCGGCGACCGCCATCGCGGTCGAGCGCGGCCAGCCGGGCATCTACTACATCGTCGACGACGAGCCCGCGCCCGTGGGGGAGTGGCTGCCGGTCTTGGCGAGCGCGCTTGGTGCCAAGCCACCGAGGCGTGTCCCACGCTGGCTGGGGCGGCTGGCGGCCGGTGAGGCGGCAACGATCATGATGACGGACGTGCGGGGTGCCTCGAACGAGAAGGCGAAGCGCGAGCTCGGCTGGCAGCTCCGGTATCCGAGCTGGCGGCAGGGGCTCGCCGAGGGACTCGGCTGAGCGATAAACCGACGTTCGTCGGGGGTTCGAGTTCCTCCTCCGGCATCCTTATCGGCCGTGGAGGGCGCGGCTCCAGGAGAACTGCCCCGCATGGGTTCCAGAGAGGACCGCAGGCTGAACCTGAAGATCGGGCTGGCGGTGCTGCTCGTGCTGGTCGGGCTCGCGTTGTTCGCCTACAGGCCCGCCACTCTCGTGGGTGTCAGCGATGAGTCCCTGGCGGCCTCGCTCGGAGACGTTGGGCCAGGGTCCTGCGTTGAAGCCGCGGACTCGCGGTGGGAGTGCGTCATTGAAGACGATCCTTCGAGCGGCAACAGGCGGACGCTCTATGTCGAAACCAGGGCCTTCGGGTGCTGGGACGCGTGGAGCAACCCGGAACTCGACCGTGGCGGCTTCAGCGGCTGCGTGACCTTCGTCGACCTGCTCTAGGCCGATCACGACCGGGCAGTCGCCCGGGGGGACGCGGCGGTACGCTTGCGCACCCGGCGGCGGGCCGGGATCTGTGGCCGAGGCGCCTATCAATATGCGGGAACGTTCGCCCGGCGCGCTTGTCGCGTTGGTCGTCGGTGCGGCCCTGTTGGCCACGCTGGCGGCGCCTGCACAGGCGAGCGAGCTTCCGGAGAGCTTTGAGGAGGAGGTCGTCTTCTCCGGGCTGACCGAGCCGACGAACGTCGAGTTCGCCGACGACGGGCGGGTGTTCGTCGCCGAGAAGAGCGGTTTGGTCAAGGTCTTCACCGACCTCGACGACTCGACACCGACCGTGTTCGCCGACCTGCGAACCGAGGTCCACAACTTCTGGGATCGGGGCCTCCTGGGGCTCGCGCTCGACCCCGAGTTCCCCGCCGAGCCCTACGTCTACGTCCTCTACACGCACGACTTCGACCCGGCCGAGCCCGACATGTTCCCGCGCTGGGGCACGCCGGGCGCCACAACCGACGGCTGCCCGGACCCGCCGGGAGCGACCGGCGACGGATGCGTGGTCAGTGGCAGGCTCTCGCGGCTCGAGGCCGCGGGCGACGTGATGACCGGCTCCGAGCAGGTGCTGATCGAGGAGGAATGGTGCCAGCAGTACCCGAGCCACTCGGCCGGCAGCCTCGCGTTCGGCGCCGACGGCGCGCTCTACGCCAGCGCTGGCGACGGGGCGAGCTTCGACTTCGCCGACTACGGCCAGCAGGGTGATCCGCTCAATCCCTGCGGGGATCCGCCGGGCGGCGTCGGCGAGGACTTGGAGCCTCCGACCGCCGAGGGTGGCGCGCTTCGCAGCCAGGACCTGCTGAGCGGATCAGACCCCACGGCGCTCAACGGCAGCATCCTCCGGCTCGACCCCGACACCGGCGACGCGCTGCCGGACAATCCCGGGACCGGGGACGCCAACGCCCGGAGAATCGTCGCCCACGGATTTCGCAACCCGTTCAGGTTCACGATCCGCCCCGGCACGAACGAGGTCTGGGTGGGCGACGTCGGCTGGATCCAGTGGGAGGAGCTCAACCGCCTGGCCGATCCGGTCGGCCTCCCGATCGAGAACTTCGGCTGGCCGTGCTACGAGGGCGGCCTCCGCCAGGGCAACTACGACGGGCTCGACCTGGACCTGTGCGAGGGCCTCTACGCCGAGGGCACCGCCACCACGCCGCACTTCACCTACTCGCACGCGAACAGGGTTGTCGCCGGCGAGTCCTGCCCCAGCGGCACCTCAGCGATCAGCGGCCTCGCCTTCTATGAGGGCGGGGTCTACCCGCCGGAGTACGATGGCGCGCTGTTCTTCGCCGACCACGCGCGCAAATGCGTCTGGGCGATGCTCGAGGGGTCCACGGGCCAGCCCGACCCGTCCGACATCGTGACCTTCGTCGCGGACGCGGCGAACCCGGTCGACCTGCAGATCGGTCCCGCCGGTGACCTGTTCTACGTCGATTTCAACGGCGGCACCGTGCGCCGCATCTCCTACCTCGCCGAGAACCAGGCGCCGACGGCGCTGGCAACCGCGAGCGCGACCAGCGGCTTCGCTCCGCTCGAGGTCGAGTTCGACGGCACCGGCTCCTCCGACCCGGACGAGGGCGACAGCCTCGACTATGGCTGGGACCTCGATGGCGATGGGCAGTTCGACGACTCAGCCGATCCCCAGCCGACCTTCACCTACGACGTCGGCAGCCACGAGGTGCGACTGCGGGTCACCGACTCCGATGGTGTGAGCGACACCACGGAGCCGATCACGATCAGCGCCGACGCGCCGCCGACCCCGCCGAACTCATGCGAGCCCGATTTGCCGAACGTCCTCGTCGGGACGCAAGCCGGGGAGCG
>DATMEP010000007.1:0-41463 GCA_035556755.1 Solirubrobacterales bacterium
CGTCAACCGGTCCGGGTGGAAGACGGCGAAGACGCCGACCGCGATCACCGCGAGCTGCAGGGCCACGTCGGCGAGCGCCAGCACCACCAGCCATCCCTCCCGCCCGCGTCCGGTGATGTTGAGGGTGCTGAGGACGCAGGCGGCGACGATCACCGCGATGGCGACGCCGATCTCCCAGCCGGGCTGGGAGAGCCCCGAGGCCACCGGCTGCAGGTAGTGCGGAACCGAGATCGCCGCCAGCGCGGCGACGATCAGGTAGTCGATCAGGATCGCCCAGCCGGCGACGAAGGCGATCAGCTCGTTGAAGGCGTGGCGGGCGAAGCTCGAGGAGCCACCCCGTTCGCGGAACATCGAGCCGCCCTCGACGTAGCTGAGCGTCGCCAGCACGAAGAGCAGGCCGGCGGCGAGGAAGATCAGCGGCGTCAGGCCCAGCCCGCGGTCGGCGACGACGCCAAGCGAGAAGTAGATCGAGAAGCCGACCGCCGAGTAGACGGCGACGAAGAGGCCCGGCACGCCGAGCCCCCGTTGCAGCAGCGGCTCGAGGCGCGAGCGGGGCGGCTGCTCCGGCGCGCTCACCGGCTCATCCGCGCGGCGACCCAGAGCCTCCCGGCTCCGACCGCGACGAAGGCGACGCCCATCAGGACGCCGAGCGAGACCGGCCCGCCGCCGTTGACCAAGGTGCTGACCAGGATCGCCAGGCCGAGGACGACGAGGACCAGGGAGAAGGCGCGGACCGAACCGCTGTAGATCCGTTCGCCGGAAGTCATCGGGCGATTCTAGGTCAGCGCCGGGGCGGTATCGGCGGCCTGGTGGACGCTGCGGTCGGAGACGACGATGACGCGGCAGGGTCGCTCGGCGAGGACCGTCTGCAGGGTCTTGTCGTAGAGCGGCCTGCCGTTCCGGTAGCGCATCCCGACGACCACCGCGGCTGCGCTGATCAGCTCCGCCTCGTCGGCGATCGAGTAGCCGGCCTGACCGGGCCGAACCCGCTCGACATGACCGGTCACACGCTGCCCCCCGATCAGCTTCGCCTGCTCGATCTTGCTCTGCGCCTCACCTTCGCGTTCGCGCATCTCGGCGTCGAGCGCCAGGTTGGTGGGCACCGTCAGCATCGAGTGGATGTGGATGCCGCGGCGCCGGTTGGAGGCGAGCTTGACCGCGGTGGCGACCATCTCCTCGGAGAACGGCTCGTCGTCCGCGAAGGCGACCATGACGCTTCGATACTCGATCTCCTCGACTCCGAGGGGCTCCGGCGTCACCACCTTGACCGTCTCGGTCAGCGGCAGCCGCTGGCTGCGGCGGTAGAGCACGTAGACGGCGATTCCGAACGCCATCCAGCCGAGCCCGACCGCAAGCGTGCGCGGGTTGAGCGCCATCACCACGATCCATGCGGCGAAGGTGCCGAGCCCGCCCAGGACCGCGGTCAGCGGCACCAGCGTGCCGAAGGCACGGAAGTTGAGTGGCGGCTTCCAGGGCCTCTCGTCCGCGGATTTCCGCCGGCGCAGCTGGATCACCGAGACGTGGGCGATCGTGAAGGAGAGCATCGCGCCGAACGAGTAGAGCGTCGCCAGGAAATCGGTCTGGCCCGGGAGCAGGGTGATCGTCGCGATCGCGGCGAAGACGAGGATCGCGATGTAGGGCGTGCGGTAGCGGGGGTGGACCTGGCGCAGGCCCTCGGGAAGCTGGCGGTGCTGCCCCATCGAGTAGGTGAGGCGGGAGACGCCGATCAGCCCGGCGTTGGTCGCAATCAGCAGGATCACGGCGGCGAGGATGCCGACGTAGAAGCGCAGAGCTTCGGTCAGCCCGTGCCCCAGCCCGAGGTTCTCGACGATTCCGAGGATCGGGTCGTTGGCGAACTCGGTCCCGAGCGTCGTGGTGAAATTTCCGGCGGCGTCCTGGGTGACCGGCATCGCCGAGAGGGCAACCAATGGGATCAGCAGGTAGAGACCGAGTACGGCGGCGACGGTGAGGCCGACGCTGCGGGGGATCGTGCGGGCCGCGTCCCGTGCCTCCTCGGCCATGTTGGAGATCGTCTCGATCCCGGTGTAGGCGATCATCCCGACCGCGATCCCGAGCGCGAAGTCGCTCCAGGTCGGCGCGACCCCGAGCTGGACGTTGTCGATCAGGACCTCCGGGCTGAGCACGAGGAAGACGCCGATCCCGACCAGCACCACCTGGGTCGCGAGGTCGGCTACCGCCAGGACCAGGTTCAGCTTGGCCGACTCTTCCGAGCCGCGGATGTTGAGCAGCGCGAGCCCGGCGATCACGAGGCCGCCGGCGATGATGTCGCCGGGCCCGTGGCCGAGCGGCTCCCAGAAGACGGCCAGGTAGTGGGGCACGAAATAGGCTGAGATCGCGACCGTGATCGTGTAGTTGAGCATCTGGCCCCAGGCGGCGACGAAGCTGACCAGCTCGTTGAAGGCATGACGGGCAAAGCTCGAAGAACCGCCGGCCTCCGGGTACATCACGGTCGCCTCGGCGTAGGTCGCCGCGGTCGCGGCGAAGATCAGCCCGGAGATGACGAAGGCGACCGGGGTGAGGCCGAGCGCGAAGGCCGCGGTGACGCCGAGTGCGTAGTAGATCGAGGATCCGACGTTCCCGTAGGCCGCCGAGAACAGCGCACCGACACCGTGGACGCGGCTCAGCGATTCGTCTCTGGGTATGCGCCGGGCCATCTATCCCGACCTCTGCGAGGAGTGCATCTAGCCCGAATATAGGGGCGCTGCCGGTGCCCGCTGCACGTGGGCTCGCGTCAGTTTGGCGGGTGAGGCGCAGCCGCAGAGGCAGAGCGCCAGCGCCAGCTCCTCCCGGAGCAGCTCGAGCACCCGCCGGACGCCGGCCTCGCCGGCCACCGCGAGCCCCCAGAGCGCGGGCCTGCCGACCAGGACCGCGTCGGCACCGAGGGCGAGGGCGATAGCGACGTCGACGCCGCGGCGGATCCCACCGTCGACCAGGACCTCGCCGCGCCCTTCGACCGCGTCGACGACCTCGGAGAGAGCGTCGGCGGTGGCAAGCGCGCGGTCGAGCTGGCGGCCGCCGTGGTTGGAGACGATGACGCCGGCGGCGCCATGCTCGACGCAGAGCGCCGCGTCCTCGGCGGTCAGCACCCCCTTGACGAAGACCGGCACCTCGGACTCGGAGGCGAGGTCTTCGAGGTAGGGCCAGCTCAGCGCCGGTTCCATCAGGCCGAAGGTCTCCTCGATCGTCACCGCCCGACCGGAGCCGAGGGCGGCTTCGATGCTGGGCACACCGAGGCCCTCGGGGATCCTGAAGCCGGTCCGCAGGTCGCGCTCGCGGTTGCCCCCGCGCGCCGCGTCGACGGTGACCACGATCGCCTCGAAGCCCGCCCCGACCGCCTCTTCGGTCAGCGCCCTGGTGACCGCCTCGTCCTTGAAGCAGTAGAGCTGGAACCAGCGCCGCCCGCCGGGAGCCGCGGCCGCGACGTCACGCGGCGGGCGGGTCGCCAGGGTCGAGAGGCACATCACCGTCCCGGCGGCAGCGGCTGCCCGCGCCATCGCAACCTCGCCCTCGGGGTCGACCAGGCCCTGGTAGGCAACCGGCGCCACGAGGATCGGCATCGAGACCTCGCCGCCCAGCACCTCGGCCGCCGTCCCCCACTCGCAGAGCCCGGCCAGCATCCGCGGTCGCAGCCGCCAGTGCCCCCAGGCCGTGACGTTCTCCTGCAGGGTGAACTCGTCCCCCGCCCCACCGGCGAAGTACCCCAGCACCCCGGGCTCGAGCTTCTCGGCCGCCTCCCGCTCGAAGTCGCCGACGTTGATCAGATCCTCGATCACAGCGCGCGACCCTAGCGCCTAGGTGTCGAAACGGGGAGAAGGGGTAGCCCCCGCTGCATGAGATTCCAAAGCAGTAGATCGAAATTGCTCCTGATCTCCACGCTCGTCGTCGCAGCGCTGGCCTTCGCCTCATGTGGCGACGACAGCGATGACGAGACCACCGAGCCGGCGGGCGGAGGCGCCACGACGACCGAAACGGAACCGACCGAACCCGAACCAAGCGGCAACGCGCCGGCCCCCAGTGGCGACGCCGTGCGCTCGGCCAAAGTCGAGATCGTCGAATTCACCTACGAGCCCGACCCGGTCACGATCGAGGAAGGCGGCAAGGTGACCTGGATCAACCGCGACTCCGCACCCCACACGGCGACCGCGGACGACGACAGCTTCGACACCGGCACCCTCGACGAAGGCAAGCTCAAGTCCGAGAACTTCAAAGACTCGGGAACCTTCACCTACTTCTGCGAGATCCACCCCGACATGCAGGGAACCGTAGAAGTAGTCCCCAGCGGCTAGCTCGGTTTAGGCCGCCTGTTCGGCTGGGGAACGTAGAAACGGGTGATGGCTGGCGACAGATCTACGTTCCCGGCAGCATCGACAGCAGCTATTTCGAACCTGTGGCGACCGGGCCGCCGGCCTCTATTGGTAATCGGGGCACGACAAGGAATGAAAGCTCCTTTGTTGTGCCGGCAGCGAAAGGTCGAGCCGAGCTCGCTGGAGCTGAAGCGGATGACGATGGTGGGCGGTTTGCTCTTGAGTACCTTCCGATGGATGAAGGTCTCTGGCGGTTCGGTGTCCTTTGGAGGCACT
This sequence comes from Solirubrobacterales bacterium, assembly GCA_035556755.1. Classification (GTDB taxonomy): domain Bacteria; phylum Actinomycetota; class Thermoleophilia; order Solirubrobacterales; family 70-9; genus VRUE01. Next base: position 4,602 of record DATMEP010000007.1, read on the forward strand.
GATCCCGCGCTGTTGAACGACGGCGTGACCGCTGCGGATTTGGGAAGCGACGGTAGCTGCATCGAGACATTGAGCGTGAAGCCCCCCATCTCAGCCGCAACAGCTCCGGCGTCGAATTTCCCATCGATCGCAATCCGGTAGGTGGTGCCCACCTTGACCGAGAAGCTGTTGCCCAGCGGAGGGTCGAACGTTGGCTCGTGCTGCGTCAGCCCATCGACGGAGCTCCCGGTGTAGACGCCAAAGAGCTGCCACGCAGAGCAGCAGGCGCCGATCCGAGCGACGCCAGATCCCGGTGCGGTCCACGAATACCAAACCGAGGCCCCACCCGGATCTCCAGCGTGACTGGGCTCTCCCGTCTCCTTGGTTGCACCCCAGTTGAATCCGAAGGCAGGCGCAAAGTGGAAACGATCACCTCCCGGTTCTTCGGTGGTTTTGCCCTCGAGCGTGACGGCCTCTTGGAAGTCATCGTTGGAGGGAGGCGGCCTGGATTCGATGCGAAGGGCAAAGCTGCCTTCCCCGGACGGTGGGCTCGCTGGCGGCAGGAAAAAGGAGTCGCCGTCAACGGCAATCGCATAGTCGGCGCCGCTCGTTGCTTTGAACGTGTACTCACGCTGCCCGTTCGGGCAGTGTGGTCCTTCGCTGTCACTGCCATCCGCCACCTTCGTCAGATCGCCGAGTGCCGTCCCGACGTAGACGCCGAGAACGGTGGCAAAGTCGCTCTCGCAGGTCCCCACGGTGACCCATCCGGTTAGCGTCGCCTCCCAGGCGAACCAGACGGAGTGCCCAGCCGCAAAAGGGTCTATTGAATTCTCATTGACCTCAAGCGTCGCCTCTACGTTCGACCGCGAGCGCTCGATCGGAAGGCTGCCGGCGAGCACCTCGCGATCGGCGAAATCATCGTTGCCAGGAGGCGCCGCCAGCGCCCCGGGAACCCAGAGGAGCAGACTGGCGGCCGCAGCAGCGACCGCCAGTGCCAGTCCTCTTGTCAGCTTCAGTCGGCTCAGAAGTGAACGATCGGGATGATCAGGATCGCAACGATGTTGGCCACCTTGATCATCGGGTTGATAGCCGGCCCAGCCGTGTCCTTGTAGGGATCGCCGACGGTGTCACCGGTCACCGAGGCCGCGTGGGCCTCCGAGCCCTTGCCGCCGAAGGCGCCGTCCTCGATCAGCTTCTTCGCGTTGTCCCAAGCGCCGCCGCCGGCGGTCATCGAGATCGCGGCGAAGAGGCCGACGACGATGACGCCGATCAGCAGCCCGCCGAGCGCGTCGACGCTCAGCAGGCCGACCACGACCGGGATCACGATCGGGATCAGCGAGGGCAGGATCATCTCCTTCTGAGCAGCGGCGGTGACGATCGCCACCGTCTTGCCGTACTCGGGCTTTTCGGTGCCCTCCATGATCCCCGGGTGCTCGCGGAACTGTTTGCGCACCTCCTCGACGACCTGGCCGCCGGCGCGGCCGACAGCCTCGATCGCAAAGGCCGAGAACAGGTAGACCATCATGCCGCCGATGATCAGCCCGACCAGCACCTCAGGGCTGGAGAGGTTGAAGAGGCTGTTGAGGTCGAAACCAGCCGGCGCCTCGTCGGCCAGCTCGCTCTTGAAGGCGGCGAACAGAACCAGGGCGGCGAGGGCGGCGGAGCCGATCGCGTAGCCCTTGGTGACCGCCTTGGTCGTGTTGCCGACCGCGTCGAGCGGGTCGGTGACGTTGCGGACGTCCTCCGGCAGGTCGGCCATCTCGGCGATGCCGCCGGCGTTGTCGGTGATCGGCCCGAAGGCGTCGAGGGCGACGATCAGCCCGCAGAGCGAGAGCTGGGCCATCACCGCGACGCCGATGCCGTAGATCCCGGCCAGCTCGTTGGCGGCGAGGATCGCCAGCGCCAGAACCAAAGCCGGCGCCGCGGTCGACTGGAGACCCTGGGCGAGCCCCTGGATGATGTTGGTCGCGTGCCCGGTCTCCGAGGCCTTGGCGATCGTCTTCACCGGGCGGAAGCGGGTTGAGGTGTAGTAGTCGGTGATCACGAACAGCAACGCGGTCACTGCGACCCCGATCACGGCGCAGAGCCAGAGGTCGGTGGTGGTGACCGCGTCGGCGCCGGCCTCGAGGCCGAGCCGCACCGCGTCGCTCATCAGCCACTCGGTGATCGGGTAGAAGGCGGCGATCGAGAGGATCCCGGAGACGATCATGCCGGTGTACAGCGCCCCCTCGACCCGGTCGGTTTTAGTCCGCACCGAGAGCGCACCGACGATAGAGGCGAGGATCGCGACGCCGCCGAGCACCAGCGGGTAGATCGCGACCTCGCGCAGGTAGTCGCCGCCGGCGCCGGTGAAGGTGAGGACGCCGAGCAGCATCACGGCGACCGAGGTGACCGCGTAGGTCTCGAACAGGTCGGCGGCCATGCCGGCGCAGTCGCCGACGTTGTCGCCGACGTTGTCGGCGATCACGGCCGGGTTGCGGGGATCGTCCTCGGGGATGCCCGCCTCGACCTTGCCGACGAGGTCGGCGCCGACGTCGGCGGCCTTGGTGAAGATGCCGCCGCCGAGCCGGGCGAAGACCGAGATCAGCGAGCCGCCGAAGCCGAGGCCGACGAGGGCGTCGACCGCGTGCTTGTCGGCACTGCCGGTGGCGACGAGGATGCCGTAGTAGCCGGCGACGCCGAGCAGCGCCAAGCCGACGACGAGCATGCCGGTGACCGAGCCGCCCTTGAAGGCGACGTCGAGCGCCGGCGGCACGCCGCCGCGTGCTGCCTCAGCGACGCGGGAGTTGGCCCGCACCGAGAGGTTCATCCCGATGAAGCCGGCCGCGCCGGAGAGGACGCCGCCGATCACGAAGCCAAGTGCGGTCTCCCAGTTCTGCAGGAGCAGGAGCACGACCGCGATCGGTACCGCGACTGCGGTGATGATCGCGTACTGACGGCTCAGATAGGCACTGGCGCCTTCCTGCACCGCGCCCGAAATCTCCTGCATGCGATCGTTGCCCGCAGGGCGTGAGAGCAGGCGCTGGGTGATTAGAAGTCCGTATAGAACTGCGGCGCCGGCGCATACGAGCGCAACGACGACCCCGTAATCGGTCAAGAATTCAGTCAAGGGTTCCTCCGGCTGGTTTTAGCGGCGCGGGAGTCTATATGCGGGTGCGGCGCAAACGCCTCGCGACCGCCCGCAAACCCCTCTAGGCCGCCTGTTTGGTGCCGGTATAGGTCCGCTTCGTCTCGGCCACCGCGTCCCGGTAGACGTCCTCCAAGGACCGCCCAGACGCGAGCGCGGCCCGAGCGCGCTGGGCACCGTTGCGGTCGGGGAGGTCCACGTCGATCCCGAGCTGGGCCCTGGCGGGCTGGGTCCAGGCGAGAACCTCCTCCAGCACAGCCCGCGCCTCGACGACCTTCCCCCCGCGGCGGAAATCGATCAGCTTGCCGTCCATCCCGTGGCGGATCGCCCGCCACAGGTTCTCCTCGATCTCACGGTCGAGCAGCGGCGAGCCGGCGCCTTCGTAGCCGTGCTCGTCGTACTCGAGCGCGGCCTGGGCGATGCAGGCGGCGATCAGCCCGGCGAGGGCGAACGACTCGTCGCCGCGCGTCTGCGCGTCACAGATCCTCACCTCGACCGTGCCGAAGGCGTGGTGTGGGCGCACGCTCCACCAGAGTTGGGTCGACTCGACCGCGCTCCCGGTCCGCTCCAGCAGACCGACGAACTCGGCGTAGCGGTCCCAGTCGCGGAACGGGCTGGGTACGCCACAGCGGGGGAAGGTGCGGGTGAAGATCTCGGTGCGAACCGTGTGCAGACCGGTGTCGCGGCGATCGAGGAGGGGTGAGTTCGCGGATGCCGCGAGCAGCAGCGGCAGCAGCTCCCGCAGCCAGTCGCAGACGGCGATCGCCCGGTCGGCCCCGCGCACCCCGACGTGGACGTGGAGGCTCCAGGTGTTGTTGCGCTGTGCGACCCAGCCCAGTTCCTCTCTCAGCAGGTTGTAGTGCGGGGTGTCGATGATCCGCTGGTCGAGGTAGTTCGCCCAGGGATGGGTGCCCATCGCGCCCAGCGCCAAGTCCATCCCGTCGACCAGCTCGAAGAGACGGCGGCGGCGCTCGCGCTGCGCCTCGATGGCCTCGGCGAAGCTCTCCGCCCGCCCCGAGCGGATCTCGATCTCGGTGTCGATCAGCTCTCCAGCCGCCGACTCGGCCAGCAGATCGTCCTGCTGGCAGGCGGCGTAGACGTCCTCGAATCGGTGCTCCAGCTCCAGCGTGCCGGGGTCGAGGATCGCGAACTCCTCCTCCAGACCGATCGTGAAATCGGTGGAGCTCTCGAATCTCTCCCTAGCGAGGTCGAGGTCCAGTGACAACGGGATCAGGTCAGGTAGAAGTAGAGCGCGTAGAGAAGGTCGACCGCGGGGCTGGAGGTGTGGACGGTCACCTCCGGCGGCACCTGGAGGAGCTGCTCGGAGTAGTTGAAGATTATCTTCACCCCGGCCTCGACCAAGCGGTCGGCGACGGCCTGAGCCGATCCGGCCGGGACGGCGAGAACGCCGACGACGATCTCCTGTTCGGCGACGACCGCCTCCAGCTCGCCGAAGTCGCGCACGCTGAGGCTGCCGACCTCTGTGCCGACCACCTCGGGATCGATGTCGAACATCGCGACCACCTGGAAGCCGTGGTCGGCGAAGATGTCGGAGCTGGCGATCGCCTGGCCGAGGTTGCCGGCCCCGAAGAGGGCGATGTTGTGCTGACCGGAGGTGCGGAGGATCTTGCGGATCTCCGCCACCAGCGAGTCGACGTTGTAGCCGACGCCGCGCTTGCCGAACTTGCCGAAGCCGGAGAGGTCGCGGCGGATCTGGGTCGGGTTGATGTGGGTGTAGTCGGAGAGTTCCTGTGAGGAAATCGTCTCCCGGCCCATCTTGCGCGCTTGAGTGAGGACCTGCAGATAACGGGAGAGGCGCGCCGCCACGCCGAGCGAGAGCCGCTCGCCATCGGCGATCAGCCCGTTGGGCACCTCAAGATCCTCCACTGCCTGGTCGATCATCGTCGGCCCCCACAGTATCGAGCCGCGCCCTGAGGCCGGCTTGATCGAGGACGAGCTCCGAGACCGGGACGCCGTCGACCTCGACCACGGGGATGCGCTCGAGCATCCGCTGCAGCAGCAGCTCGTCGCTCTCGATATCGACCTCGCGCAGCGTGAAACGGTAGCCCTCGCCGTGCAGGGCGACGATCGCCTCCAGCGCCTCCTCGCAGAGGTGGCAGCCGGGTCGTGAGTAGACGACGACCTCGCTCACGCAGGAACCGGGGGGCGCCGGCTGGGAAAGGCGTCGTAAGAGAGGTACTCGGGGTAGGAAAGGCGCGGCGCGAAGCGGGCGGCAGATCCGATCATCGCGGCGTTGTCGGTGCAGAGCGACAGCGGCACCAGCTTCACTCGCACGCCCTGCTCCTCGCAGAGCGCCGTGACCGCCTCGCGCAGGGGGCCGTTGGCGGCGACGCCCCCGCCCAGCGCCACCGCCTCCCACTCGCCCTTCTTCAATGCCCGCTTCAGCTTCGCGGCCAGCTGCCCGACCGCCGCCGCCTGGAAGCTCGCCGCGAGGTCGGCGCGGCGCTCCGCCACCCCCTCCTCGCCGAGGTCGCGACAGAGGTAGACGAGCGCCGTCTTCAGGCCGCTGAAGCTGAAGTCGAGGCCGGGGTCGCGGGCCATCGCAACGGGCAGTTCGAACGCCTCGGGGTCGCCCTCCTCCGCCAGCCGCTGCAGAGCCGGGCCACCCGGATAACCCAGGCCGAGCAGCCGGGCCACCTTGTCGAAGGCCTCGCCCGCAGCGTCGTCGAGGGTCTGGCCCAGTACCTCGTGTCCCGCCCGCTCCCTGACGGCCGCCAGCAGGGTGTGGCCGCCGCTTGCGACCAGGCAGAGAAAGGGCGGATCGAGCGGCTCCGGCTCGAGGAAGTTGGCGGCGACGTGGCCCTGCAGGTGGTCGACCGGGATCAGCGGCAGCCGGCGTGGCGCCGCGATCGCCTTGGCGGTGCTGAGTCCGACCAGCAGAGCCCCGATCAGCCCCGGACCGGCGGTGACGGCAACGGCCTCGATCTCCCCGAGCGATACCTCGGCCTCGACCAGCGCCGCCTCGACGACGGGGGTTGCCAGCTCGAGGTGGTGGCGCGAGGCGACCTCGGGAACGATGCCGCCGAACCCCGCGTGCGCCGCGGCCTGCGAGGAGATCACGTTGGAGCGGATTCGCGCCCCCTCGACGACCGCCGCGCAGGTGTCGTCGCAGGACGTCTCGATCGCGAGGATCAATCCAGCCACATGATCAGGGCGTCCTCGCCGTTGTCCTGGTAGTAGCGGGGACGGACGCCGGCAGAGCGGAAGCCGAGACGCTCGTACATCGCGATCGCCTCGCGGTTGGAGACCCGCACCTCGAGCGTGAAGGGGAGCGCGCCGCCCCCCTCCGCGAGCAAGCGCGAGATCAGCCGGCTCGCCACACCGCGGCGGCGCCGGTCCGGCGCGACGGCGACATTCATCAGGTGCCAGACGCGGTCGTAGCGGGAGCAGACCAGGTAGCCGAGAAGCTCGTCCGCCTCGGTCGCGGCCAGGCAGATCCCCGACGGCTTCGAGAGCTCCAGGACGAACATCGCCAGCGACCAGGGCGCCGGGAAGGAGCGCCGCTCGATCGAGATCACCGCCGGCAGGTCGCTGTAAGCGAGCCGCCGGACCTCGGTGGCTGCCTCACTCTGATTTCTGTAGAGAGTCTCGCTCACGCCACCGCTCCGCGTCGGGGGGTCGAAGGTAGATCGGGACGAGGGGGCCGGAACCGTCCCCGGGCGGGCCGGTCGCCGCGAGAGCGCAGATATGCCGGGCGGCGACCCGGTGCACGGGGTCGGCATCGCCCGGTATCTCGACACCGCGACTCGCCAACTGTTGGCGAAATCGTACCGCGCCCGAACCACCGGCCAGAGGCGGATCGGGCAGGGCGGCGACCCGCTCGGCCAGCTCCTCGGGGGGGCAGACCAGCGGCTCCCAGAGGCGCTCGCCGCCAGCCGCGTAGAGGGCCGCGAAAACCTCTCCGCGCCGCGCGTCGATCGCCGCCAGCCGCGCCGAATCGCCGGGGACCTCTCCCAGCGCCAGCCCGATCGCGTCAAGCGTGCAGACGCCGCTCACCGGCAGCCCGCGGCTGAGGCCGAGGCCACGCGCCGTCGCGACGCCGATCCGCAAGCCGGTGAAGGTCCCCGGCCCGAGGCCGACCGCAAGCCGCTCGACCGTGTCCCAACCGCCCGCCGCAGCGACAGCGCTCTCGACCTGCTCGAGCAGCGCGGCGGTATGCAGCGGCACCTCCCGGTCGGAGGGGCCGAGCAGCGACTCGAAGACGACCTCGCCGTCGCGCCAGGCGCAAACGGCGGTGTCGGCGGTCGCGGTGTCGAAGCCGACCAGCGCCAGGCTCAACCCGGGACTACGAAGCTGAAGACTCCCACCCTTTTGCCTTTGACGAACCAGCTCACCTGGTGTTCGCCGGGGATGTTGGTGGTGATCTTGTTGACGTAGAGCGTGCCCCGCACCGCTTCCTGCTCGGGCGCGCAGAGGTTTTTTTTGGTCGGGAAGCGGACGCAGACCGTGTAGAAGACGTCGGCTCTGTTGCTGCGGAAGAAGGCACCCTTTTTCCTCGGCTTTTGGCAGAGGTGCGACGGTTTCGCTTTCTGAGAGAGCCCGCAGGCGACGTAGTGCCTGAACGCGGCCGCGTCGGCGGAGGCGGGTACGGCGCTCCCGAAAAGCGCTACCACCAAGCCCAGGGCCGCCAGCCTTTTCGCTGCTCTCATTCGGCGCTTCCTCCTTCGATTCGCGTGACCGGGCGATGCTACACGCAGCATCCACCCCAACACGGCTAGCGGCGGCGCGATGCGGCTCCGACCTCGACCCGGCGCCTGTCGCCTCCGGCGTGGCTGAGCCGGACGTCGAGAACCTTGCGCCCACCCAACTCCGGCTCCGCCACCGCCGGCCACTCGACGAAGGCGACCGAGCCAGCGTCGAGATAATCGTCGAGCAGGGCCGGTTCCTCTCCCCCGAGGCCGCCCAGCCGGTAGAGGTCGAGGTGTGAGACGGGAACGCGGCCGCGGTAGCGCTGGCCGATGGTGAAGGTGGGCGAGGTGACCGGCTCCTCGACCCCCAGGGCCCGGCAGGCACCGCGGATCAGGGTCGTCTTCCCCGCTCCGACGTCGCCGCTGACGACGACCACGTCGCCGGGTCGCAGATCGGCTGCGATGCGGGCGCCGAGGGCTTCGGTCTCCGCCGCCGACGCGGTCTCGACCGTCTCCGCCGCGCGGCTCAACCGAAGAAATCGAGCTGGTCGTCGGCCGGCCGCGGCGGCGCGGGCACCGGCTCCTCCTCGATCTCCTCCTCCGGCACCGCCGTACCCCCGGGGGCCGGGCCGGCGAGCAACTCTGAGATCCGTCCGAAGTCGGCGCGCAGCGTCTCCTTCATCGCCGGCGTGCGCAGTGCCGCCGCCGGGTGGAGGAGCGGCAGCAGGAAGACGGTGCGCCCGCCCAGCTCGTGCACCTGCGGCGTCCCGCGCACGCGGGTGATCCCGGCCGGGTTGCCGCTCAGCAGCTTGGTGGCGAAGTTACCCAGCGTGCAGACGACCTTCGGCTCGATCAGCCGCACCTGCTCGAACAGGTAGGGACGGCAGGCCTCGATCTCAAGCGGCTGCGGGTCACGGTTGCCCGGCGGGCGGCTCTTCAGCACATTGGCGATGAAGACCTCCTCGCGTGAGAGCCCGATCTCTTCCAGCAGCTGGTTGAGGAGCTGGCCGGCGCGGCCGACGAACGGCAGGCCCTGCCGGTCCTCTTCGGCCCCCGGCGCCTCGCCGACGAACATCAGCTCGGCATCCGCGTCGCCGGCGCCGAAGACCGTCTTGGTGCGCGTCTCGTGCAGGGGGCATTTGGTGCACGCCTGGACCTCCTGGAAGAGATCGACCAGCTCGGCGCGGCGCTCCCCTGCGGAGAGGCTCATCTCGCCTCCCGCTCGCGACGCCTGGCTTCGTCCGAGCGCACCCGCGCACCGCGCGGCTGGCGTCCGGGAGGAGAGACGTTCGAGAGCAACCGGTGGGTGCGATCGGACCCGCAAGCGGGACAGACGAGGCTCGCGGTACCCACAGGCGCCAGCTCCTCGAAACGCCGCCCGCACCCCTCGCACTCGAACTCGTAGATAGGCACGCCGCGCGAATGGTACGCGCCGTGGCTAGGGCAGCGGCTCCCAGTCCCAGGCTTTCGGAGACGCCAGGCTCTCCTGGTCGAGGTATCTCCTGAACTCGGCCAGCTCGGCCGGCTCGACCCCGTAGACGTGGTCGGGTTCGGGAAAGTGGCCTGAGCGGACCTCCTCGACATAGCTCCGCACCCCTCCCACCATCTCCTCGTGGACGTCGGCGTAGCGCTTGACGAATTTGGCCATGCGGCCGGTGGTGATGCCGAGCAGGTCGTGGAATACCAGCACCTGGCCCGAGGTCGCCGGGCCGGCTCCGATGCCGATCGTCGGCACCTCCAGCTTCTCCACGATCGCTTCGGTGATCGCCGCCGGGACCGCCTCGAAGACGATCGCGAAGCAGCCGACCGCCTGCAGCGCCAGCGCGTCCTCGCAGAGCTTGATCGCGCCCTGGGCGGTCTTGCCCTGGGCTTTGTAGCCGCCGAGGGCGGTGGCGGTCTGCGGGGTGAGGCCGACGTGGCCCATCACCGGGATGCCGGAGCGGACGATCGCCCGCGCCCGCTCGACCGAGATCCCCCCCGCCTCGAGCTTGACGGTCTGGCAACCGGTCTCCTTGACCAGGCGCTGGGCGTTCTGGACCGCCAGCTCGTTGCTCGCCTCGTAGCTGCCCATCGGCATGTCGCCGACCATCAGCGGCGTCTCCAGGCCGCGACGGACGGCTTTGCCGAGGACGATCATCTCGTCCATCGAGACCGGCTCGGTGCCCTTGTACCCGAGCACGACCATCGCCGCCGAGTCGCCGACGAGGACGATGTCGACGCCCGCCTCCTCGGCGACGGTCGCCGAGGGGTAGTCGTAGGCGGTGACCATCGCGATCGGCTCCCCGGCCGCCTTCATCTCCGCCAAGCGGGGCAGGGTGACCGGCTGGCGACCCGAAGGGGGCGGCGCGGTGTGGGATCGTCCGCCGGAGCTCATGAGAGGACCTCGGACTCCGCCGTGAGCAGCACCTCGGGGTGGCTGTCGACCGCGGTGATCGAGTTGTCCTCGCCGACGTGGACGACGACCGGCGAGTAGGACTCGAGGTCGCTCTCGTCGTAGGCGCCGAAGGAGGCGACGATGATCTTGTGGCCTGGCCGGGTCAGGTGGGCGGCGGCGCCGTTGACCTGCATCGTGCCCGAGCCGGGCTCGCCGTCGATCACGTAGGTGACGAAGCGGGCGCCGTTGTCGATGTCCCAGACGTGGACCTGCTCGTTGGTGATCAGGTCCGCGCTGGCCATCAGCTCGGTGTCGATCGTGATGCTGCCGATGTAGTCGACGTCGCAATCGGTCACCGTCGCCCGGTGGATCTTGGACTTCAGCATCTGCCTCTGCATCAGGTGTTGGCCTCCCTCTCGCCGTTGCCGGGGTCGAAGTCTTCGAACCGGCCCTCGGGCCGGATGGTCAAGTTGTCGATCAGCCGCGCCGCGCCGACCTGAGCCGCGACGGCGACCAGGACCGGGCCGCCGTTCAGCTCGCCGATCGGAGTCAGCTCGTCGGGGTCGCGGGCCTCGAGGTACTCGGGCTCGATCCCCGCTGCCGACAACTCGCGGTGCCCCGCTTCGAGCGCGGCGTCGAGCGGGCCGGCGCCAGCCTCGCGCTCGACCGCGCGCAGCGCCCGCGAGAGGGCGGTCGCGCGCTCGCGGTCGGCGGGCGCGAGGTAGGCGTTGCGCGAGCTCATCGCGAGCCCGTCGGGCTCGCGGACGATCGGCAGCGCCTCGATCCGCACCGGGAAGTCGAGATCGCGGGCCATACGGCGGATAACGGCCACCTGCTGGGCGTCCTTCTGCCCGAAGTAGGCGACCTCCGGCTGGACCGCGTTGAAGAGCTTGGCGACGACGGTGGCGACGCCGCGGAAGTGCTCGGAGCCGCGCCGGGCGGGATCGCCGCAGAGGACCTCGGCCAGCCGCCCGACCTCGACCTGGGTGGCAAAGCCGTCGGGGTAGACCTCCTCGACGGTGGGAGCCCAGATCGCGTCGACACCGGCCTGCGCGGCGAGCTCGGCGTCCCGCCGCTCGTCGCGCGGGTAGCGCTCGAAGTCCTCGCCGGGGCCGAACTGGGTCGGGTTGACGAAAAGGCTCATCACGACCACGTCGCACTCGGCGCGGGCGGCGCGCAGCAGCGAGAGGTGCCCTTCGTGCAGGTAGCCCATCGTCGGCACGAGGCCGACCGAGCGCCCGGCCCGGCGGGCTTCGGCCAGGGCAGCGCGCAGCGCCGTCTTCTCGCGGAACACGTCCACGCCGGTTTCGGCAGGTACGGGGATGGTCGTTGCGGAGTTCATCGGTCCATGCCCTTCGGGTCACGGCCTACGGCTGGATTATAGGCACCGCCGGTACGCCCGCCGCGATCGTGCCCGCGGGCATGTCCTTCGTCACGACGGAATTGGCGCCGATCACGCAGCGCGCGCCGATCGTCACCCCGCTCGTGACGACGCAGTTGACGCCGAACCAGCAGTTGGACCCGATCTTGACCGGGCCCTTGCTGGTGAAGCCCTGCTGGGTGACGGGGACGTCGGGATCGTCGAAGCGGTGGTCGGCGTCGCCGACGAAGCAGCCGTTGGCGAACATGACGTGATCGCCGATCTCGATCGACTCGAGAGCCGCGAGCATCGTGTTGCGGTTGAGGAAGCAGCCCTCGCCGATCGATATCCGCGCCTCGGGGGCGAGGGTGAGCCAGCAGCCCGGCTCCAGCAGCGTCCCCTCGCCGATCGTCAGCCGGCCCTCGTCGAGCGCCTCCAGCACCTCGCCCTCGACCGGGCGGCGGATGAAGAAGCCGCCACGCGCCGCGTGGCGGGCGATCCGCCAGCGCCGCAGCGGACGACGGTTGCGCTCGTACCAGCGCCGCTTCGCCCACCACAGCCTCCAACCCGTCCGCTCGCCCACGCGGCCAGCATTCCAGATCGGCAAGCGCGCATAGACTGACCCGCGTGTCCGAGCTGCGCGGCGGCATCGACCTCGGTGGGACCAAGATCCAGGCGGCGATCGTCGACGCCGGTGGCGAGCTGTGCGGCGAGGCGCGCCACCCGACGCCGACCGACGGGGGCCCCGCAGACGTCGCCGCCGCGATCGAGGCCGCGCTGCGCGAGGCAGCCGCAGCGGCGAGCGTCGAGCCGGAGGAACTGGTGGGGGTCGGAGTCGGCTCCCCGGGCGACGCGGACGAGAAGACCGGCGTCGTCTCCAGCGCCCGCAACCTGCCCGGCTGGGAAGGCAGCTTCCCGCTCGGCGAAACGCTCTCGCGGGCTTTCGGGACGGAGGTGCGGGTCGGCAACGACGTCCAGGTCGCGGTCGAAGGCGAGTACGAGCTGGGTGCGGGCAGGGAGTTCAGGTCCCTGCTCGGCGTCTGGTGGGGGACCGGCGTCGGCGGCGGCATCATCCTCGACGGCAAGCCGTGGCTGGGCCGGGGCGCCGCCGGGGAGATCGGCCACATCGTGGTCGAGCGCGACGGGGCCAAGTGCCCTTGCGGCCGCAAGGGCTGCATGGAGGCCTACGCCGGACGTGCAGCGATGGAAGCCGAGGCGCATCGCCGCCACGAGGAAGGCCACAAGACCGACCTCTTCAAGCTGATGCAAAAGCACGGCAAACCGCGGCTCACGAGCGGCATCTGGGAGCGCGCGCTCGACCATGGCGACCACCTCGCCAGGAAGCTGATCGAGCGGGCGATCGAGGCGCTTGGGACGGGCGTCGCCTCGGCCTGCAACGTGCTCGACGTGGAGGCGATCGTGATCGGCGGCGGGCTGGGCGAGCGCTTCGGCACGCGTTACATGGACGAGCTGCTCGGGGAGATGCACAAGCACCTCTTCGTCGACGACCGACCGCCGGCGGTGCGGGTCGCGGCGCTCGGCGATCCGGGCGGCGCCATCGGTGCCTCGCTGCTCGTCTCCCGCTAGCCGATTCTCCCTCCCTTTTGCATCCCTGAGAGGCAAAAGGAGGGAGCATTCCTCCAGTCAGACCCGGCCCGCTGCCTGGCGCTGCTGGCGGGCTATCGCATCGATGATCACGGCGAGCAAGAGGACTCCTCCGGTGACCATGAACTTGACGGCTGAGGAGAGGGCTAGGAGGTCCATGCCGTTGGAGATGGAGCCGATGACCAGGGCGCCGAGGAGAGCGGTCCAGACCGCCCCGCGGCCGCCGAAGAGGCTGGTCCCGGCGATCACAGGCCCGGCGATCGCGAGCAGCAGCAGTTCGCTGCCACCCGAGTTCTGGTTGACCGCGAGCAGCCGCGAGGCGGCGAGGATGCCGCCGATCGCCGCCATCGTGCCGGCGATCGCGAAGACCGCGACCCGGACCCTTTCGATCGGGATCCCGGCGCGGCGCGCTGCCTCGACGTTGCCCCCGACCGCGAAGACGTGGCGACCGAAGCGGGTTCGCTTGGCGACGTATTCCATCCCCACCACGAAGGCGACCAGGATCAGCAATGCCAGCGGCACCCCCCGGTCGGAGTTGAGGACCGCAACGGTGACGATCGCGACGATCGCGACCAGGACGACCTTGGCGACCTGCGACACCAGGCCCTCGCCGGCGAGGCCGGTGGCGACGCGCCGGCGGTGGCCGAGCAGCACGATCGCGGCGTAGACCGCGATCACGATCGCGGCCAGGATCCAGCCGACGGTGTCGGAGTAGAAGGTGTTGGCGAGGCCGGTGATCTTCGGGTCGTTGAGGTTGATCGAACCGGTCGAACCCAGCACCTGTAAGAGGGCTCCCTGCCAGGCCAGTAAGCCGGCCAGGGTGACGACAAAGGAAGGCACGCCGAAGCGGCTGAACAGCGCGCCCTGGAGCACGCCGATCGCCATGCCGACCACGACCGCAGCGGCGATCGCCAGGTACGGATTCCAGCCGTGTTTGACGTTGAGCACCGCCATCACCGCGGCGGCGAGGCCGCTGACTGCGCCGACCGAGAGGTCGATCTCGCCCAGCAGGAGCACGAAGACGATCCCGATCGAGATCAAGCCGATCGCCGTTATCTGCAGCATCAGGTTGGTCAGGTTCTCGGCCGAGAGGAAGCGGTCGTTCTGGGACTGGAAGATCGCCCAGATCACCGCCAGCCCGACCACGACGCGCAGGGAGGCGAGGTCGCCCTGGACGAAGCGCCTCACCGAGGCGCTCATCGCCCGCTCTCCCCTTCCTTCCCCACCCCGGTGATCGCCGAGACCACGTGCTCCTCGGTCGTCTGTTCGGCCTCGAAGCTGCCGGCGGCGCGGCCGAGGCGCAGGACGAAGATCCGGTCGGCGACCTCGAAGACGTCGACCAGGTTGTGGCTGATGACGACCACGCCGAGCCCACGCTCGCGCAGGCGCCGGATCAGGTCGAGGACCTGGGCCGTCTGCGCCACCCCGAGCGCCGCGGTCGGCTCGTCGAGCAGCACCACCCTGGGCTCGCCGAGCAGCGAGCGCGCCACCGCGACCTGCTGGCGCTGGCCCCCGGAGAGGGTCCCCACCTCGCTGCGCAGACTGGGGATCGTCACCGAGAGGCCGGAGAGCATCTCCGCCGTCTGGTGCTCCATCCGCGCCTCGTCGAGCTGGCGCGAGACCGTGCCGGGCCCAGGGGAGACCTCCTCGCGGCCGAGGAAGAGGTTGGCGACGACGTCGAGGTTGTCGCACAAAGCCAGGTCCTGGTAGACGGTGGCGATCCCCAGGGCCACGGCGTCCTGGGGCCGCGCGATCGAGACCTGCTCACCGCCGAAGCGGATCCCGCCGGCGTCGAGGGAGTGGATGCCGGCGATCGCCTTGACCAGCGTCGACTTACCCGCCCCGTTGTCGCCGACGAGGCCGACCACCTCGCCACCATGGACGGCGAAGTCGACCCGGTCCAGAGCCTGGACCGGGCCGAATCGCTTGCTGACTCCGTCAAGCTCGAGCAGCGGCGCGTCCGAGCTCATCGCCTCTCTCCGCTAGGAGATGCCCGCTTCTTTGCAGGCCTGGGCGTACGGACCGGTGCAGAGTTCGTCGGCCGTGGCGAATTCGTCCGCGATCACGGTCTGTTTGACGTTGTCTTTGGTCACCGCCACCGGGTCCAACAGGATCGAGGGGACTTGCTCTTTTTCGTTGTCGAGCTGATCGGTGATTTTGTCCTGCGGCACTTCTTTGCCTTCGGCCAGGTCGACCGCGATTTCGGCGCTGATCGAGGCCTGCGGTTTGATCGCCTTGTAGACGGTCATGTACTGCTGTCCGGCGAGGATCCGCTGCAGGCCGGCGACCGTGGCGTCCTGACCGGTGGTGGGACGTTCGGCCGAGTCGATCCCGGCGGATTTCATCGCTGCGATCGCGCCGCCCGCGGTGTCGTCGTTGGCCGCGTAGACGCCGGCGAAGCCGTCTTTGCCGATTGCGGTGATCGCCTGCTGCATCTCGTTCTGGGCGTTGCTCGCCAGCCAGCCGGGGGTGTCATACGATTTCGCCACCTCGACGCCGTCGGCTTCGAAGATGCTCAGCGCGCCTTTTTTGAACAGCGCCGCGTTGCTGTCGGCCGGATCGCCGCTGATCATCACGATCGGCCCTTTCGGACTGCCGTCCTCTTTCAATTTGCCGGCCAGCGATTCGCCCTGCAGTTCGCCGACTTTCTCGTTGTCGAAGGAGACGTAGACATCGACGTCGGCACCGAGGATCAGGCGGTCGTAGCTGAGCACCGGCACGTCCTGCTGGCGGGCTTTTTCGACGCTTGCCGCGGCTGAGGCGGCGTCGACCGGATCGAGCACGAGCACGTCGGCGCCCTGGGTCAGCGCCGCTTCGACCTGGCTCTGTTGTTTGGAGGCATCCTCGGCGGCGTTGCTGTAGAGGATTTCGCAATCCGGGCAGATCTCTTCCACTTTTTCTTCGAAGTAGGGACGGTCCGCGGACTCGTAGCGCGGGGTCTGGTTCTCCGGCAGGAGCAGCGCCACGGTCGAGCCGCCACCCCCGCCTCCACCGTCATCGTCGTCGTCTCCGCAGCCCGCAAGAACCGCGACGGCGAGAAGCAGGGCTCCAAGCAAGACGGCGATCCGCCTCGAAGCTGAATGGGACATCTCTTCCTCCTTTGCCCCGGCTTATTCGACCGCCCCTGCCAATACCCGATAGCCGCAGATTCATGCGGCTGAGAGAGCTCCGCCCGGCGGCCTAGGCGGCGACGGGCTCGCGGCGTTTGCGCGAGGCGCGCTTCGTCTTCGCCGGCTTGGCGGGCGCGACGAGATCAGCGAGGAAACGACCGGTGTGGGACGCCTCGACCGCGGCAACCTCCTCCGGGGTGCCGACGGCGACCACCTCGCCCCCCTCCTCCCCGCCGTCTGGACCGAGGTCGATGAGGCGGTCGGCGGTCTTGATCACATCGAGGTTGTGCTCGATCACGACCACGGTGTTGCCGGCGTCGACGAGGCGACCGAGAACGTCGAGCAGCCTCTGCACGTCGGCGAAGTGGAGGCCCGTGGTCGGCTCGTCGAGGATGTAGAGGGTGTCGCCGGTGGCGACTTTGGAGAGCTCGCTTGCCAGCTTTATCCGCTGCGCCTCGCCCCCGGAGAGCGTCGTCGCCGGCTGGCCGAGGCGGATGTAGTCGAGCCCGACGTCATGAAGAGTGCGCAGGCGGCGGGCGATCTTCGGCACGTTCTCGAAGAACCCGACGGCCTCCTCGACCGACATCTCGAGCACGTCGGCAATGCTCTTGCCCTTGAAGCGAACCTCGAGCGTCTCGCGGTTGTAGCGCTTGCCGTGGCACTGCTCGCAGGGCACGTAGACATCGGGCAGGAAGTGCATCTCGATCTTGATCTGGCCGTCGCCGGTGCAGACCTCGCAGCGGCCGCCTTTGACGTTGAAGCTGAAGCGGCCCGGTTTGTAGCCGCGCGCCCGTGCCTCCTGGGTCTGGGCGAAGAGCTGGCGGATGTGATCGAAGATCTTGGTGTAGGTGGCGGGGTTCGATCTCGGCGTGCGGCCGATCGGCGACTGGTCGATGGCGATGATCTTGTCGATCTGGTCGAGCCCGTCGATCCCGTCGTGAGCGCCCGGACGCAGCTTCGCCTGGTGGATGCGGTTGGCGACCGCGTGGTGCAGCGTCTCGTTGACCAGGGTCGACTTGCCCGACCCCGAGACGCCGGTGACGCAGCAGAAGACGCCGAGCGGGATCGCGACGTCGATCCCCTTCAGGTTGTGTTCGTGGGCGCCGCGCACGAGCAGGGCGCCCTGCGGCTGACGGCGCTCCGCCGGGACCTCGATCTGGCGCGCCCCGGAGAGGTACTGCCCGGTCAGCGAGGCAGCGTTCTTCTCCACTTCGGCCGGCGTGCCCTCGGCAATCACATGGCCACCGTGTTCGCCGGCGCCGGGACCGAGGTCGACCAGGTGGTCGGCGGCCCGCATAGTGCCCTCGTCGTGCTCGACCACGATCACCGTGTTGCCGAGGTCGCGCAGCCGGTCGAGCGTCCCGATCAGCTTCTCGTTGTCGCGCTGGTGGAGGCCGATCGAGGGCTCGTCGAGCACGTACATCACCCCGACCAGGCTGGAGCCGATCTGGGTCGCCAGCCGGATCCGCTGCGCCTCGCCGCCCGAGAGCGAGCGGGCCGAGCGATCCAGCGAGAGGTAGCCGATGCCGACGTTGCCGAGGAAGGCGAGCCGTTCGGAGATCTCGCGCACGATCAGCCGCGCGATCGCCCGCTCGGTCTCGGTCAGCTCCAGAGCGGCGATCCACTCCGCAGCGGCGCGCGCCGACATCTCGGTGTACTCGGCGATGCTGATCCCGCCGACCTTGACCGCGAGGGTCTCCGGCCGCAGCCGCGCCCCCTCGCACTGCGGGCAGGGCTGCTCGGCCATGTAGCCCTCGATCCGCTCGCGGTTGGTCTCGGAGTCGGTCTCCTCATAGCGGCGCTGGAGCTGGTTGACGATTCCCTCGAACCGGACCTTGTAGGACCGGCGGCGACCGAAGCGGTTGGTGTAGGTGACCTGATGGCGCTCGCCGCCGGTGCCGTTGAGGAAGATCTCGCGCTCGCTTTTCTTCAGCTTCGAC
This sequence comes from Solirubrobacterales bacterium, assembly GCA_035556755.1. Lineage (GTDB taxonomy): Bacteria > Actinomycetota > Thermoleophilia > Solirubrobacterales > 70-9 > VRUE01. Next base: position 22,746 of record DATMEP010000007.1, read on the forward strand.
CAGGGAACGTCGGCATCGACCCCGTAGTCGTCGGCGACGGCTGCGATCAGCCGCCGCCAGTAGGCGGTGACGCCGCGATTCCAGGGCTGCAGCGCCCCCTCGGCAAGCGAGAGGGTCGGATCGGGGACGACCAGCTCCGGGTCGATCACCCGCTGGAAGCCCAGCCCGTGGCAGCGCTCACAGGCACCATGCGGCGAGTTGAAGGAGAAGATCCGCGGCTCCAGCTCAGGGATCGAGGTGCCGCAGTTGAGGCAGGCGAACTGCTCGGAGAAGAGCAGGGTCTCGCCGTCGATCACCTCTACTTCGACCAGGCCCGCGGCCAGGCCGACCGCGGCCTCGACCGACTCGGAGAGGCGGCGGCGCAGGTCGGGCTTCATCACGAGCCGGTCGACGACGACCGAGATGTCGTGTTTGTACTTCTTGTCGAGGACTATCTCCTCGTCGAGCCGGCGCAGCTCGCCATCGACCTCGACCCGCGAGTAGCCCTCCAGCCGGAACTGCTCGAACAGCTTCCCGTACTCGCCTTTGCGCCCCCGCACGACGGGCGCCATCACCATGAATTTCGTCCCCTCCTTAAGCGTCATCAACCGGTCGACGATCTGCTCCTGGGACTGGCCGGTTATCTCCTCGCCGCAGGTAGGGCAGTGCGGCACGCCGATCCGCGCCCAGAGCAGGCGCAGGTAGTCGTAGATCTCGGTCACGGTGCCGACCGTGGAGCGCGGGTTGCGCGAGGTCGTCTTCTGGTCGATCGAGATCGCCGGCGAGAGCCCCTCGATCGAGTCGACGTCGGGCTTCTCCATCAGGCCGAGGAACTGGCGCGCGTAGGCCGAGAGCGACTCGACGTAGCGCCGCTGCCCCTCGGCGTAGATCGTGTCGAAGGCGAGGCTCGACTTGCCCGACCCGGAGAGGCCGGTGATCACGATCAGCGCGTCCCGGGGCAGCTCGACGTCGACGCCCTTGAGGTTGTGCTCGCGGGCACCGGAGATGACGATCCGCTCAGAAGCTGCCACTACCGGGCGATTCTACGCAGGCGAACAGACGTTCCCCTATGAGCAACCCCGCAACGTCCGCTTTCTTCGCAGCCGCTCGGACCCATCAGGGGGAGACTCCCGCCGAGTTCGCACTTAGTAGCGGTATGCGAGACCAAACGCGAACTCGCCACCCCGTGGCGGAGCTGGCAAGGCGACAGCACGGGGTGATCTCGGCTTGGCAGCTCGAGGAACTCGGGTACTCCAAAGCGAAGATCTATCGCGAAGCCATCGCCGGAGGCCTGCATCAGGTCCATTGGGGCGTCTATGCGGTCGGCCACACCGCGCTCTCGCGAGAGGCACGTTGTCTTGCGGCGGTGCTTTCCTGCGGGTCCGGCGCGCTTCTGAGTCACCGCTCCGCCGCCTGGCTTTGGGGAATGACCGATCGTTTGTTTTCCGTCGTCGACGTGACGGCGACGGCCCCGCGCCGTGTCCGGGATTCGATCCGCGTTCACAGCACCAGAACCCTCACACCTGGCGACATGACCACTTCGAGCGGGATTCCCGTCACCGCACCGCCTCGCACGCTGCTCGACTTTGCCGCCGTCGACCCCTATTACCTTCCTGCCGCCCTCGATCGCGCTGCTAGACACGGTGTCTTCGATCTGATCGCAGTCGACGCGTTGCTGGCGCGCAGCCATGGACTTCGGGGCGTGGCCCGCCTGCGGGAGGCGATTGACATCTTCCGCGACCCCGCGTTCACAAGGTCCGGTCTCGAGCGACGATTCCTCCGGCTCGTACGCGATGCGGGGCTCCCGCGACCTTCCACCAACGTCTTCATCGAGGGGTACGAGCTCGACGCCTACTGGGAGACGGAGCGCTTCGCGGTCGAACTCGATACCTACGACTACCACGGCGGACATGTCGCCTTCGAGGAGGACCGCCTGCGGCAAGAGAACCTGAAGCTGGCCGGCATCGAGATGACCCGGATCACGGGCACCCGAATCAAGCGCGAACCGCGTGCGGTCATGGAGCGCCTCCGAAAACTCCTCGCCCAGCGCCGAGTTCGCGCTTAGTGACGCATACCGCGACTAAACGCGAACTCAGCCGGGGAGCTTCTAGTAGATCGCGGCGGCGAGGCGTTTGCGGTACTCGCGGGCGCTTGGGTCCGCCGGGTCGGCTTCGCTGAGGATGCCGACGATCGCGCGGCGGAGATCCTCTCGGGTCTCCCCGTCGGCGGCGGGGATCTCGTCGAGCAGCGCGTCGAGGGCAGCCGCGCGCTTGGGACCCAGCTCGCCACCGACCGGCCCGGCGCCGTCGAGCTGGGCGAACGCCTCGGTCCCGATGCCAGCTTTCGACAGCCGCACACTGGCGGCGATCCCCTCGGCGCCGAAATCGCCGTCGTGGCCCTCCACCGCTTCCAGAGCCTCGTCCTCGGCGCCGCGCTCGAGCCGCTTGCGGGCCAGGGCCGCGGCGATGTCGGCGCGGCGTGGCTCCAGCTCGGCGGCATCGCGCAGGGAGAGCTCGTCGCCGGCGGCGAACAGCTCGTCGGCGCGGGACGGCGCCAGCGAGTCGAACAGCGCCTCCACTTTCGCCTTCGGCACGGCACCGACGAACTCGTCGACGACGGCGCCGTCGCGGAAGGCCTTCACCGCCGGGATTCCCTGAACCCCGTAGCGGGCTGCGAGCGCCTGGTTGGCGTCGACGTCGACCTTGGCCAGGACGACCCTGCCGGCTCGCTTTGCCTCGGCCGCTTCCAGCGCCGGGGTCAGCGTCCGGCACGGGCCGCACCACTCCGCCCAGAAGTCGACGACGACCGGGATCTCGCGCGACCGCGCGACCACCTCCGGCTCGAAGGTCGCTTCGCTGACGTCGATGGCCATGACCGGAGGTTAGTAGCGGCAGACGCGAGGCTGTTGCAGGCGGCACCCGATCGGCGTACCTTGATCAGTGGGTGGGGAAACTCCGACAAAGGAGGACGAGATGGCAAACGTCGACACCGCCCGCAGCGCTTATGAGGCATTCAGCCGGGGCGACCTGGAGGCCCTGAGCGAGATGCTGGCCGAGGACGGGACCTGGCTGACCTCGGACGAGCTCCCGCTCGGCGGCGAAACCAGAGGCCGCGACACGATCCTCGGCAATTTCGCCCAGATACCCAACTACTGGTCGTCGTTCAGCGTCGAGCCGGAGGAGTTCATCGACGCCGGCGAGTGGGTGGTCGTACGGGGCACGCAGCGCGCCGGCAACGACAGCGGCAGCTTCGAGGCTCCCTTCGCCCACCTGATGAAGTTCGAGGACGGCAAGATCGTCCGCGGCGAGTTCTTCGGCGACAGCGCCAAGGCTGCGAAGGTCCTGGCCTGAACGACCGCCCTGGCGGCACCTGAGCGGTGGCCGGGCCAAGCAGATCAAGGACGACCGAGGGAGTGTGCTCCGCACATGACCGAGGGAGGACGCCGATATGCGCCGGTCAGGGCGCCGCTCAGGTGCCGGCGGTCATCCCATCGAGGTCGCGGCGTAGCTCTTTCAGCTCGTCACGGAGTCGGGCCGCCTCCTCGAAGCGGAGGTCGTCGGCGGCGGCCAGCATCTCCTCCTCGAGGGCGACGATCGTCCGCTCCAGCTCGGCCGGGTCGGTGACCGCCTCGCCGCGGCCGCGGCGGCGCTTGCGTGGCGCCCGGTCCTCCATCGCCAGGAACTCGGCCATCTCGGAGATCCCCTTGCGGACGGTCTCCGGGGTGATCCCGTGCTCCTTGTTGTAGGCGAGCTGGATCGCCCGGCGGCGATCGGTCTCGCTCATCGCGGCGCGCATCGCGTCGGTCTCCTTGTCGGCGTACATCAGCACCCGTCCGTTGACGTTGCGGGCGGCACGGCCGATCGTCTGCACGAGGCTGGTCTCGCCGCGCAGGAAGCCCTCCTTGTCGGCGTCGAGGATCGCCACCAGCGAGACCTCAGGCAGGTCGAGCCCCTCGCGCAGCAGGTTGACCCCGACCAGGACGTCGTACTCGCCGAGCCGCAGGTCGCGGATGATCTGGATCCGCTCCAGCGTGTCGATTTCGGAGTGCAGGTAGCGGACCTTGATCCCGTACTCGAGCAGGTAGGCGGTCAGGTCCTCGGCCATCTTCTTGGTCAGAGTGGTGACGAGGACGCGCTCCTTCGCCTCGGCCACCGCACGGATCTCGTTCATCAGGTCGTCGATCTGGTTCCGCGTCTCCCGCACCTCGATCTCGGGGTCGATGATCCCGGTCGGGCGAACGATCTGCTCGACGATCCGGGTCGATTCGGCCCGCTCGAAGGGGCCCGGCGTCGCCGAGACCATCACCAGCTGGTCGACCCGGTCGAGGAACTCGTCGAACTTGAGCGGCCGGTTGTCGATCGCCGAGGGCAGCCGGAAGCCGTAGTCGATCAGCGTCGTCTTGCGCGAGCGGTCCCCCTCGTACATCCCGCCGATCTGCGGGATCGTCTGGTGGGACTCGTCGACGAGGCAGACGAAGTCGTCGGGGAAGTAGTCGATCAGGGTGTGCGGCGGGCTGCCCGGCGGCCGCCCGTCGAGGATCCGCGAGTAGTTCTCGATCCCCGAGGTGAAGCCGATCTCCTTCAGCATCTCGATGTCGTAGGCGGTGCGCTGGCGCAGCCGGTGCGCCTCCAGCTGCTTGCCCTCCTCCTCCAGCTCGGCGGTGCGGGAGTGCAGTTCGGCGCGGATTTCGTCGACCGCGCGCTCCAGCGTCTCGTCTTTCGTCACATAGTGGGAGGCGGGCCAGACCGAGACGTGCTCGATCTCGTCGAGCACCTCGCCGGTCAGCGGGTCGAAGTGCTGGACCGACTCGATCTCGTCCCCGAACAGCGCGATCCGGTAGGCCGACTCGGCGTAGGAGGGCATGATCTCCAGCACCTCGCCGCGGACCCGGAAGGTGCCGCGGCCCAGCGTCGAGTCGTTGCGCTGGTACTGCATCTTGACCAGCTTGCGCAGCACCTCGTCGCGGTCGATCGACTCGCCGACCTTGAACAGCTGCATTTTTTCGTTGTAGACCTGCGGCGAGCCGATCCCGTAGATGCAGGAGACCGAAGCGACGATGATCACGTCGCGGCGGGCGAACAGGGCCGCGGTCGCGGCGTGGCGCAGCCGGTCGATCTCGTCGTTGATCGAGGAGTCCTTCTCGATGTAGAGGTCCTGCGCCGGGACGTAGGCCTCGGGCTGGTAGTAGTCGTAGTAGGAGACGAAGTACTCGACCACGTTCTCGGGGAAGAACTCGCGGAACTCGTTGCAGAGCTGCGCGGCCAGCGTCTTGTTGTGGGCGATCACCAGGGCGGGCCGCTGGACCGCCTCGATCACTCCGGCCATGGTGAAGGTCTTGCCCGTCCCGGTCGCCCCGAGCAGGGTCTGGAATTGCTCCCCCGCGCCCAGCCCCTCGGCCAGGCCCGCGATCGCCTGCGGCTGGTCGGCAGTCGGCGTGTAGGCGGGGTTGAGCTTGAACTCGGGCACGCGATGACGATAGCGGGCGCGTTACCCGCGCCTTTCGTGGAAGACTGCCCGGCCGATGACCCGATCCCAGAAAGCGCTCGCCGGCTTTTTCGCCTTCACCGGCACGATGCACTTCGTCATCCCGCGCAGCTACGAAGCGATGATGCCGCCGTCGCTGCCCCGCCACCGCGAGGCCGTAGTCGTCAGCGGCCTGGCGGAGATCGCGGGGGCCGCGGCGGTCGTCCCGCGCCGCAGCCGGCGTTTCGCCCGCTGGTGGCTGCTCGCCCTGCTGGTCGCGGTCTTTCCCGCCAACGTCCACATGGCGGTCAACCCCGAGCAGGTGCGGGGCCTGGACCTCGACCGGGTACCCCGGTGGGCGTTGTGGGCGCGGCTGCCCCTGCAGCCTCTGGCGATGCTCTGGGTCTGGCGCGCGACCCGCAGCTGAGACCGGCGCGGTAAACGTGCGGGTTTGCCTATAGGGTTTTTGTCTGTAGATCTACTGTCTTCAGGCACAGAGAATCCCCGTCATGCAACCACGCGACCGATTCGCGGTCAATCTGAGCAAAGCCCGCAAGAAAGCCAAAATCTCGCAGGAGGAGCTGGGCTTCCGCTGCGACCTGCACCGCACCGAGATATCGCTGCTCGAGCGCGGCGGCCGGGAGCCGCGCCTCGGCACGATCGTAAAGCTGTCGAGCGCCCTCGGCGTCAAGCCCGAAGAGCTCTGCACCGGCGTCAGCTGGAACGTCAAGTCCCAGCGCTTCACCTTCAAGAAGTAGCGGCGCTCAGGGCAGGAACCGTTCGAGCAGGCCCTGAGCGGGGCCGAAGAAGCTCTGCGCCTGGTCGAGCAGGTTTTCCGCGTCCTGGACCAGTTCGATCGCCTGGTCGAGCGGAATCTGCCGCAGCGTCGCGCGCAGCGGGCCCGCCAGCAGCGGCGGCAGGGCGCCGGCGCGTTCGGCGTCGTCGACGGCACGCAGCAGGCCAGCCCGGATCGCCCGGGCGAGCTCGACTTCGTCGATCCCGTAGCGCTCGGTGAAGCGCTCCCGGGACTCGGGCGTCGCCAGCGCCCTGGCCAGCGTCTCCCGGGTGACCCCCAGCTCGCAGGCGGCACCGTCGAGCGCCGAGAGCGAGAACTGCTCGGCGATCTGCTGCAGGCCTTCTGGGTCGCGCCAGGGCCGTTCCTTGCAGGGGTCCTGCGTCTTCGCCGGCGCGTAGGAGGAACCGCCGGCGGCGAGGTAGGTGCCAACCAGCGCCAGCGAGGCGACGACCGCGGCGACGACCAGGAACCGGCCTCTGGCCTCCGTGCTCACAGGCCCACCCTCCGGGCAAAACCGATCGGGATCAGCGCCAGCAGGCCGATCAGGGCGCCGAGCCCGAACGAGGGGCTGAACGCGTGGGTCGCGCCCCGGTCGAGCTGATCCTGGAGTTCGTCGCGCAGGACGAGCACCTCGGCGCGGTCTTCCGGATCCTCCGGCAGCGGCTCGAAGACGGGGCCGATCGTCGGCACCCTCCCCCGCTCGCCCTCGAGCCGGTCGTCGATCCGCTGCGAGAGCTCCAGCTTCAGCAGCGGGTCGACCCGCGAGTCGAGGACGATCGCGGTGCCGGCGTCGATCGCGTCGCGGCGCTGCTGGGCGATGTCGGCGGTGAACAGCGGCGTCAGCGCCACCAGCCCGATCGCGACCCCGGCGTGGCGGGCCGAGATCGTCCAGCCGCCGTGGATCGCCTGCGGCGCCCGCCCGGCCAGCGCCGTTTCGGTCAGCGCCGAGAGGACGAGCGAGAGCCCGATGCCGACCAGGATCTGCGGTGGCAGGGTCAGCGCGACCTCGGCCTTGGGCAGCAATGCCAGCCCGCCGAGCCCGCCGGAGACGAGGATCGCGCCCGCCGCCGCCCGGGCGCGGGCGCTGCCGGCGGCCGGCCCGAGCCGGTTGCCCAGCAGCGCCGCCAGGGGCATCACGGAGACGACGATGGCGGCCCCGATGGGGGTCAGCCGCCAGCCCTCTATCAGCAGCAGGACGAGCAGGAAGAGCGCCGCCGCGATCGCCGCCGAGGTCATCGCCAGCGCCAGGTTGGCCGGGAGGTGGGGACGGCCGGTGCGGCGCAGCTCGGTGGCGACGATCCCGGTTGCCGCCTCGTGCCTGGCGACCGCGAGGACCGGCACCCCGGCGGCGATCGCGATCGGCGCCTGGACCAGGAAGATCGACTGCCAGGAGATCAGCTCGGTGAGCACGCCCCCCACGGCCGGGCCCAGCGCCGCCCCGGTCGCCCCGGCCGCGGCCCATACCGTGGCGGCGCGGCGCTCCGACCCGACCGTGGCCGGCAGCAGCTCCAGCACCGCCGTCACGGCCACGGCGCCCCCCAGCGCCTGCACGCAGCGGGCCGCGAGCAGCGTGCTCAGCTCGGTGGCGACACCACAGGCGATGCCGGCTCCGGCAAAGACCGCCAGCCCGAACGCCGCGGCGCGACCCGGGCCGACTCGACGTGCCAGGTGGGCGGCGGGGACGGCAGCAAGGGCCAGAACCAGGTTGAAGGAGATCAGGACCCAGGTGACGCCGGCCACGCTCGTGTCCAGCTCGCGGTAGATCTCCGGCAGGGCGAGGACGACGATCGAGGAGTCGGCGAGGACCAGGCCGACGGCGACCGCGAGGGCGGCGAGGCGGGGTCGCGGTGCCGCACTCAATAGCCCAGCTCCTCGCCGTACTCGTCGCGGTAGTCGTCGCGCTTGTCGAGCACGTCGGCGACGTAGCCCCGGGTTTCGTCGAGCGGGATCGCCTCCATGGTCAGGTCGGACCCGCCCCACTCACCGACCTGGGTGGGGCCGGCGTTGTAGGCGGCCAGGGCCGCCACCTCGTTGCCGTCGTAGAGTTCGAGCAGCTCGCGCAGGTAGAAGGTTCCGTAGCGGATGTTGATGTCGGGATCGCCGAGGTCGGCGAGCCGGAAGGTGGTGCCGCCGCTCAGCCGCTCGATCTCGTTCGCCGTCGCCGGGGTGATCTGCATCAGCCCGCGGGCGCCGGCGTGCGAGGTCTGGTCACGGAAGCGCGACTCGGCGTAGATGACAGCGGCGATCAGCGACGCATCGACCTCCTTTTCGTCGGCCTGCTGGCGGATGATGTCCTCGTGACGTAGGGGCAAGGTCAGTTCCTGGATCACGTTGCTGAAGGTGCCGGACAGGCCGAGTGCGACTCCCGCCGCCACCGCGACCGCAAGCGCCGTCGCGCCGACGAGCAGCCGCCGCCGCCTCGGCCTCCTTCTCATCCAATCAGCCTCACGAGGAGGCCGGACAGCTCGCGTTCGAGGTCCTCGACGCTGCCCTCGTTCTCGACCACGTGCGCCGCCCGGGCTGCCTTCTCGCCTTGGGCGAGCTGGCGCGCCTCCCGCTCGTCGACCAGCGCGTGGCCACGCGCCTCGGCCCGATCGCGGCGCAGCGGGTCGGAGGCGACCACGGCGACGGTCGTGTCGAAGACCTTCTCCATCTCGGACTCGAACAGCAGCGGGACCTCGACCACGGCGATCTCAGTCGTATCCGGCAGGCCGGCGAGCCAGGTGCCGATCCTCTCCCCCACCAGGGGGTGGATCTGGGCCTCCAGCCAGCTCAGCTCATCCGGCTCGGCAAAGACGATCTCGCCGACGCGAGTGCGGTCGACCCGCCCGTCCGGCGCGACCTCGGCACCCCAGCGCTCGGTGAGGCGGCCGAGCAGCGGCTCGGAGTCGAGCAACTCGTGGACGACGGCGTCGCTGGAGATCGTCGCCGCGCCCAGCCGCTCGAAGGCGGCCAGCGCCTCGGACTTCCCGGCCGCGATGCCGCCGGTCAGGCCGATCGTCAGCGGCCGGGCCACGACGGAACTAGGACTCGGAAGATTCCTCGGCCGACTCGGCCTCGTCCGCAGGCTCGTCGGCCTCGTCGCCGTCGCCCGCCGCCTCGTCGACATCGTCGGGAGAGTCCGGCCGGTCGACCACGGATTCCCCCTCCTGAGCCTCACCACCCTCATCGCCATTGGTCTCGGCAACGGCCTCGGCCGGGGCCTCCTCAGCTTCGGCCACGGGCTCCTCAGCTTCAGCCGGAGCCTCCTCAGCTTCGGCGGGTGCCTCCTCGGCCACGGGCTCCTCAGCTGCCTCCTCCGACGCCTCTTCCGCGGGTGGCGTGGATGAGGGTTCGTCGCCCGCAGCTTGCGAGGACGACGTGCCCTCGTCCGCGACAGGACCCGCGGGCAGTGGCTCTGCGGAGTCCTCCTCCGCGACAGGACCCGCGGGCACGGCCTCCGAACCCTCGGCGGTGGCGCCTTCCGCCGCCTGCATCTGCTCGCCGAGATCCCCCATCGGCATGTTCTGCCCCTCAACCCTCTTGATGCTGAGCGACAACCGCCGCCGCTCCTCGTCGATCTCGAGGATCTTCACGTTCAGGGTGGAATCCGGCTCGACCACCTCGCTCGGGTTCTCGACGTGGTGGTCGGCGAGCTCGGAGATGTGGACCAGGCCCTCGACCCCGGGCAGGATCTCGACGAAGGCGCCGAATGCGACGACCTTGGTCACCGTCCCCTCGAGCACGTCGCCCGAGGGTAGGTGCTGATCACCCGCTGCCACGGGTCCTCCTGGGTCTGCTTGAGGCCCAGGGAGATGCGCTGGCGATCGCGGTCGATGTCGAGCACTTTGATCCGCACCGTGTCGCCGATGGAGACGACCTCGGAGGGGTGGTTGACGTGGCTCCAGGAAAGCTCGGAGATGTGGACCAGGCCGTCGATCCCGTCGAGGTCGACGAAGGCGCCGAAGTCGACGATGTTGGAGATCTTGCCCTCGACGATCTGGCCGGGCTGGAGGCGGCCGAGGATCTGCTCGCGCACCTCCTTGCGCTCTTCCTCGAGCACCGCGCGACGCGAGAGGACGACGTTGTTGCGGCTGCGGTTCAGCTCGATCACTTTGCACTCGAGCGTCTGGCTGAGGAACTCGTCGAGGTTGTGGACGCGGCGGATGTCGACCAGTGAGGCGGGCAGGAAGCCGCGCACCCCGAGGTCGAGGATGAGGCCGCCCTTGACCACCTCGATCACGGTGCCCTCGACCGGTTCGCCGGACTCGGCGGCTGCCTCGATGCGCCGCCACGCCTTCTCGAACCGGGCCCGTTTCTTGGAGAGGACGAGCCGGCCCTCGGCGTCCTCTTTGGTCAGCACGAGCGCGTCGAGCTCCTCGCCCAGCTCGACCTCGTCGGCCGGGTCGACCGACTTGCGGATCGAGAGCTCGGTCGAGGGGATGACGCCCTCGGACTTGTAGCCGATGTCGACGAGGACCTCGTCTTTGTCGATCCGCACGACCTTGCCCTTGACGACGTCTCCCTCGTCGAAGGAGACCATCGTCGCCGCGTAGTTGGGGACGACTTTGCCGTCGACTTCGATCAGCAGCCCGTTCGAGCCCTCCACGGGAGTGCCGGCTGCTGCATCAGGGGAAATGGTCGTATCGGACATGGACATGGCGGCGAATAATTGCAGAGTGGATACGCTGCACGTCGTGCCGATCCGAGCGACGAAACGCGGCGACGAACGCGGTCCCCTCTCCGGTGAGTATGACGTCCTGATCTGCGGGGCGAGCTTCGCCGGGCTGGCGGTGGCCAGGGAGCTGGCCGGCAGCGGCGCAAGCGTGATGGTGCTCGACCGCTACGAGATCGGCGAGCGGCAGACCTCGGCCTGCGGGATCCCGACCGAGTGGTTGCGGACGACCGGCTTGATGGAGGCCGAGCGCCAGCGCTTCGACTCGCTGCTGATCCACACCCCCCACGGGAGCAAGCGCTACCGGCTGCCCTGGAGCTTCTCGACCTTCGACTATCGCGAGCTCTGCCAGCTGCTCTGGCGCGGCTGCGATGCCCGCTTCGAGACCGCCAAGGTGAATGGCCGCGCCACGCCGCGCGACGGCGCGATAGCGATCGACACGGACCGCGGCGTCCTCACCGCGCCGCTGGTCGTCGACGCGCTCGGCTGGCGCCGGGTCCTCGCCTCGGGCGACGGCTACCAGCCGCCCGACGCGCCGCTCTCGCGCGGGCTCGAGGTCCACCCCGACGGAAGCAGCGAGGACCTGGAGATCTGGATCGATCGCCGCTACGTCCCCGCCGGCTACGGCTGGTCCTTCCCCGCTCGCGACGAGCTGCGGATCGGCGTCGGCTCCTTCGACCCCCGCTTCCACGTCCGCGAGACGACCGAGCTGCTGGCCGAGGACCTGGAGCGAGACCGCGTCCGCTACCAGGGCAACTGGATCCCGCACAAGCTGCGCCGCGCGACAGATGGCGGCGTCTTCTTCGCCGGCGACTCGGCCGGGCACTGCCTGCCGCTGACCGCGGAGGGAATCAGGACCGCGCTCTACTTTGGGATCGCGCTGGGGCGGGAGCTGCGCGGAGTCGTCGAGGGCCGGCAGGACCGCGAGGCGGCCGCCACCCACTACGCGGAGTTCCACGACGCCCACGAGTGGAAGTTCCGCTGGATGCTGCGAGTGCAGAAGCTGGTGCCGAGGGTCCCGCCCCGCCTGCTCGGGCCGATGATCCGCCTACTCGGATCGAAGCGCTTCGTCGAGTGGTCCTTCGGCCACTACCTGCGGATCGCGCCGCCGTCGCCGGAGGGGCCCTCAGCGCACGACCAGCACGGTGCCGACAAGCAGCAGGCCGACGCCGAGCAGCCGCTCGGGCGTCAGCGCGACCTCGTCGAGGCCGAATAGGCCCAGCCGGTCGATCGCAACCGAGGCGGTCAGCTGGCCGGTGATGGTCGCCGCGGCGACCCCGCCGGCGCCGATCGCCGAGACGACGATCAGGGCGTTGGCGACGTAGACGGCGCCGAGCAGACCGCCCAGCAGGTAGTACCAGCTGACGTCGAAGGTCGAGCCGAGGCCGCCCGCCTTGCCGCTGAGGACGACGATCGCGGCGAGGGCGATCGTGCCGACGACGAAGGAGACGAGGGCGGCCGGCAGGCTGCCGGTGGCCCGGCCCAGGCCGGCGTTGATCGGAGCCTGCAGGGCGATCAGGCCGCCGGCGACGGCGGTCAGCCCGACGGCGAGGCCCTTATCCATCGCCCGAGCCCTGCGTGGGAGTGATTTTCGACTGGCGCGCGTGTCTCATCGACAGCGGTCTAGCCGGCGAACCGCTCCTGCTGTCATATCAGTAAGACGGATGGAGAAGCGATAGCGACGATGCCCCCACCAGCCGAAGAGCTCATTCCCCGCCTCTTCCTCGGCCCGGCGCTGCGCGCGCAGCCCGACCGGCGCCTGGTGAAGCTGGTCCGCGACGGCTACGAGAACGCCTTCGAGGAGATCGTCCGGCGCTACGGCGACCCCCTGCGCCGCTACGCGTGGGCGATCGTCGGCGGCCATGCCGAGGACGTCACCCAGGACGCCTTCTCCAAGGCGCTGCTGGCGATGCGCCGCGACGACGGAGAGATCGAGCTGCGCCCGTGGCTCTACCGGATCGTCCGCAACACGGCGCTCAACGACCTCCGTGACCGGCCGCCCTCCCCGCAGGCGCTGGAGGAGGCGATCGCCGGCGGGCGCAGCGCCGCCGAGGAGGTCGAGCGACGCGAGGATGTCGCCGAGCTGATGGCGCGGCTGCGGGCGCTGCCGGAGCAGCAGCGGGCGGCGATCGTGATGCGCGAGCTGGAGGGCCTCGGCCACGAGGAGATCGCGGCGGCGCTGGGGGTGAGCGGCGGCGCGGCGCGGCAGGCGATCTACCGGGCGCGGCGAGCGCTGCGCGACGGCCTTGGGCTGTTGCTGCCGCTGCCGCTGCTGAAAGCCCTGCTCGCCGCCGGGACGGCCGAGGCGGCGACGGGCGCGGTGGCGGGTGCCGCCGGCGCCGGCATCGCGGTCAAGGCGACGGCGGCGACGGTTCTGGTCGCAGGCACGATCGGCACCGGCGTCGCGCTGAATCACGAGCGAGTCGCCGACGGATCGAGGGCACCGGCTCCGACGCCCGTGACCACGGTCGACGACTCGTCCTCGGGCTCCTCCCCGGCTCCTTTCGTGGAAAGCGACGACAGCTCCGGAAGGGGATCTGGGGGCAGTTCCGGCGAGGGATCCGGCAACGACGACCGGAGCGGGCACCGTGGCGCAAGCTCCGGCAGCAGCGGATCCGGGAGCAGCGGGACGTCGGGGTCAGGGAGCTCGGGATCCGGTTCGTCGGGGTCGGGGTCGTCGGGCTCCGACGACGACTGAGCCCGCTACTTGGCGTCGAGCCAGTCGCTGCCGACGCCGATGTCGACCTCGAGCGCGGGGTCGAGCGGGTAGGCCGCGCACATCTCGCGCCGCACCAGCTCGGTCGCGGCGTCCATCTCGCCGGGCGGCCCCTCGAACAACAGCTCGTCGTGGATCTGCAGCACCAGCTTGGTCTCCATCCCCGCCTCTCCCAGGGCGCTGTGGCAGCGCACCATCGCCACCTTGATGATGTCGGCGGCGGTCCCCTGGATCACCGTGTTGACGGCGAGGCGCTCGCCGAGCCGCCGCGTGTTGGGGTTACCGGAGCGCAGCTCCGGGATCGAGCGGCGGCGGCCCATCAGGGTCGTGACGAAGCCCTCCTCCTGGGCGCGCTCGATCACCTCCTCGCGGAACGCGCGCACCGCCGGGAACCGCTCCAGATAGCGGGCGACAAACTCCTCGCCCTCTTTGCGCGGGATGTTGAGCCGGTCGGCGAGGCCGAACCCGGTCAGCCCGTAGACGATGCCGAAGTTGACCATCTTCGCCTTCGAGCGCTGGCCGACGTCCACTTCGTCGCGGTCGATCTCGAAGACCTCGGCGGCGGTGGCGGCGTGGACGTCCTCGCCCTTAAGGAAGACGTCTTTCAGAACCTTCTCGTCGGCGACGTGGGCGAGGACGCGCAGCTCGACCTGGCTGTAGTCGGCCGAGAGCAGGCGGGCGCCGCGCTCGGCGACGAAGCAGGCGCGGACGGGGCGGCCGATCTCGGTCCGGATCGGGATGTTCTGCAGATTGGGATTGGTGCTGGAGAGGCGCCCGGTGGTCGTCGCCGCCTGGTTGAAGGTGGTGTGGACGCGGCCGGTCTGCGGGTCGATCAGGTCCGGCAGCGAGTCGAGGTAGGTGTTCTTCAGCTTGGTCAGCTCGCGCCAGGACTCGACCTTCTCGACGATCGGGTGCTCGTCGCGGATCTGTGCGAGAACGCGGGCGTCGGTCGAGAAGCCGGTTTTGCCACGGCGCTTGCGGGTCAGGCCGAGCTCTTCGAACAGAACCTGACCGACCTGCTGCGGCGAGCCGATCGTGAACTCGTGCCCAGCCAGCTCGAAGATCTCCTTCTCGAGCGTGTCGATCCGCTCGCCGAAGCCGGCCCCGACCTCGGCCAGGCGCTCGGCGTCGAGCTTCAGGCCCTCCCGCTCCAGCGCGGCGAGGACGTGGACCAGCGGCAGCTCGACGTCGTGCAGCAGCGGCTCCAGCTCGAACTGCTCGAGCCGCGGGCGCTGCGCCGCGGCCAGCGCGGCGACGAGGCGAGCCTCCTCGGCTGGCTCGAGCCCCGCCTCGCCCTCCTCGTCGAGGGAGAGCTGAGCGTCGTCACCGTCGTCGCCCCCGGCCCCCGCGGCCGCGGGGGCGTGGGCGATGCCGATGCCCGCGTCGGCGGCCAGCTCGGTCAGGTCGTAGGTGCGCCGCTGCGGCTCCAGCAGGTAGGCGGCCAGCATCGTGTCGTGGGTCAGCTCCAGCGCCACTCCCTCGCGCACCGCCGCGGCAAGCAAGCCGTGGCGGCCGCCGCCGAGCGACTTGGCGTCATGGGCAAGCAGCGGCCTGCCGGCGAGGGCGACCGCCAGCTCGTCGAGGCTGGATGCTCCGCCGACGATCTGCTTGTCGCCTGCCGCCGCCCAGCGGTCGCCGGCGATCGCGACCGCCGCCGGCCCCTCCGCCAGGTCGGCCGGGGCCCCCTCGACAGCCTCGACCTCGAGCTCGGTCTCGACGCTGCGGCCCGGCACCGCCTCTCCGTCCGGCAGCGCTTCTTCGAGACGCTCCATCACCGCCCGCAGCTCGAACTCGCGCATGAAGTCGCGCAGGACGCCGCGGTCGGGCTCGGAGCCCATCGCCGCCGACAGGTCGACGCCGGTCTCGATCTCGTACTGGAGCGTCGCCAGCTGCTTCGACATACGGGCGTCCTCGGCGTGCTCGACCAGGTTCTGCTTGCGTTTGGCGCCGGAGATCTCCTCGACGCTCCCCAGCACCCTCTCCAGAGAGCCGAACTGCTGCAGCAGCTGGGTCGCGGTTTTCTCGCCGATACCGGGGACGCCGGGGATGTTGTCGGAGGTGTCGCCGCGCAGCCCCATCAGGTCGGTGATCAGCTCCGGCGGCACCCCGTAGCGCTCGACCACGGCCTCTTCGTCGTAGATCTTGGTCTCGGTGATGCCGCGTGAGGTGCTCATCACCCGCACGCCGGGCGCGACCAGCTGGTAGGCGTCGCGATCCCCCGTCACCACCATCACCGGTACGTCCTGCTCGCGAGCCTGCCGGGTCAGCGAGGCGATCACGTCGTCGGCCTCGTAGCCCTCGACCTTGACGTTGGTGTAGCCGAAGGCCTCCACCAGCGGCATCAGGTGCGGCCACTGCTCGCGCAGCAGGTCGGGCCGGGGTTTGCGCTGGGCCTTGTAGAGGTCGTAGGTGACCTCGCGCCCGGACATGCCGGCGTCCCAGGCGACGACGACCCCGGCCGGCCGGTGCTCGTCGATGATTTTGACCAGCATCGAGGCAAGCCCGTAGATCGCGTTCGTCGGCCGTCCGTCGCTCGTCCCGATCGACTCCGGCAGCGCGAAGAAGGCCCGGTAGGCGAGCGAGTTGCCGTCGATCAGGAAGAGCTCGGGCTTCTCCGGCGATCCTTGCTTCTCCGCGGCCATCGGCGCCAACTCTATGGGCAGCGAGGAGGCGCCCCGTCCCCCGGGTCAGCGACAGCGGCGGCGGGCGCGGCCGGCGACGGGTCGCGACCGATGGACGGCGATCCGGCCGGAACGAACCGGCGCCATCGCGGCTCGCGAGGGTGGCGCACAGCGGCGCCTCGGGCGCGCTCGCGGTGCGACTGCCCGGTCGGATGACAGCGACGACGCGGAGGCGGGAGCGTCGGCGACGGGCGGGTCCGGCGGGAGCGGCGGGCATGGCGCCTCGCCGAGCGAGCCCGGCGGATCTTCGGGCGCCGGCTCCGCGACCGGCAGCCCCAGCCAATCGGCCAGCTCACCCGGGCGATCGGCGACGAAGTCGCGCACTTCCCCGACCGCCCCCGCGACCCGGCCGGCGTCGTACTCGCGCCTGGGCGCCTCTTCCAAGGCCTGACAGGGTGCCAGCAGCTCGGCGATCTCGGCCGCGCGCCTGCCGATTTCGAGGCCCCCGACCACGGAGCTCACCTCGGTCAGGGCGTCGACGTAAAGGGCCTCGCAGCTTGCGTCGGCGAGACAGCGGTTGAAGAGGACGCCGCCGGCCGGCTCGTCGAACCGGAGGCGCTCGATCCAGGTCTGATCGGTTCCCCAGGGCAGCATCCGGAATACACCGGCCTGATCGCTGTGGAGGAAGTAGTTGTTCGGCCTGACGTCGGCGGGCTCGGTGTGCCCGGCGTAGCCGTCCCAGTGGCCGACGTAGCGCTCCACCGCCCACATCCGGGTCATCTGCGGCAGGTCCGCCACCGCGCCGACCCCGTCGGACCAGTCCCCTCCGTCGACGTTCACTGCGGCGATCAGGGCTTCGAGGTCTTCGCGTTTGGAGTTTTTGCCCTCGTCGACCTCGAAGGCGCCCGCCTCGCCCGGGGTGGCATCGGTTCCGTAGCCGCCCTCGTAGAGGTGCTGGGTTGAGCCGAACCAGAGCGGCAGGGAGATCTTGTCGAGGGTCTCGACGTTGAGATAGAGGCCGTACCTCTCGCCGTTGACGCGGACCACGGCGTATCCCGTCCGCGGCGCCGCGACCCCAACCGCGCGAAACAGCTCGTAGGCAAAGGTCTCGTGGAGCATCGAGGGGTCTTGGACCATGTTGTTGAGGGTCAGCTTCTCCAGCCCGAAAAACGTCTGGTCCTCGACGTACTCGTCGAACTTCACTTTGAAAGCCGCCTTCCGTGAGAGCGGTCGGAAGGACGCGGTGTTCCCCTTGAGGCGTGCGCCGACGCTCAGCGGGCCGTAGGTCTCGCCGCCCGCCTCGAGCGTGAAGGTCGCCGGCTGGTACTCGTCCGGTTCAACTGCCAGCGCATCGATCGTCGCCTGCGGCAGGTCGAGATCGATCTCGACCACGGTGGTTGGGTCGTAGAGCCAGGCGGCGGGGTCGGAACCCGGTTCGGCCGCATGCGCCGCCGGTGCCGCGAGTGCCAGCACCGAGGCGAGGATCGCTGCTCCGATCGCGCGGCGCAACCTGCGTCTACCGCCCGATGCTCTGCTGGTAGAGCGTGAAGCCGATGCCGGAGCAGACGGCGGCGATGATCCAGAAGCGCAGCATGATCTTGGTCTCCGACCAGGCCATCATCTCGAAGTGATGGTGCAGCGGCGCCATCAGCAGGACGCGGCGGCGGAAGGCCTTGAAGGAGAAGACCTGGATAGCCACCGAGAGCGCCTCGATCACGAAGATGCCGCCGATGATGATCAGCAGCACCTCGGTCTGGGTCATCACCGCAAGGGCCCCGATCGCGCCGCCCAGCCCGAGCGAGCCGGTGTCCCCCATGAAGATCGAGGCCGGGAAGGCGTTGTACCAGAGGAAACCGACGCAGGCCCCGACCAGGCAGGCGGAGAGCAGCGCCAGGTTCTGCTGCTCGTTGGTGACGAAGGAGATCGCGGTGTAGGCGAGCAGGACGATCGCGCAGGCGCCGGCGGCGAGGCCGTCGAGGCCGTCGGTCAGGTTGACGCCGTTGGAGGTGCCGGCGATGACGAGGAAGACGAGGACGAAGTAGAGGACGGGGCCGAGGTCGAGGCTGGCGTCGCCGATGCGGAAGAAGAGGGTCGGCTCGAGGCCGACCTCGTGGCGCGCCACCCACCAGAGGCCGAGCGCGAGGAAGAGCTGGCCGACCAGCTTCCAGCGGGCAGAGAGCCCAAGCGAGCGCCGTTTGACGATCTTGGTGAAGTCGTCGGCGAAACCGAGCGCGGCGCAGCCGATGGCGACGCCGAAGACCGCCAGGCTCTGCGAGTCGCGGTCGGAGAGGACGAGGTAGGGCACGCAGATCGCCGCGAACACGATCAGCCCGCCCATGGTCGGCGTGCCCGCCTTGGCGTGGTGCTCCTGCGGCCCGTCCTCGCGGATGTGCTGCCCGAACTCCTTCACCCGCAGGTACTCGATGAACTTCGGGCCGAGGAAGATGCAGATCAGCATCGCCGCCATCCCGGCGATCAGCACCTCACCC
>DATMEP010000008.1:0-19831 GCA_035556755.1 Solirubrobacterales bacterium
CGACGCCGTAGCGCTCGACGAACTCCTGCAGCGAGTCGGCCAGCGGGTCGGGCTGCTCGGGGAAGATCGTCTCCCCCTCCGGGCCCTGTAGTGGCAGGCCGGCGTTGGGGATGCAGTGGACCGGCAGCGGGCTGGCCTCACCCAGGTAGCGGATCGCGTCGCGCATGTCCTCGGGCCCGGTGGAGCAGTTGAGCCCGATCACGTCGACGCGCAGCGCCGCCAGCGTCGTCAGCACCGCTTCGATGTCGGTGCCGAGCAGCATCTTGCCACCCTGCGGCAGCAGTGAGACGCTGGTCTGGATCGGCAGCGTGCGGCCGGTCTGCGCGAACGCCTCGCGGGCGCCGAAGACGGCCGCCTTGACCTCGAGGATGTCCTGCGCGGTCTCGATGATGATCAGGTCAGCGCCGCCTTCTACGAGGCCGAGCGCCTGCTCGGCGAAGACCTCGGCCAGCTTGGCGAAGGAGATGTCGCCCAGGGTCGGGTCGTCGGAGGCGGGCAGGAAGCCGGTCGGCCCGATCGAGCCGGCGACGAAGCGGTCCTCGCCTGCTGCCTTGCGGGCGATCTGCGTCGCCTTCAGGTTGACCTCGTGCGTGTGCTCGCCGAGGCCCCACTCTTCGAGCTTCAGCCGCGAGCCCTGGAAGGTGTCCGTCTCGACCACTTCGGCGCCGGCATCGAGCATCGAGGCGTGGACGCCCTCGATCACGTCGGGGCGGTTCAGCACCAGCGCCTCGTGGCATTTACCCTCCAGCCCGCCGTAGTCGGCCTGGGTCAGGTCGAACTGCTCCAGGGTCGCGCCCATGCCGCCGTCGAAGACGACGACGCGCTCCTTCGTCGCAGCTATGAAATCCCGCTCAGCCATGGTCAAAAAGAGGCTACCGGGCTTGCCGCCGGTGTCATGCGGAGGCGTGTGCCTCTTACTTAGGCCGAAGGCCGGCGGTCGGGTGGACAGGGATTGTCACCCGGCCGCCGTGGTGTCTCCTTCGGGGACTCACCGGGCAAGGAAGGGAGCCCGGCAGCTTTACCTGTGTCGTGCGCGCCTGCCCTGTTTGGCGCAGTTCGTCGCCACGACCTTGGGTTTGGAGTTGTATGAGCGCCCGTTCTGGGCCTTGAGGCGTGCCTTCGCCCGGCGGTTGACGTTGGCGCAGAGGTTCTGGCTGTTGACGACCAGGCCCTTTTTGCCGCCCTGCATTTCCAGGGTGAACTTGGTCACCGGGGCGTCTGGGGCGAGGTCGAGCGTGCTCCTGATCCCGCCTTTGATCGAGTCCGTGCGGAACGCCGCCTCGACCTGGATCGGCTGGTGGGCTGGGCCCCTCAGGTCGGCGACCAGGTCCGGCAGTTGGTTGCTGGACGAGCGCAGGTAGACGGGGCCCGCGAGCGGTTGGTCGAGCAGCGGGGTCTCCGCCACGGCCCGGCCGTAGATCGCCGCTTTCGGGCACTGATCCGCCGCGAACTGGACCCGGGTGCAGACCGTCCTGATATGCGCCTGGTCGAGGAAGGCCGACCTGGGCAGGGTCACCGACGCCCTGGCGATGTTCGCGTCTCCGGGGCGCGGCCGCACGACCGCTTTCAGGGCTGGGTTGTCACCGCGCTTGGTCCCGCCTTTGAGGCTGAGCGAGATCCGTGGCTTGAAGCCAAGGTTCTCGCAGCCCGCAACTTGGAAGCGCTCGGAGAGGTTCGCCACCGCACCGGAGTTGCCGGTGACCTTGGCCGCGATCGCGTTCGCTTCGCAGTTGGTTGGGTTGAGGGCGAAATTCGGCCGGTCGAGGAAGACCCTGATGTCCTTGACCCGCAGCGGCACGCCCTTGATGATCTGCGGAATCGGGTCGGACTTGGCCGTCACCTGCGCGGTCGAGCGGTTGATGAAGAGTGCGGTGCGAATGACCACGTTGCCGAGGTCGAAGGGACCGGCCACGGCCGGGGTGATCGCGACCACGCTCATCGGCGCGCCCTTGTAGGGGCCGGCCATGTAGAGCTTGCCCGGGCTGTAGAAGGGGGCGGGGCCCGAGCCGGCGCCGGCCAGGGTGCGGCCGATCTGGCTGGCGCTCGGGCAGGCGGGGCTCGCCTGCTCCTGCTTGCCGGTGGAGGCCGCCGCCCCGGCGATCGACGCGTCGGAGCAGTAGGGGACCCCTTTCAGCGATGCGGCCACGCCCGGCGGCAGGGTGAGGTCCAGGGTGTCGATTTCCTGTGCACCGTCGGGCCGGGTGATCTGGAAGGTGAACGGGCTGAAGGCGCCCGCAGCGAGGCTGTCGGAGCCCGCGTTGAGGTCCAGGTTGAAGGGCCGGTCGGCAGAGGTCGGGGCGCAGGGCTGGCCGTTGGGTCCCTGGTCGATCGTGAACCCGTTCGAGGAGACGTGGGGCGCTCCCGATTCGGGTGCCGACCACGGCGTGTTGGTGATCTTGCTGACGTAATCGCCGCAGGTCGTCGGGCTGGCCAGGGGCGAGCGTTTACCACCCTTGAGGGTCAGTTTCAGGTAGGTAAACGGAAGCGGTGGCAGGTCCCTGAAGACAATTCGCTGCTGGCCGTCCTGCTCGTTCACCTGTACTTCGCCAGGGAGCTTGATGAAAATGCCGTGCCGCGGGTCCTCGATCACCAGGTAGATCGCAAACAGCGAGCCGAAGGGATTGCCCGCCCCTTGCTCCGCCAGGAAGAGGTCGCCCTGCAGCGGATCCTCGAGCAGCTCGGATTTAAGCTCTCCCGAGCCGATCTTGGAGGAGTCTGGGCAGGTGTTCGGGTTCTTGGTGAAGCGGATCTGGTTGGGCCTTTCGAAGTTAGTTCCCCTGAGGCCGATCTGCTCCTTCGAACAGGCGCCGAGGCCGTCGGCCGCGCTGGCGTTGAGCACTACGCCTGTGGGAAGGTCGACGACCGATTCCTTGATCGTCGGCGTCATCAGTTTTGCGGGGTCGGTCAGCCCCTCGGAGGGGACCGTTATTTCCGTTTTAAAAGACGTCGGGCTATCGGACTTGGTTTCGGAGGGCTTGAAGCTGAAGCCGGCATCGAACTCGAGGTTCTCGCATTCGATCACTGGCTCCAGCGGCAGGTCTTCAGTGAAGTGCAGGCCCGGGTTCTGCCAGATGGTGACATCGATCCTCGCCATCGGCGGGCGCAGAGCCTCTTCGGCGCAGTCGACCGGGTTGGAGAGGAAGGCGACTTCCTCGCCGCCGGGGCCGCAGTCGAGGTGATTTCTCTGGATGATGAGCCTGCAGCGCTGCCCGTCGTGAGTGGCGTCTGCCGGCTCGCCCCAAATCGTAAAGAAGCTGCCGTAGACCGGTTTGATCTGCGGCGTGTTGTATGAGCCGATTGCGATGCCGTAATCCTCGTCGCTGCGCAGTGAGGCTGCCACGTTGACGAGCACCTGTTTGCTGCCGGTGTGGAAGCGGAACTTCGCTGGGAAGCCGAAGGGGGCTTCGATGTTGTTGACGGCGGAGATTTCCTGGATTTCGGGGGCGGTGAAGGCTTCAAGCGCGACCTGTGCGGTAGCGACGATCGACTGGTGCGGGCACTCCTCTTGGTCGAGAAACTCGGCGCATTGCTCGGTGGCGATCGGGTTGCCGATGAATCCCGGCGGGGTCTCGACGACGATGTCGCGGAATTCGCCCGCCGGCACGGCCGCACCGGTCGGTCCCCGCGTCGTGTTGACCAGAATGCCGGCGGAGGCCGAATAGGGATGGGCACCCGCACGGGTATCGACCGCGCCGTCGTCTTTGTAGGTGGCGGCCGTGAAGGACTGAAAGCCGGGGGGCACGGGGGTGGAGCCGACGACGAGCGGCATGTCGTAGGCGGCGGTGCCGACCGCTCCCCCCCCGGAGACCTCGACGTGCACGTTCCCGCTGACGGCGCCGGGGGCGGCTTTAACCGGGACTTTCACGGGGTAGAACGTGTACCCCGGGTGAATTGGGAATTCCGAGGTGCATTCGCCGCCTTTTTTGCCTTCGCCCGTAGTGCCATTAAGGCCACAGGTCCAGTCGCTGGCACCGCTTGGGCCGCTGACGGGGGTTTCGGTGGTAGTCACTCCCTCCGGCAGGACGAATTTCAGCGTCGTCGTGCCCGCGCTGATGACGCCGCCGACGTTCTGCGCATAGATCGCGATCTCAGTGGTTCCCGCACCGCCATCGAGCACAGTGGAGACCGTCGCCGTGTGGTTGTTCCCGCCGCTCAGCAGGCTGCTGTTGGCGCTCATTGGCGGCTGATCGACGTTTTCCAACGAGCCTCCGAAGGTGACGAGGTAGGGACTGGTCGCACCTAGGTTGCCGGGTCCTCCTTTGACGGTGACGCTGCCTCCCGGTCCGACCGTCGTGAGATCGCTGAGGGCTTTCTGGACCGCGGAGGGCTGCGCGTCGAAGGCGATCGAGGTGGTCGTCTGGGCGTTGAAGGTAAGGGTGAAGGTGCCACCCCCGGCGTCCACCGCGACCCTCTGGATCTCGCTCTGCACAGGTGGCAGCTTGGTCGGGCCCGAGGCCGCGATCGGTTGCCAGGCCGGCATCGGCACGGCGTGGGCGGTCGGAGCCAAAGTCAAAAGCCCAACCGTGAGGCAGGCTACCGTGGCGAACTGCACCCGCGTGCAAACCGTTCTGATGTGGCCTTGGTGCGCAAACAGACGGCTCGGGAACTTCACTTGGCACCTCCGCGGTTGGTGTGGGCTGCTCGGCTTTGTTTGCGCTTGCCGCCTTGTTTTTGACGTTTGACGCATTTACCTTGCCGTCTCACCTTGCCTTTTCGGCAGGGTTTGGGCTTCGGTTTGGTGGACGTGTTGCCGGTGCCCTGGAAGGCAGCGCTGGCTGGGCCAGGAGCCGGCGGCTGGGGGGCCGACGGGCCCTGGCAGTAGCCCTGATCGGGGAGGAGGGAGACCGCTTCGTCGACCTGGCATGGCACCAGAGGCGGTTCTACGGGGAAACCCCCGTCCACACGCAGGTCGTAGACGTCGGCAACCAAGTCGACGTCCTGGGGGGCCAGCTGTTCTTTGGTGGCGATGAAGACGTCGTCGCCACTGGCGCTTGCATCCAGGTATTCGCCCATGCCGTTTCCGCCCGAGGGCTCGGCGATGGCCAGGAACTGTACCTTGCCGTCCTGCCACTCATAGACGTTGTTTTTCCCGGCCACTCCCCCAATTGCCAGGGCGTTGGGGGAGGTGAAGAAGATGCGGCTGCCGTCCTCGCTCATAGCGTTGGCGCGATGGCTCAGGATGAGCTGTCGCGGCAAGACGAGGCGGCGATCGGGGAAGGAGGACTGCGAGGGCAGCCCGTCGAGCCGGCAGGAGACGCAGCTCAGCTCCCCCGTCTCGGCCGAATAGAGGTATGCCTCCTTGAAGCCACCGCTGTTGTAGTCGGCCAGGTTGGCAGACGCTTCGAAGAGCAGCCTGCTCCCATCTGGGGTGGTCTCGGCGGTCCACCTGGTGGCCTTGCGCATCAGGACGCCGTTCGGCGCGTCTCGGCCGTCACCGGGGCCGAAGAGATCGTTGGTGCCAGCTCTGCTGAGGGTGGTCACATAGGAGAGGCTCCCGGGATGGGAGAGGTAGATATTGGCTGAGCCTGGTCCGGTGACGTTTTGGGCGTAGGTTTTGCCTTTGCCTGGGATCAACTGGCCGAGGGCGGCGAAGTAGACGTGGGAGCCGTCCTCGTCGATAGCGACCGTGCCCTGAATCGCAGCTCCGATTGGGTCGGCCGGATTCTCGTCGGCCGAAAGATCGGTGAGGTCGCCGCTCTCGACGTCGTAGGCGTAAAGATCGCAGGGCTTCTGTTCGATCGGTGGAGTGAATTCGAAAACCGTTTCACCGCTCGATGAGCCGCAGCCTTCGTTGGTAGCTCCGACACTGCTATTCGCAGCGATGCCGTAGTTGGCTCGGAAGAGGACGCGGCTGCCGTCAGGTGAGGCGGCTTCGAAGCGGGCGCCTTGAGTCACCACCGAAGTCTGGGATTGGGTGATGTCGATGACGGTCTCGCCGCTATCTTCACGCATGAAGATCCCCTGTTTGCCGCTGTTCGGTCCCTCGTTGCGGGTCGCGGCGAAGAAGAAGCGGTTGCCGTCGGGAGAGACCGCGTTCCAGCGGGCCGAGCCCCTGTAATCCACTTCGCCGCCCGCGACGGCGTCGTCCTCCGGCGCCCCGTCGGGCAGTTTCCCCGCGTCCCGCAGGACCCCTTCGTCCCATTCGTAGAGGCCGCTGGCGCCGGAGATGAACTGATACGTCGAGCGGAAGTAGACGCGGCTGCAGTCGTCTGAGGTTTCAAGCTGGGTGTAAAGGGTTTCGCCGTTGGACCCAACGCTGGGGTTCAGCGGCATGGAGTCGGTGATCAGGTCATAGCTGCCGTCGCTCGCGTGCCAGCGATAGAGGTTGTAAATGCCCTCTTCCACGCTTTGTTGCAACGTGTCCTCGGTCAGCGGGTTGTAGGTCCGCACGATCGCGCAGCTGAGGTCGGGGGTGGCGAACTCGACTCGACTGGGCACCGCGAAGCCGAGCCCCTCGATGCTCGGGGGCGGGATCAGCGAAGGTGCCGAAATCTGACTGCTGAGCCAGCCTGATGGCGTGCGGTTTGCATGCAGGCGCAGCCAGCCGCCGGCGGTCGTGGTGGGGGTCCCATTCAGGAGCGGATAGACAAACGCGTTGCCGCCCTCCGACGCTTGGTTGTAGACCTGGTCGACGAAATACAGCTCCGACACGGATCCGGCCGTTCCCTTGTCGGCCGGTGAGACCAGCTCGGCGGCGCGGTTGTCCGGCAGCGCACCACCGAGCGGCGGGGTGGTGAAGGTCCGGTCGGGGCTGGCGACCGTTCCGTTCACGTTTTTGGCGACGATGCGGAAGTGGTAGGTGGTGTCGGGTTGAAGACCGCTTAGGAACTGGGTGACGGGCACCTTCGCGGTGCCGGAACCGGCAGATGCTTCGGACGCCGGGACTTTCGTGCCGTAGTCGGTGCTGGTCCCGTATTCGAAGCGGTAGGTCGTCAGATTGCTGTTGGGGGTGACGCTGCCCCAGAGCGCCGCCCTGACGTTGGTATCGATGACTGCGGTCGTTGCGCTCGGGATGCCGACTTCAGCCGGCGCGGCGGGAGTGGCGAAGGTAAAGATCGCGGTGGAAGCCGAACCAGCTCCGAAGGATCTGCTGGCGGCGAGCCGCACGTCGTAAGAGGTGTTGCCTTCAAGGGCGGACAAAGTCAGGGAAACGAGCAAGTTGGAGGTTCCCCTGCCCACGTCGGGGCTGACCGCCGGCAGTTTGGTGAAGGCCGAGTCGGGGTCGATAGAGCGCTTGTATTCGAAGCGGTAGTTGGTCGTTAGCCCATAGGGCAGCGTGGCGGGGCCATTCGGGTTGACGAAGCCCGAGACGGTGGCGCTGTGGGCGGTGACGTCGGAGATGCCACCGAAGCCGACCGTGGGCGGCGTCAGGGGCGTGTTCAATACATAGAGCCTTGATGCGACCGTGGTCGAAGCGACGTAGACGTCACCAGTGGAGCCACGCATGGCGAGGCCATTGACGGCGGTGTTGATTCCGGCACAGGACATGTGGGTGCCTTCCAAAGTCCCGGCCTGGGAGACCTCGACCACTCGACGCTCTTGGACCGAGGCGATGCCGGTGTCGGGGCACGTTACCGTTGAGCCCGCCGGGAATGCTTTCGTGACCAGCACGTTTTTGGTCGTTGGGTCGATCGCAATATCGGTGGGGTGGTTTTGCGTTGCGCCCGTGGAAGACGTGCCTTTCAAATTTGCATCGGAAAAGTTGCCCTGCGGCGTCACCACGTTGCCGGGCAAGGTGAATTTCTGCACCCTGAAGTTGGGAGTGGTGGGCTCGACCGTGTAGACGTTGCCGTCGGCGTCCTCGGCTACCCTGGTCGGGGTGTTGGTGGCGAACTGACCTATGCCCGATCCGGATGCTGCGGCTTCCTTGCAGGTATCGACGCCGGCGTTGCAGACCTCGAAGGTCGTGCCGGTATTGCCGGGTCCAGCGGAAACCACATCGAAGCCAAAAGCCCGGACAAATGCGCCCGCCGCCGTGAACTCCTGCACGCGGCGGTTCGCGGGGTCGGCGACGAGAACGTTGCCTTCGTTGGGCGTTCCCGTTGGAGCGATGGCGAGGTAGCCGGTGAAGTTCGCGTTGAAGGCCGATCTGAACTCGCCGCCGAGGCCACCGGTGACGCCGGTCTTGCAGACGTCGCCGTTGCCCGCAACGCAGATCTCAAAGCCGGTTCCGGTGTTTCCGGGACCCGATTCCGCTACGTCTTTACCGAAGGCCAGGAGGAAGTTGCCCACGGGATCGAATTTCTGCACGCGGATCTTGCCCTGTTCGGATACGTAGACGTTTCCGGACGCATCGAGCGCCACGCCCTGAGGCGTCTGCATAGCGCCGCCCGTGGAGGCGGCGATGGCCCCCGCCTGGCAGACGTCGTTGCTGGCAATGCAGATCTCGTAGCCGGTGCCATTGTTGCCGGGGCCGGAAGCAACGACGTCCTGGCCGAAAGCGCGAAGAAAGGTGCCGGAGGAGGAGAAGACCGAGATCCGGTTGTTGGAGGAGTCTGCGACGTAGACGCTGCCGTTGCTCTGGTTGACAGCGACTCCGCGCGGAGCGTTGAGCTGTCCTCCTTCAGCGCCGGTGGCGCCGAAATAGCCGTTGACGCCCTTGGGGGTGACGACGGCTTCGGCTGAGGGCGCACTGCTCCCCCAGAAAGCCAACAGGGCGAGGAGGCAAACGCAAGCGAAGCCTGGCCGACCAAAGCCTCTTCGACCGAACGGCAGTTCGATCCCGCTGACATTGCCTTCGGGTGGCATCTTCACGTAGCTCTCCCTTTCCCATGCCGATAGGCGCGGATTGAGCGCCCTCTCAGTTCCCCTGCGTTTGATTGAAAACCTTTGCGTTCCGTTTTTATTCGGAACTTAGTCGTTTCCCTGTAATGACTTAGCAGTATATGAACCGACCGAAACCTGTCAACGCATACACAGGACTCTGCACTTAAAGGGCACCCGAGGGCCGCATCTGCGTACCCCCGGGTGCCTGCAATCAATGCAAGCGGTTAGACCGCTGCACGCAAAACCTCTACTTATGTCTGTTTGTAGTGGAGCAGGACCGGAGTTTTGTCTTCTGTCTCCAGTGTGAATTTGCCCTCAATCGTGCCGGTGGCAGCACAACCTGCTCCGGTTCCGGTGAGAGACGACGGTGTGAGTTCGATCTCGTCTTTTGTCGTTCCGAGGCCCACCAAGTGAGCGGTACCAGCGAAATGACACTGCTGGAGAATCGTGGTGTGGTTAATGTCGCTGGAGTGGTACACATCGTCATTGAATGTCATGGCGGCATTCGCTGTGCCCCATGTATTGATTGTCACGTCACCGAGGACTGTGCCGTCTGTGATTGTGACTTTGAAGCCGTTCTGGACAACAATGCAATTTTCGGTTGTGGCCTGGCCTGTCGGCGTGAGCTCGACGTGCGTCCCGTTGTTGGTTTTAACGTCGAAATGCAACGTGACTTTCGCACATGAAAGCGTGCCGCCGGTCGTTGTGGTGATCAGGTTGGTGCTTGTCGCTGTGACGTCCGCTCCGGGATCAAGCGGGATGTTGTCTTCGTCTGAAAGGAAGACATCGGCTTGAGCGACCGCTGGTGCCGCAAAGGCGATGGCCGCCATGGCCATGGTGCCGAGCAGCAGCATCTTCTTAATGCTCATTTCTCTTTCCCTTTCTGCTGTTTCGTCATCCCGATTTCGGGTGACGAGTAAGCCATAAGGGGAGAGAAACGAATAATCAAGGAAAATTGTTGGGTGACGACGGTAAAATTTGGTGACACCGTTTTGATGGTGGGTGTTCACCCTGCAAACGGCCGGTTGTGGGTCTGGCGAGGACGCGATATTGCACCGCTGATCCTGGGCTTTTTGTACGCAACATTGCGTACCGAGAAACCCGACGAAGACGTTGACGGATCAAAAGATCGCCTCGTTGATGCCGCTGACGATGCTCCGGATCAGCAGCGGACGGATGCCACGGACGAGCAGCTCGGCGTTTTCGCCGTCGATGAAGGCGTTCTGCCACGCACTGGCCGAACCGAGGCCCCAGGTGGTCGCTTTTGCGTCGGGTCCGGCGGCGCAGAAGGCGATCAGGCCGGCCTCGAAGCCGAGGCTGACGCCGTCCGGCGCTTGCGCCGGTTCGCCCACGATCATCGGCCTCGCGGCGGCGAGGGAGCAGGTGCCGAATGTGTCAACGGGGAGGTCGGCCAGCGGCACCGCCAGCATGAACATGGTCTCGACGTCGATCCGCGACATCGGCTCGGTCTCCGTGGCGATGTGGAGCTGCTCCCAGCGACTGGCGAATATGAGGGGGCCGATCGCATGGCGCAGCCAGGCGGAGACCTCGAAGCTCCTGCCTTTCGTCCTGGCACCGACGGGGTCGACCAGGTTCATCGAACGGAGCTTGGCCAGGCTCCGCTTCAGCACGGGGTAGCTGCTGTCGTCGAGCTGGGTGTTCAGCTGGGCGAGCGTGCGGGGCTGCTCGGCCATCTCCCGGATCAGGGTCGAGTCCCAGGTGGAGGTGAGGATCCGGACGGCGCCACGGGCGGCGGCGCCATCGAGTTCGATCGCCCCCCTGGGCGAGAGCAGCAGCCAGCGCTCGAGTGCGGCGATGACAGGCAGCAATGCCCGCCCGGACAGAGTCAGTTCGGTTTTCGCCCGCGAGTCCGCCGTGGCCTCGATCCGGACCAGCGCGCCAAACGCGCGCATGTTTGCGCTGGCCACCCGCAGGCTCGTCTGCGGTGCCCAGCTGACCAGCTTCTCGAGCTGGTTGGCTTCGAGCGCGCCGCCCTGGTGCGCGCGCAAGACCAGCGCGTTCAGCGACTGCGCGAAGACCGAGAGCGCCGTGCTGCCAGCGCGTTTGCCGCTTGCAGCCGAACCTGAGATTGCATCGTGGATGTGAGTTCGCGCCAGCAGGAGTTATGTCTAAATGGACGCGCCTCTTCCTAAATAGTACTCCCTTGGTCTATAAAGCCTGACGAAATCGACCTGGGCCGCCGGTTTGGGGCCCGCGGGTAGGCTGAGGCACGCGCGATGGTCGATTCACACACGCACCTGTTCCTCTGCGAGCGGTCTGAGGCCGACGTCGTCGCCAGCGCCCGTGAGGCGGGGGTGACGCGGATGCTGAACGTCGGGCTCGGGGGCGAGGCGAACGAGGCGGCGATCGGCGCCGCCGAGCGCCACGACGAGGTGTTCGCCAGCGTCGGCTGCCACCCGACCGACGCGGCCGGCTTCGACGACGCGACGGGCGAGGAGATCGCCCGCCTTGCCGGCCACGAGAAGGTGCGGGCGGTCGGCGAGGCCGGGATCGACTACTACCGCGACACGGCGAGCCCGGCCGAGCAGCGGCGCGCCTTCGAGGCGCAGATCGAGATCGCCCGCGACGCCGACCTGCCGCTCGTCATCCACTGCCGCGACCCGGAGGGGGAGACCACCGCCAGCGACGAGCTGTTCGAGATCCTCGACGCGCGCGCCGGCGGCCTCACCGTGATCCTGCACTGCTTCTCGGCACCATGGCGCGCCGGCGACGCCGCCGAACGCGGCTGGTACTGCTCCTTTGCGGGCCACACGACCTACCCCGCCTCCGACGACCTGCGCGAGGCCGCGGCGAAGCTGCCCGACGAGCTGATCCTGGTCGAGACCGACGCTCCCTACCTGGCGCCGCAGCCGGTGCGCGGCAGGTCGAACGAGCCCGCCCACGTGGTCGAGACCGCGCGCGTCGTCGCCGAGCAGCGCGGCGTCTCCTACGAGGAGCTGGAGCGGACGGTGGACGCGAACGCCCACTCGCTCTTCGGCTGGTGAGGGGCTGAGCATGGTGCGGCTCGGTCAGAACTTCCTCGCCGACCCCAACCTGCTCGACGCGATCCTCCGCGACGCCGCGCTCACGCCCGAGGACGTGGTGCTGGAGGTCGGCGCGGGGGAGGGGGTGCTGACCCGGCGGCTGGCCGACGTCGCCGCCCACGTCCACGCAGTCGAGCTGGACCGCCGGCTGGAGGAGGCCCTGGCGCCGATCGCCGCGCGCCCCAACGTCGAGCTGCACTGGGGGGACGCGATGAAGCTCGACCTCGCCGCGTTCGATCCCGCCCCAACGGCGATGGTCGCCAACCTGCCCTACTCGATCGCGACCCCGCTGATCCTGCGGACGATCTACGAGCTGCCCTCGTTGCAGCGCTGGACGGTGATGGTGCAGCGCGAGATCGCCGACCGTCTGCGCGCCCGTCCCCGCACCAGCGCCTACGGCTCCCCCAGCGTGCAGGTGCAGCTGGCCTGCGAGGTGCGGCTGGTGCGTACGGTCGACGCCGCGGTCTTCGTGCCGCGCCCGCGGGTCGAGTCGGCGGTGCTCGGACTGCGACGCACCGGGCCGGGGGCGGACGCCGCCACGCGCGACGTGGTCCGGGCCGCGTTCGGCCACCGGCGCAAGTCCCTCTCGCGCTCGCTCGACCACGCCCAACCCGGCTCGCTGGGAGCGACCCGCGCCGTCCTGAGCGCGATCGGACTCCCTCCGCAGGCCCGGGCCGAGGTGCTCGCGCCGGAGCATTTCGCCGCTCTCGCGGAGGGCCTCGAATGGCAGCCGCGCGACAGCAAGTGACCACCGCCCCTGCCCCGATGCGAATCCACGCCCCCGCCAAGCTCAACCTCTGCCTCTACCTCGGGCCCGGGCGCGAGGACGGCCTGCACGAGCTGTGCTCTTTGTTCGAGCCTCTGGCACTTGCCGACTCGATCGAGCTCGCCGAGGCCGAGCGCGACGAGGTCCTCTGCCCCGGAGTCGAGGGCGAGAACCTGGCGGCGCGGGCGCTGGCGGCGCTGCGCGAGCACGGCTGGGAGCACCCGCCGCTGCGGATCGAGATCGAGAAGCGGATCCCGGTCGCTGCCGGGCTGGGGGGCGGCAGCGCCGATGCCGCCGCGATCCTCCGGCTCGCGCGCGAACCGGAGTCGGGGGCCGTCGGCTGGACCCCGAACCTGGAGGCGATCGCGGCCGGGCTCGGCGCCGACGTGCCCTCGCAGCTGGTCCCGGCCCTCGCGCTCGTCCGTGGCGCCGGCGAGCGGGTCGAGCGCCTGCCCGAGCCGGCGCCGCACGCCGTCGTCCTCCTCCCGGGCGGGGGAGGGCTGAGCACCGCGGCGGTCTTCGCCGAGGCCGACCGGCTCGGGCTCGGTCGCGACGACGCGGAGCTTGAGGAGCTCGCTGTGCGCCTGCGCGAGGCGGCCGGCGCCGGCGCCTCGCCGCTCGAGTACGCCGACCTCCTCGCCAACGACCTCGAACCCGCCGCGCGCTCGCTGCGCCCCGAGATCGACGACGCGCTCGACGCGCTGCGCGCCGCCGCGGCCCCGCTCGTCCTGCTCACCGGCTCCGGCCCCACCGTGTTCGGCCTCTTCGCAGACCTTGCCGCAGCGCAGCGCGCCGCCGCGCGCCTCGACCGCGACGATGCCGTCGTCTGCGAAGCTGGCCGCACACCTTGAGATCCTGCGCGCGATGAAAATCGCCCTGCCAGAGGACCGCCGCCGTCGCCGCCTTGCGATCGTGGCGATCGCCGCCGCCATCGCCGCCGGCTACTTCCTGATCAGCCGCGTCATCCCCCATGACGAACTGCAGGGGCTGCTCGAGGACATCTCCAATGCGCTCGGCGCCTGGACCTACCTCCTGGTCGGCGTCTTCGCCTTCGCCGAGACCGGCGCCTTCGTCGGCCTCGTCGTCCCCGGTGAGACGACGATGCTGCTGGGCGGCGCCGTCGCCGGCCAGGGCGTGATCAACGTCTACATCCTGATCGGGATCGCCTGGTTCGCCGCCTGGGCGGGCGACACGACCAGCTTCCTGGTCGGCCGCCGCCTCGGCCGCGAGTTCGTGATGCAGCACGGGCCGCGCTTCGGGCTCAGTCACGAGCGCTTCGAAGGGGTCGAGGACTACTTCTCCCGCCATGGCGGCAAGACGATCTTCATCGGCCGCTTCATCGGCATCGTCCGTGCCCTGGCACCGTTCATCGCCGGCAGCTCGGGGATGCGCTACCGCGACTTCGTCCCCTACAGCATCCTCGGCACCGGGATCTGGTCCTCCGCCCACATCCTGATCGGGTACCTCTTCTCGCGCAGCATCGACAGCGCCGCCAAGTACGCGGGGCGGGGGGCGTTCCTGCTCGGCACCCTGATCGTGGTCGTCGCCGGCTCGGTCTACATATACCGGCGTCTCCGGGTCGCGGCGAACCGGCGCGCCGCGGTGCGCTGGATGGAGGACCGCGTCGCGACCCGCTGGCTGGTCGTGCTCGGGCGGCGCTTCCAGCCGCAGCTGCGCTTCTTCTGGGAGCGGGTCACGCCCGGCGGCACCTTCGGGCTCGAGTTCACCACGCTGATGGCGACCCTCGCCGTCGCCGGCTTCGTCCTCGTCGCCTACACCTCGATCGTCAGCGGCGACGCCGGGCCGACCCCCGGCGACATGACCGCGATCGACGTGGTCGAAAGCCTGCAGACCGCCTGGCTGGTCGACATTGCCAAGGCGGTCACGGTGCTCGGCTCCTTCGGCGTCGTTTACACGTTGGGGGCGATCTGCGCGATTGCGCTCGCCGTCCGTCGCCACTGGGCCGAGTTCGGGGTGCTCGTCGTCGGCCTCGGACTGACCTTCATCGGCGTCCACGAACTCAAGGACACGGTCGACCGGCCCCGCCCCGGCGGCGGCCTGGTCGACGTCTCGGGGTCGTCCTTCCCCAGCGGTCACGCCGCCTACTCGACCTTCTACGTATGCGTGGCGGTGACGATCGTGATGCGGTTGCGGGTGGGGATGACGCGCGCCGCCGCGGTGGTCGTCGCCGGGATCGCGCTGACCGCCCTGGTCGGGCTCTCGCGCGTCTACCTCGACGTCCACTACCTCAGCGACGTCAACGCCGGCTGGGCGCTGGGCGCCGCCTCCTTCTCCCTCTGCGCGGCCGTGACCCTAGTCGTCACGACGTTGCGCCAGAATGAGGTCGGTGCCGCCACTGCCCTTGCTGACGATCCCCCTGGCCCTGCAGAAGATCGAAGATGAGTACCTGCTGTTCGCCGCCGCCGGGGCAATCAGCCTGGTTGCCTTCGTCGGCCTGATCCTCATCCCCGCGGTCAGCTCCTACGGGCGTCTCTGGGAGAAGGCCGCTGCCGGCGTCCTCTCGCTGATCGTCCTCGTCGCCCTGGTCCTGACCGGCGTTGTCGCCGGCCTCGCCTTCGTCTACTACTACGACGAGATCACCAGCCTGCTCGGCTGAGGCCGGGATAATGGGCCGATGACGGCCACCTCGAAAGGGTCGAAAACCCCTGTAAACCAGGCAGATGCGGGGACCCTCGACGGGCTCTCGGAGGCGGTCGAGTCCGGCGCCGGCCTGCCCGCCGTGGCGCGGGCGGCGGCGAAGGTGCTCGACGCGAGCGTGGCGCTGATCGACCGCTCCGGCGCGGTCCTCGCGGTCGCCGGCGCCTCGCCCGACCAGGAGCGAAAGCTGCTGGAGGGCGGAGAGAAGGTGACGACGGTCGAACTGCGCGTCGCCGACAGCGAGGTGGGGGAGCTGCGCTACCGCGCCGTTGCGCCGCCGGATCCCGCCCTGGCCCGCATGGTGACGACGCTTCTCGCCCTGGAGCTGGAGCGCTCGCGCGCGCCCGAGTGGGAGAGCGAGGAGGTGGCGGGAGCGTTCGTCGCCGCCGTCTTCGCCCGCGAGGTGACCGACCGCGGCGACATCCTCGCCCGTGCCGCCGAGCTCGGCGCCGACCTGGAGAAGGGGGCGGGGGCGGTCCTCGTCCGCGCCGCTCCGCGCGCCGCGCAGACCGGGGAGTGGCGGGCGCGGGTGCTGAGCCTGGCGATGCGAACACTGCGCTCGCTGGCGCCGGGCGCGGTCGCGACCGCCGAGGCCGGCGAGCTGGCGGCGGAGATAGCGGTGATCGTCCCCGCCGAGGACGACGTGCGCCTGGCGCGCGCCACCTCCGGCCTCTCGCGTGAGCTGGAGGACGCCCTGCCCGGCTTCCACCTA
This sequence comes from Solirubrobacterales bacterium, assembly GCA_035556755.1. Taxonomy (GTDB): domain Bacteria; phylum Actinomycetota; class Thermoleophilia; order Solirubrobacterales; family 70-9; genus VRUE01. The sequence goes on from DATMEP010000008.1 coordinate 15,947, forward strand.
ACGATCGGCGCCAGCCGCCGCGTCTCGGACCCGGTCGACCTCTACCGGGCCGGCAACGAGGCGCGCCTCGCGGTCAACGTCGGCGAGGCCGAGGGCCGCCCGCTGCTCGCCTTCGAGGACACCGGCGCCTACCGGCTGCTGCTGCCCGCGATGAGCGACGACCCGGGCGAGCTGGAGCGCTTCTACGCGGAGACGATCGAGCCGCTGGCAGCCTACGACGAGCAGTACGAGACCGAGCTCGTGATGACCGTCGAGGCCTATCTCGGCAACGACGGCAACGTCGCCGCGACCGCCAAACAGCTCTTCACCCACCGCCACACGATCCGCTACCGGCTGGAGCGGGTGAAGGAGCTCTGCGGCCACGACGTCAGCGCCACCGAGGGCCGCGAGAAGCTCGGCCTCGGCCTCAAGGCGATGCGCGTCCTCGGCATTGCCTCCCCCCGCGGCCCCGCCCTCGAGCCCGGCGCCGAAGGCGGCAAGGTCCCCCGCAGCTCCGAGGACTAGCCGAGCCCCTCGGGGGCGAATTCCGCTCCCGTGCGCCTTATCCGTATATGGGACGGAGAAGGCGCACGGGAACAGGACAACGACTCGCATCGCTGGCCGAGCACCAGCATGGGGTCGTAACCTGCTGGCAGCTGCGGGCGCTGGGCATGAGTGACGAAATGATCGCCACGCGCGTGGCCTCAGGGGCATTGCACCCGGTCTTTCGCAGTGTCTACGCGGTCGGTCATCGCGCGATCGGTCGCGGGGGCGCGATGCTGGCGGCGGTGCTTGCCTGCGGGGACGGCACGGTCGTCTCGCACGGCAGCGCAGCCGAGCTGCTCGGCCTCTGGAATAGACGCCCGACCCTGACCGACGTCATTCCCACGAATCGAGCTGGAAGAAAGATCCAAGGGGTGCGCTGGCACGGGGTCGGTCCCTTAGAGCCCGACGAGGTGACGGTTTGCGACGCAATTCCGTGTACGACCGCCTCGCGAACATTGGTTGATCTTGCTGGGGGCCTTGGAGAGAAGTCGCTGCACCGTCTCGTCGAGGAGGCCGCCGTGCAGCGGCTCTTGGACATCGCGTCCGTCGACCGAATTCTGGCCCGCCGCCGGCGACGCGGCGCTCCAGCGCTGCGCAAGGTCCTGAGTCACTGGCGCAGCGAGAGTGAAACGCTTCCCCACTTGAAAAGCACTCTCGAGGCCCGGGTCTTTACCGCGGTCGTAGAGGTCGGCCTGCCCTCGCCGCGCTGCAACCAGATTCTGCGGTTCGACGGTAGGCCGCTCGAGGTGGACTTGCTCTGGGAGGAGCAACGGCTCGTCATCGAAACGGACGGCGAACAGACGCATGGCACCCGAAAGGCCTTTCGTCACGATCGCTGGCGGGATCAGGTTCTGACTGCAGCCGGCTACCGAACGGCGAGGGTCACCTGGGACCAGATGGAAGACGAACCGAACGCGACGGTAGCGCGGATCAGATGCATGCTCGAAAAGTGACGGCCCTGACTCACAGCCCGCCACGAACTCGCTCCTGCTTCCGGTGCGCCTTATCCGTGTATGGGACGGAAAAGGAGCACCGAAACCCCGTGAGTTGAGTTCCGGGGGAAGGACTCGAACCCTCTCTTCCAGGACCAAAACCTGGCGTGCTGGCCAAATACACCACCCCGGAACGGTGGACCGAGACTAGCGGCATCCCTAGGAGGAGATCGCGTCCGGAGGGTGACTTAGGGTCGCCGCATGGAGATGAGCGGAGTGGCGATGGACCCGGAAGTCCGCGAGGGGTTGGCGCGCAGCTGGAAGGCGCTGATGGCGATCGGGATCCTGGCGATCCTGACCGGCTGCTTCGCGATCGTCGTGCCTGCCGTCGCCTCGGTCGGGACGGCGATCTTCATCGGCTGGGTCCTGATGTTCGTCGGCGCCTTCCTGGTCGCCGTCGCCTTCACCGCCCACTCGGTCGGCAGCGTGATCCTGCGGCTGCTGTGGGCCTTCCTCACCTTCGCCGTCGGCCTCTGGCTGGTGATCGAGCCCCACAACGGCACGCTCACCCTGACCCTCGTCCTCGGCATCTACTTCCTCTTCATGGGCGTGACCCGGGTAGCTGTCGCCCTCGCCGACCGCGGCCGCCCCAACGCCGGCCTGCTCGGCCTCAGCGGCTTCGCCGGCCTCCTGATCGGCGTCCTCGTCCTAGTCGAGTTCCCCAGCTCCGCAGACTGGGCAATCGGCCTCCTCGTCGGCATAGACCTCATCTTCGCCGGCTGGACGCTCACGTCGATTTCGCTTTTGGGCAAAGACCTCGCTCGAAGCTGAAGCTGAAGGGGCCTGGCCGGCGCACCCCGGCGTTCTTGGCTTGCTTGGCCAGGCACGGGAGCCTGAACCCGTATAGAGAGGGCGGGGTATCCCTGGAGTGCGCGGCGTCCTGTTTTTCGCACAGACTCCTCAGCGAGAGTCGCCGCGCGCGAGGCGAAAAACCCAGCAAGCGGAAGGGATGCCCCACCCTCTCCCCCCTCGGGATTAAGATTCCGGGGTGAGCTCGCCTCTGGTCTTGGTCATGGCGGCGGGCGAGGGCACGCGCATGCGCTCCTCGCTGCCGAAGATGCTCCATCCCGTCTGCGGGCGGCCGATGGTCGCCTGGCCGATCCTCGCCGCGCGCGAGGCCGGCGGCGGGCGGGTCGTCACGATCGTCTCGCCCAATCGCGACATCTCCGCCGGCCTGCCCGAGGGCACCGAGACCGTGGTTCAGCCGCAGTCCGACGGCACCGGTGGCGCCCTGCGGGCCGCCCTGGAGCCGATCCGCGAGGCCGAGACCGTCGTCGTCCTCTCCGGCGACCACCCGCTGCTCTCGGCCGAGACGATCGCCGGGTTGCTCGCTTCGCACCGCGAGGCAGGGGCCGCGGCGACGATGCTGACGATCGAGCTCGACGACGCCGGCGCCTACGGGCGCGTCGTCCGCGGCGCCGACGGCGAGTTCGAGCGCGTGGTCGAGGCGAAAGCGGTGGGCGACGCTGATCCCGAGCAGCTGGCGATCCGCGAGGTCAACGCCGGCACCTACGTCTTCGACGCGGCCGAGCTCGCTACTGCGCTCGGCGAAATCTCCAACGAGAACGCCCAGGGCGAGTACTACCTCACCGACGTCTTCTCGGCTCTGCGCGCGCGCTCTCTCTCGGTCGCCACCCATTCGGCCGACGACGTCGGCGCGACGATGGGCGTCAACAACAGGGTCGAGCTGGCGGCCGTCGAGGCCAAGGCCCGCCGCCGCATCCTCGAGGCGCACATGCTGGCCGGGGTCACCGTCGTCGACCCGGGGTCGACCTGGGTCGATGCCGGCGTCGAGATCGCCGCCGACGCCCGGATCGAGCCCGGCACGACCCTGCGCGGCCGTACCGAGATCGGCGCCGGCTCGGCGGTCGGCCCGCTCACCACCTTGATCGACACCACGCTCGGTGAGAACGTCAGCGTCCCGCACTCCTACCTGGTCGAGTGCGAGGTGCTCGACGGCTGCAACGTCGGCCCCTTCGCCTACCTGCGTCCCGGCGCCCACCTCGAGGCCGGCGCCAAGGTCGGCACCTTTGTCGAGATCAAGAACTCGCACATCGGCGAGGGCGCCAAGGTGCCCCATCTGGCCTACGTGGGCGACGCCGACGTGGGGCCCGGCAGCAACCTCGGCGCCGGCACGATCACCGCCAACTACGACGGTTTCCGCAAGCACCGCACGACGATCGGCAAGAACGCCCGGCTCGGCGTTGACACGATGCTGATCGCACCTGTAGAAGTCGGGGACGCCGCATACACTGGCGCTGGGGCAGTGATCAAGGAAGACGTTCCCCCCGGAGCGCTTGCCGTGAGCGACAACGACCAGAGGAATATCGAGGGCTACGCCGAGCGCAAGGCGGCGGCGAAGCGTGAG
>DATMEP010000009.1:0-8445 GCA_035556755.1 Solirubrobacterales bacterium
GCGAGCGTGGCTCGAAGCTGGAGATCCTCGACGGCGACGTGGTGCGCGAAAACCTCTCCAAGGGGCTCGGCTTCTCGAAGGAGGACCGCGACACCAACATCCGCCGGATCGCTTTCGTCGCCGACCTGCTCAGCCGCAACGGCGTGCCGGTGATCACCGCGGCGATCTCCCCCTACGCGGAGATCCGCGACGAGGCGCACGAGCTGATGGGCGAGCGCTTCATCGAGGTCTACGTCAAGGCCTCGGTCGACACCTGCGCCGAGCGCGACGTCAAGGGGCTCTACGCGAAAGCGTTCTCCGGCGAGATCAAGGAATTCACCGGCGTTTCGGATCCGTACGAGATTCCGGAGAATCCCGCCTGGGTCTGCGACACCGAAAACGAGTCGCCTGAGGAGTCGGCGCAGAAGCTGCTCGAGTACCTCGAGTCGCGGGATCTGATCCCGGCGGCTGCGGTTACTGCTTAGAACGGAATGTTGGGGAGGGGCCGGGGTGCCCCTCCCGCTTGCTGGGTTTTTCGCCTGCTGAGTTGGCGGCCGTCCGAGGCTGGCCTTGGGGCGAAAAACAGGACGCCGCTTCGCGAGAGGGGCACCCCGGCCCCTCCTCGTCAGTCGCTTATGTGGTCGAAGACGGTGATGCAGCCGTCGCGGTGCCCGTCGCGTTCGCTGCGGGCGACCGGGGTCGCCGTCCAGCAGGCGTTGCCGACGTGCACCGTGTACCAGGCGTTGTAACCGCTCTCCTCCAGAGCGGGGGCGCGGCATCTCCACCGGTCCGGACTCAGCTGCTTGCAGGGATCCGAGGAGTCTCGGCCGACCGAGCTGGCCAGGGAGGCGCCGTCAACGCCTATGAACAGGGACGGCCTCGAGCAGAAGAGGCCGACGGCGAGGATCAGCGCCAGGGCAGCGGCCGTTCTGATGGCGAGCTGGCCGGGAGCTCGGATGCGCTGGTGTGGGTCCGCGGCTCTGGCCTGCTTGGCGTCGTCGTAGGAGCTCCTGGCCCACCAGCTGTCGGGCTTGGCCCAGGCGGCGGCTCCGATCAGCCAGACGGCGCCCAGGGTCAACCAGCCGACGCAGAAGTACAGCCAGTGGCGCTTCAGAAGCGTGACGATTGCTGCTGGCAGCGCCAGCAGCACCCAGAGCACGGCGATCCCCCAGAGCAGGGTCCTAGCGATGTCCCAGGCGACGGCCTCCATCGCATATCCATACCGGCTTTCGCCCGGCGGGCGGCAGGACGGAGTGTTCCGGTGCGATTTGCCCGGTTATAGCCGGACAAATCGCACCGAAAGCCGCTAGGGCTGGTCGCGGACGATCACGGTGCGGCCGTCGGCCAGGCGGTAGAGGGTGCCGACGGGCTCGCCCCGGCCCACGACTCGTTGGCCTGGCTTTAGCTGGATCTCCTTGACCTGCTGGTCTTTGTTCGCGACCACGGCGTCGGCTGGACGGGTGGCCTCGGACTTGGATTTCTCCGTCAGGGTCTCGGTTAGGTTCAGGGACGAGAGGGCGGCCAGGAGGAAGGCTACGGAGAGGACTATGCCGAGGTCGAAGAGGTTGACCAGGCCGTCCAGGGGGTCGCCGGCTCGGTCGTCGCGGCTTCTTGCTTTCGCCGTGACTTTCACGGGGCGACTGCCCAGTGGGAGTGATGGCCTACCGGGAGGCCGTTGCCGTTGTTTGCGGTGAGGCAGGCGGCCACGTACTCGACGTCGGAGTAGTCCTGGGCGTAGAGGCGGTCGCGGACCATGGAGATCGAGAAGGCGATCGCGCCGACCAGGAGGCCGGCGACGGTGACGCCGAAGGCGACGCGGAGGTTTTCGGTCAGGGTGGCGACGTCGCCGTCGGCGAGGCCGGCGAGGGCGGGGGAGAGCGGGATCAGGGTTCCCATCAGGCCGAGAGCCGGGCCCATGCGGACGAGGATGCGGGTGCGCTCGAGCCGGCGCAGCGAGCGGTAGTCGTACTCGGCCAGGCGCTTGGCGATCCGCGCTTCGGCGTCGGGCCTGCCGATCTGTTCGAAGACGCCGTTCAGCGCGTCCTCCATCGCCCGGTTGCGGGCGACCGGCATCAGCGCTGCCAGCGCCTCGGCGTGCTGGCCGGCCGCGAGCCGGGCCTGGCAATCGGCGACTGCGCTCTCCAGTGCCCAGAGGCTGCGGTGGCTGCGCCGGCGCAGCTCGACCAGGAGGGCGCCCAGCTCGACGACGACGACGACCAGCGCCAGCAGCGCCAGGATCAGGACCGGGACCCGGAGCGCTTCGGAGACGTCGAAGAGGATCTGCTCGACGCTCATCGGAGCAGGTTCCTGGTCTCGGTCAGGGCGCCGAAGCCGAGCAGGGCGCCAGTGACCAACAGGCCGAGGGCGGCGTCGGGCAGCCCCCCGTCTCCACCTGCGCCCTCGTCGAGCTTGCCGGTGCGCGCCGCCGGAGAGGAGACCGGCTCGACCGGGACGGCATCGGTGGTGAGCAGCAGACCGCTGACCTGTTTGCCTTCCGGCGCCTCACGGGCGCGTCGTCGACGCTCGGCGTCGCTGAGCTCGCACTTAGTCTCGCTATCCGAGCATAAATGCGAACTCGACCCGGCTGGCTGCGCGGGAGGGGACTCGGGAGTCGGGCTCGAAGAGCCGGCGCCGGGCGTGCCGGTCGCGGCACCGTGGTCGGGGGCCTTCGCGTCCTTGTCGGTCCCCCCGCCCTTGCGGTCCGGGCCGGCGAGCGGCGCGCCGACCTGGACTGTCACCACGGCCGAGACGCCGGCCTCGTCGCCCGGCGTCGTCACCCCGACGACCACGTCGTAGCTGCCGCGCTCGGCGAAGCTGTGGGTGGCGTTCGCGCCCGAGGCGGAGTGGCCGTCGTCGAAGTACCAGGAGTAGGCGAGCTGCTCGCCGGAGCCGGCGCCCTCGACGATCGCGTTGAAGGTCACCTTCTGCCCCGCCTTCGTCCGCTGCGTCGAGGCCTTGGCCCTGACCTGCAGCGGCGAGTCCCTGCGCAGCACCAGCGTCACCCCCTGCGGCGCTTCGAACGCGTCGGTGGCGTTGAGGTCTTCTGGGCCGCTGCTCGGGCGCAGGAAGCCGGTCCCGGTCGCGGTTGCGTAGACGACCGGCGTCCCCTCGGCGAAGGCACCCGGGTCGAGCGCCTGGTGGCGGCTGAGCAGGACCGATCCCCCGGCTGGGCGCTGCGCTTCCAGGTAGGAGAAGCCATAGGTGTCGACCCCGGCGGCGGTGAGGATCGCCGCCAGCGAGAACCCGGTCACGGTCTGGGTGCTCTCGCCTCTTGCGGAGCGCAGCGCGTAGGGACGGTCGCGCACGTCCTCCTGGCCCGCCAGCGCTTCGAGCGAGAGCGTCTGCTGGGCGCCGCCCGGGGAGACGACGGTGACCTGGGCGGAGTCGGCGCGGGCGGTGCCTGCGCTGGCCCACGCCAGCAGGCAGGCGACGAGGACCGCCGCAGCGGCGACCCTGCTCGCTAGGTGCTGAAGGAAACCGAGAAGCATCCGAAGCCGTGGTTGTTCGGGGGCGCGTAGAAGCCGCCGAAGACCGAGAGGCCGTCCGCCGTCAGGTGGCCCTTGATCTCGTTGGCGAAGGTGAACGTCCCGGCCGGGCCCTCGACCGGCGCCTCGGTCAGGCTCAGGTCGAGGAGCGCCGCCCGGGCATCGCCGTAGTCGGTCGAGCCGCCGCCGTTGAGGCGGAAGATCGCCCGCGAGGCGCCGCCGTTGATCTCGATCTCCGGGTGACGGGTGACGAGGTCGATCCCGTGGCCGGGGAAACTGAAGTGCGTCCCGCCGCCGGCGTAGATCGCCCCGATGCCCGAAGGCCTGTCGTACCAGCCGTTGGCGAAGGGGAAGGTGTAGCTGTAGACGCGGGGTTCGGGGTCGCCGCCGGCGTCGTCGAGGCAGGGGTGGTCGTCCTCCGGCGTCGCGGCGCCGGGAACGGCGCCCTCGATCGCACTCGTGCCGGCCCCGGTGTCGACGTAGTTGATCCAGGAGCTGCGCACGTGCCAGGTGACGGTCGCCCCGGTGACCTCGACCGCGCTCGCGGGGCGCGCCAGCAGCGCCAGCTCACTGCTGCCGAGGGGCCCCGATTTCGGCGTGTCGGTGGCGGTTCCGACCGCGCTCACCCTGACCGTGCCGAGGGTGCCCCTGGGGATCGCCGCGCCGAGCCGCCTGCCGATCGTCCTGGCGGTCGCCCGGCGCCAGACCAGGCGGGCGCCGTGCAGCGAGGCGATGCCGCGCAGCCCGTCGAGCGAGAGCGTCCCGCCTTTCCTCGGCTCGAGGTCGAAGAGGGCCCGGCGCTTACCCCTCAGGTTGGCGCTCAGGTAGGAGCTGGGGCCGAGTTGGGTCTGGAGCCCAGTCAGCCTGACCACCCGCCGCGCCCGGTCCTCGCCGGCGACGAGCCGCAGCGCGCCGTCGTTGGCCAGCTGCGCGGCACCGTCGCCGATCGCACCGCCGGATACCTGGAGGCGGGTCTCCCGCCCTTCGGTCGACGCCCCGCGGATACCTCTCAGCACGATGCCCCGTTTGGCGAGCGCTTTCGCCTTGCCGGCGGAGACGACCAGCGTCGTGTTGCCGGTCGTCTCCGCCGCGCCCGCGGTTGCGGGCACGGCTAGGGTCGCCGTCAGTGCGAGCGTCGAGAGCAGGGCTTTCGTGGCGCGGCTCATCGTCTTATGGGGCCGGCAGGACGATCTGCGCGGCGACGGGGTCGAAGCCGCCCGCCGCCGTGCCGGCGATCGTCAGGTTCGCCAGCGAGAAGGCTTCCGTCTGGAGCCCACCGGCGACCGGAATGCCGTTCTGGAGCGGCTCGAAGTCGGCGTTGACTTCGCCCCACTTCACCGTGCCGACGCCGGGCGTGATGTCGATCGCCGACGTGTCGAGGTTCACCAGCTCTACCCGGCCACCGGTCCAGCCCGCGGCGGGGCCGGCCATGAACGGCCCGGCGAAGCTGTAGGCGTTGGCGACGATTCGCGAGTTGGCGCCGTCGACGATCAGCGTCGGCTTCGAGACGATCAGCCCGAAGTTGCCCGACACGGTGTTGGGCTTGCAGAAGCCGACCGTCGCGTTGCTGGTCGCGATCAGGCGGTCGTCGCCCGGGTCGACCGTTCCCGCTTCGTAGGCGTAGCTGGAGATCGGGAAGCGGAAGAACTTGCCGAGCCCGGCGTTCGCTGCCGGCGGGAAGGCATTCACGCTGCCTCCCATGCTGCCGGGGAACGCTTCGGTGGCACCGCCCAGCGGCAGGAAGGCCCCGCCGGGGGAGGCGACCGTGTTCCGAGTGGAGCGCCGGAAGCCCCAGTTGATCGTGCCGATGCCTTTGCCGCTGCGGACGACCGGGTTGGTCAGGGTCGGCAGCGCCGCGAGCGTGAAGTCGACGGTCGGCGGAGCCGCGATGCCGGCTTCGACCCCGCACTCGGCGAGCAGCGGCCGGTCGAGCGTCGTCTCGACGGTGATCGTGTCGAGCACGGTGCCGGCGGGGTAGTTGCCGCCGAGACCCGTGGCGGCGGCGCCGTCGGCACTCATTTTCACCGGGACGTCCTCCCAGGCGATCGTGTTGCCGCCGTCGGAGAGCGTCGGCTCCACCGAGCTCAGGTCGAGCTCGGCGAGGTCGACCCGCTGGAACGGGTACCAGGTGCCGTGCATGTTGGCGCCGACGTCAGCGGTGATCCGCGATTCATCGCCATCGATGGTCACGGTCGGGTTCATGAACACGATGTTGAAGCCGTGTCCCGACTTGCAGAACAGCACCGTGCCGTCGCCGTCGGCGACGATCCTGTCGTCGGAATGGTCGGCCTCGGTGCCGCGCTCGTAGGTGCCCGCGTCGACCGGGAAGTCGAAGAACTGGCCGGGTGCGGCCATGGCGGGACCGGCCGCGCTAGCGCTTGCCCCGTCGAGCGTCTGCAGCGACCCCGCCGTCGGCACGTTGAGCACGTAGTTGCGGAACGACTGCAGGAAGCCCCACTCGATCGACGTCCCGGTCACTTCCTGGGAGGTACCGGGGTTGAAGACCGGGGCCGGGGCGATTCCGGCGATCTCACCGGGCGCGTCGCCGAAGCCGGGGCCGCCCTCGACGCTTGCCACCGGGCACTCTGCCGCGTAGGGGTATGGATCCGGGTCGGGTTTCGGCTCTTCGGGCTGAGCCGGCAGCGCGTGGCCCTCGAGGCTGATCCCCGGCTTCGACACCGGAAGCCTGACGACTTTGTCCCTGAACCGCTTGCGCTTGGCGTTGAGCGAGAGGGTGCCCATCTCACCGGCGGCAAGAGAGTCGAGGTCGAGGCGGGAGCGCAGGGCCTCGGCGCCGGCGCCGGTCAGCGAGAGGGGCGCTTTGGCGAGCTTCACCGAGGAGTTGCCGATCTGCGCTTTGCCCTCGGCGCGGAAGACCACCAGGCGCTCTTTGCCCAGCCTGGCGCTGATCGAGGTGGCGTTGTCGGAGATCCGCAGGGCCAGCTTCCTCAGTTTCGCCCTGCGACCTTTCAGCGACAGCTTCAGGACCCCGCTCGTGCGAGCGACGGCGGTTCGTCCCAGCTCGAGATCCACGATCGGCAGCTCTTGGACGCCGCCTTTCTGTCCGGCGAGGGAGACCGTCGCCGAGCCCTCGATCGGCTGGACAGCCGGCGTGGTGGCGGATGCCGGCGCGGCGGAGAGGGCCGCCATCGCGGCGACGGTCAGCGCGACGAGCGCCATGCCCACGCGTCCCTGCTTGAAGTCGTTCGGTGCCATCTGCGGAGGTCTCCTTGCTCTTCTTGCCGCGTCGAGGACGCTTCGTTTGGCGGCGCCCCTGCCTTAATTAGGGTGCCCTAAGGCAAATCACACTAACAAACTAGGAATTAGGGTGCCCTAACGCTCTATCCGGCAGCCAGGCGACGTGCAGCGCGGTGCGCCCCTCGTGCTCCGTGAGCCGGGCGTCGGCACCCCAGATCTCGGCCAGCCGCTCCGTGCTCAGCACCTCGCCCGGCGGGCCGGTGGCGACCGTGCGCCCCTCCGAGACGATCGTCGCGGTGTCGGCGACGGCGGTGGCGAGGGCCAGGTCGTGGACGACCAGCAGCACGGTCAGCCCCCCTTCGTCGACCAGCTCCCGCAGCAGGGTGGCGATGCCGACGGTGGCGCCGAGGTCGAGCTGCGAGGTCGGCTCGTCGGCGATCAGCACCGGCGCCTCCTGGGCCAGGCCGACGGCGATCTGGACGCGCTGCAGCTCGCCCCCGGAGAGGGTCGTCAACGCTCGTTCGGCGAAGCGGGTGACGCGGGCGCGCTCCATCGCCGCGCCGATCGCGTCGCGGTCGGAGCCGGTCAGCCGGCGCAGCGGTCGCAGGTGGGAGGAGCGGCCGATCGTCACCGCTTCGCGCACGCTGACACCGGCCGGGACCGGCATTCGCTGAGGGACGAAGGCGCGTACCCGGGCGAGCTCGCGGCCGCGCATCTCGCCGACCGCGCGGCCCGACCAGAGGACGGTTCCGGCCGAGGTTCCCTGCAGGCCGGAGACCGCCCGGACCAGGGTCGACTTTCCGGCGCCGTTGGGACCGACGACGACGGCCAGCTGCCCGCGGTCGAGGCGCAGCTCGGCGCCGCGCAGGATCGGCGTGCCTCCGATCTCGACCTCGACCCCGTGCGCCTCCAGCAGCGGCGCGTCGCCCGTTGCCGCGGTCTCCATCAGACCACCTTCCGCAGCAGCCAGAGGAAGAGCGGCACGCCGAGCAGGACCATGAACGGTCCGACCGGCATCTCGATCGGCGCCCGCAGGGTGCGGGCGAGGGTGTCGCCGGCGGCGAGCAGGGCGGCGCCGCCGATCGCCGAGGCGGGGACGACGAAGGTGTGGCTGGAGGTGCCGCCGGCCATCCGCACGACGTGCGGGACGACCAGGCCGAGGAAGCCGAGCAGGCCGGCGATCGCCGCCGAGGCCGCGGCGAGCAGGGCGGCGGCGACCGCGGCGCCGAGCCGGATCACGTGCGGCCGCGAGCCGAGCGAGGCGGCGACGTCGTCGCCGAGGGCGAGCCGGTCGAGCGGGCGGATCAGGAAGGCGGCGAGGACGAAGCCGACCGCGAAGTAGGGCCAGATCGTCTCCAGCTCGTCCCAGCCGCTGGAGGTGAGGCCGCCGGCGATGAAGAAGATCGCCGAGGGGGCGCGCTCCGGGTAGGCGGCGAGCAGGCCGGTGGTCGCCGCGGTGAAGAGGGAGAGGATCGCGATCCCGGCGAGGATCACCTTGCCGGTCGAGCCGCGGTTGGCGCCCGACCAGGCGATCGAGAAGACCAGCGCCGCCGCGAGCAGGCCGAAGAAGAGGGCGCCGACCGGCAGCAGCGCGATCGAGCCGGGGAAGAGGATGATGATCAGGATCGCGCCGAAGCCGGCGCCGCCGGTGACCCCGATCACGTCGGGCGAGGCGAGCGGGTTGGCGAGGGCCCCCTGCAGGATCGCCCCGGCGATGCCGAGCGCGGCGCCGACGACCATCGCCTCGACCGTGCGCGGCAGCCGCAGCGTCTCGACGATCTGC
>DATMEP010000010.1:0-11141 GCA_035556755.1 Solirubrobacterales bacterium
GGCTCCGACAGCCACGTCGCCCAGGGCCTGGGCAGCGTGCGGGTGCGGATCCACGAGTTCGACGGGCCGGCCGAGTTCCTCGAGGCGATGCGCGACGCCGACATCACCCGCAAGCACAAGAACCTGGTCTACGTGCAGGCGCTGAAGCTGCTGCAGACGACGGGACGGCCGAAGGCGGCGAAGCGCAGCGTTCCCGACGCGAAGCCGGTGCGCGGCGGGCGGCCGCGAAAACGGCGCTCGGTCGGCGGTCTTTCCGGGAAATCCACCGGCAAGAGCTGATGCAGGCGGGCCGCGCGAAAGGAGCCGCGCCCGGCCCGTCAAAGAAATCGGTCAGCGTGCCCGCGACCGACGACGAGATCAGAGAGAAGTACCTGGAGCGAGCGATCCGCGAGCTCAACCAGCTGACCCACGAGCTGCAGGACTGCCCGCATTGCCCGCGGGGCAAGCTGATGCCTGTGGTCGGCTCCGGCCACCCCCAGGCCGATGTCTTCATGGTCAAGCACGCCCCAGGCGTGGCCGAGATCGAAGAGGGCGTCGCCTTCTATGGGCGGGCCGGCAACGCCCTGATGAAAAGCTTCAAACGGCTCGGGATCGACCCTCTGGTCGTATACGGGACGCTCTGCGTCAAGTGCCCGATCGCCGAGCCCGACCTGGCCGCCGAGGAGTGCGTGCGGCGCCTGGTCGAAGAGCTCGCGATCGTCCAGCCGAAGATCCTCGTCGTGATGGGGGAGCCTGCGCTGCGCGTCCTCAACGGCCTCGAAGTGCCGCTCTCACGCCCGATCGAGCCCCGCGAGGGCGCCGTCCAGGCCTTCACCCCGACCATCGACGCCCTCTACACCCCCGACATCGACGAATCGCTCGACGAAGAGGGGGCCAAGCAGCGCTTCTGGCGGGCGTTCAAGACCTTGGGCGAGTGGTACGAGGACCTGCCGCCGTACTAGGACGCTTGAGCTGGGGCGGGGGCCGGGGGGCCCTTGTCGCCGTTGGACTCGAGGATGTGCTCGACGGTGCTCTTGGGGGAGAGGAAGCGGTCGATCAGGGCCAGGGCCACCGCCGAGGCGACGAAGGCGAGGTGGATGATCGTCTGCCAGAGCATCGTCTCGGAGGCCATGCTTCCGGCGTTGATGAAGGTCTGCAGCAGGTGGATCGAGGAGATGCCGATGATCGCCATCGCCAGCTTCACCTTGAGCACGTTGGCGTTGACGTGCGAGAGCCACTCGGGCTGATCGGGATGGTCGCGCATCTGGATCCGCGAGACGAAGGTCTCGTAGCCGCCGATGATCACCATGATCAGCAGGTTGGCGATCATCACCACGTCGACCAGGCCGAGCACCAGCAGCATCACGTCGTTCTCGGTCAGCGCCCCGACGTCCTTCACCAGGTGCCACAGCTCCTGCATGAAGCGCCAGACGTAGACGCCCTGGGCGACGATCAGGCCCAGGTAGAGCGGCGCCTGCAGCCAGCGGCTGAGGAAGATCGTGCCGCCGATGTAGCGGGGCAGCGGGCGTTCGAGATAGCGGTCGTCGGCGATGCCGGCGATCCTAGAGACCGGACTCGCCGGAACTTCTACGACGCTGCGGCGGCGGCGAGCTCGGTCATCGGCTCGACCCTGGCGCCGGCGAGGCCGCGGACGACGATCGTGTCGAGGGCGGTGTAGGCGGCCAGGGCCTGCTGGGCTGCGTCGCGGTCGGCCGCGGCTACGCCGACGGTGCCCTCGGGCTCGTCGAGGCGGTCGAAGTGGTTGCGGTAGCCGTCGTGGAGGTCGCGGTAGAAGGACTCCTCCTTGGCGAGGCGCTCGGCCGCGTCGGGGCCGACGGCGGTGCGGACGTAGCCGAAGACGGGCGGGCAGTCGCGACCCGCCTCGCGGGCGCCCGCCTCCACCTCTTTGCGAGCGCCGGCGGCGAACTCGGGCGTCATCCAGTTGAAGAAGGCGCCGTCGAACTCGGCTCCGGCCAGCGCGCACATCTTCGGGCCCATCGCGGCGAGGACGAGGCGGACGCCCGGCAGCCGCTCGCGCAGCTCGGCCAGCGACTCGCGCATCTGGGTCAGCGGCTTCTTCGAGAAACCGGCGCCGACGCCGAGCCAGAGCCGCGCCGGGTCGATGCCGACCCGCTCGATGTCGGCGGCGATCTGCTCGGGCGGGGTGCGGTCGAGCGCGATCACGGCGACGCCGAGGTCGATCCTGGGCGCCGCGGCGGCGAACTCGACCAGCGTCTCGAGGCCTTTGGCGCCGGGGTGGTCGTTCGACCAGAGCGAGTCGTAACTCAGCTCCGCGCAGCGGGCAGCCAGCGGTCGCGCCACCTCGGGGTCGAGCCCCGCCGCGACGCCGAAGCCTCTGTTCACGCTTTCTCGAAAAGCGCCACGCACTCGATGTGCGGGGTCTGGGGGAACATGTCGACCGGCTTCACGCGGCGCAGCCTATAGCCGGCCTCGACCAGCTGTGCCGCGTTCGGCGCCAGCGTCGTCGGGTTGCAGGAGACGTAGACGATCCGCTTCGCCTCGCACTCCAGCACCCGCCTGACGATTTTCTGCGAGAGGCCGGCCCGAGGAGGATCGATGACGACGACGTCGGGCTTGCCGGCCTCCTCGATCAACGGCCGCACGCCGGTGCGGGCGCTGCCGACCATGAAACGGGCGTTGGCGATCTCGTTGCGCTCGGCGTTGCGCTCCGCGTCGACTATCGCCTCGGGGACCAGCTCCAGCCCCCAGACCTCGCCGGCGCGCTTCGCCATCGTCAGCCCGATCGTGCCGATCCCGCAGTAGAGGTCGAAGACGCGCTCGCTGCCGCTCAGGTTCGCGTACCCGGCGGCTACCGCGTAGAGCCGCTCGGCCATCTCGGTATTGGTCTGGAAGAAGGCGTTGGGGGACATCTCGAAGCGCAGGTCACAGAGCTCCTCGCGCAGCCACTCCTCGCCGAGCACGCCTGTCGGGCCCTCGCTGCCGCCGGAGTCGCCCTCGACCAGGGTGTGGGCGTCGACCGGCGGTTTGGGGAAGCGTGTGGGGGCGGTGATGAGGCGGGTCTGGATCTGGCCGGTTCGCCGGCCCTCCCGCACCACGAGGTTGCGCAGGACGCCGGTGCGCGCGCGGCGGTCGTAGGCCGGGACGGATTCGTCCCGCGCCCACTGGAGCACCTCGTCGCGCGCCGCGTTGCCGCGCTCGGAGGCGAGCAGGCACTCCTCGACGCCGACGATCAGGTCCCAGCGGCCGCGCGCGTGGAAGCCGAGGACCGTCTCCCCATCGCGCTCGCCGAAGGAGTATTCGAGCTTGTTGCGGTAGCGCCACTGCTCCTCCGCCGGCTCGATCGGCTCCAGCTCGAAGCCGTCGAGATCGCCAATCCGTCGCAGAGCCTCGTCGACCTGTTGCGCCTTGTGGCTCAGCTGCTGCTCATAGGCGAGCCCCTGCCAGGGAGCGCCCGGGCAGGGCTCGCCGCCGTGCACGCAGAGGTCGGCGACGCGGTCGGCGCCGGGCCGCAGCAGCTCGACCGTCCGCGCCTCGGCGAAGTTGCTCTTCGCCTTGGTTATCTCCGCCCGGACCCGGTCGCCCGGCAGGCCCCCGGCGACGAAGACGACGTAGCCGTTGGCCCGTGCGACCCCCCGCCCGCCGAAGGCGAGCGAGTCGACCTCGACCTCCAGCAGCTCGCCTTTGCGTGGGCGTGTCGCTGGGGTCTCGCCGGTCGCCTGCGTCACCTAGCCGAGTTTTTTCGCGGCGCGGCGCGCTGCCTGCGTCGCCTGTTTGCGGACCGGCGCCGTCCGCCCCCTGACCTCTTTGCGCGCCTGCCTGACCAGCCGTTCCAGCTCTTTCAGCATGCCGTCGGTCTGCCGCCGGCCCTTCTTGACCATTTCGGAGACCATTTTTTCGGCGTCGCCGCGGGTTATCCGCCCCCGCTTCACCGCGTCGTCGACGACCTCCTGGAGACGGTCGCGGCTGAGGGTGACGCTGTGTTCGAGGCTCTCGCGGAACTGCTCGACGCTCTTGTCGAGCCCGGTGGTGCGGTTGCCGCTGCCGGCGGTGGCTTTTTTCGCCGTTTTGGCTTTCGGTTTGGCTTTGGCTTTGGTTTTAGCTTTGGTTTTAGCTTTCGCTTTTTTCGCGGTGGATTTACTGGCGGCTTTTTTTGACCGCGTTCCGGCTTTCGTTTTTTTGGCGTTTTTGCCGGATGCTTCTTTTTTCGCGGCCATGCTTCGTTGCCTCCTCGTCGCTGCCAGGGATGTGTTGACTATCTCATTCCCGCGCTTGCGGGGTTGCGAACCTCGCTTCGACCGGGGCGTGGTCGGAGAGGCGCAGCGCCAGCCCGTCGCTGCGTACCTCACGCCGCTCGGCGTCCCATCGTCGCGGTCGCTCGACGATCTCGAGGCCGCGCGCCAGCAGGTGGTCGATCGCGTTGGGGGCGGTGGGCGGGGCGAGGCCGAACCGCTCGCGCAGCTCGGCGAAGACGTCGGGACTCTCGTCCGGTCGCAGGTTGAAGTCGCCGCCGAAGAGCAGCGGCGCCTCGCCGGCCCAGCCGGCTGCGGCGGTAGCGGCGCGCAGCACGTCCTCGGCCGCGAGCTCGGGCCGGTGCGCGCTCGCATGCAGGTTGGCGATGCAGAGGCCGGAGCCGTTGCCGTCTGCGACGCGCGTGAACGCCATCGCGCGCCGCTCCAGCGGCCCCTCGTGGATCGCCAGCTCGCCCCGCTCGACGATGGTCGCAGTCCGGTCCCTCCGGTGCGCCTTTTCCTTCTCAGGTACGGAAAAGGCGCACCGCAACGACTTGCGGACCAGAGTCAGGTTGAAGCCGCCCTCGCCGGAGGCGATCAGGTCGGGGTTGAGGCGGGCGGCGAGCTGGCGCAGCGGCGAGAGGGAGTTGCGTGAGGTGAGCACCCGGTGCGCCTCGGCGCCGCAGGCGCGGGCGAGCGGCGCGGCGAAGCGGGGCGGGCACTCCTGCAGCAGCGCCACGTCCCACTCGGCCTCCGCCAGCAGGGCGGCGAACTCCGGCAGCAGTTCGCGGTTGACCTGGACGTGGGTCGCGCTGCGCTCGGTTACCCGCAGCAGCCGCGAGCGCCAGGTGAGGAGGGCGGGGTCGGGCGGGAAATCGCGCCCATGAAAGAGGTTCCAGCCGAGGACCGTGAGTTGCACGGTCGTAGTATCCGCGGCTTGACCAAGCGCGACTTCCTCACCGCGGAAGAGCTCGGCGCCTTCGAGCTGGCCGAGCTGCTCGACCTCGCAGCGGAGCTGAAAGCGGGCAGGCGCCAGGGCGCCGGCGCGGACGCACTGGCCGGCCGCAGCGTCGCCCTCGTCTTCGAACGCCCCTCGACCCGGACGCGGATCTCCTTCGAGGTCGGCGTCGCCGAGCTGGGGGGGACGCCGATCGTGCTGCGCGGCGACGAGCTGCAGCTCTCCCGCGGCGAGTCGATCCGCGACACAGCCAGGGTCCTATCGCGCTACGTCGACGCGATCGCGATCCGCTCCGGCTCCCACGAGGAGGTGGCGGAGCTTGCCGCCGAGGCGGAGATCCCGGTCGTCAACGCGCTCACCCCCGCCCACCACCCCTGCCAGGCGCTCGCCGACCTGCTCACCCTGCGCGAGCGCTTCGGCGACCTCGCCGGGCTGCGCCTCGCCTACGTCGGCGACGGCAACAACGTCGCCCGTTCGCTGGCGATAGCCGGCCGCCTCGCCGACGTCGAGGTCGTGATCGCCGCCCCCGACGGCTACCAGCTCGACGACGCCCACGGCGCCCGGCTGACCGACGATCCGCGCATCGCCGCCAGCGGCGCCGACGCGATCTACACCGACGTCTGGGTCAGCATGGGCGACGAGGAGGAGGCCGAGCGCCGCCGCGCCGACCTCGCGCCGTTCCGGGTCGACGACGACCTGCTCGCGGTGGCCAAGGACAGCGCCGTCGTCCTCCACTGCCTCCCTGCCCATCCCGGCGAGGAGATCACCGCTGACGTCCTCTACGGGCCGCGCTCCGCCGTCTGGGACCAGGCGGAGAACCGCCTCCACACGCAGAAGGCTCTGCTGAGCACGCTGCTCGGCGAGTAGGCCAGTCATGTACCCGGAAATCGAGCTCGGCCCGCTGACCCTCCAGACCTTCGGCCTGATGTTCGCGCTCGCCTTCCTCGCGGCGGGCGCACTGATCGCGAAGCGGCTGGTGGAGATCGGCAAGCCGGTCGACTGGGCCTACGAGATGGGGTTCGCGGCCCTGATCGGCGGCATCGTCGGCTCGCGCCTCTACTTCATCGTCGAGAACTGGGACAGCGTCAGCGACGACCTGCTCGGCAACGTCTTCTCCGGCTCGGGATTGACCTGGTACGGCGGCCTGATCGGCGGCACGATCGCCGTCCTGCTCTGGGCCCGGTGGCGCGGCTTCCTCGGCCTCGCCCTGCTCGACCTCGCCGCACCCGCCCTCGCGCTCGGCTACGCGATCGGCCGCTGCGGCTGCCAGCTCTCCGGCGACGGCGACTACGGCAAGCCCTGGGACGGGCCGTGGGCGATGTCCTACCCCGACGGCACCGTGCCCACCGACGAGACGGTCCACCCGACCCCGATCTACGAGACGCTGGCGATGGGCTTCGGCGCCTGGCTCCTCTGGCAGCTGCGCGACCGTTTCCGCACCGGTGTCCTCTTCGCGATCTACCTCGTCTACGCGGGCGCCGAGCGCTTCCTGGTCGAGTTCGTGCGCCGCAACGACGATGTCGTGTTGGGGCTGACGACGGCTCAGCTGGAGAGTCTTGCCATGATGTTGGCCGGTGCGGTCTGGATCTACGCAGTTAGGCGCCGGCATGGACACCTGTCCCGTGACGGCGCCGGAACCGCTGCCGAGCCCCAGCCGGCGGGTTGAAGCAGTGGCACCAAAGCGTCGGCTAATCTTGCACAAATTAATTTGAGGTAATGAGGAGGCACAGTGGCGTCAGTTGAGACCAGCAGCGAGGGGGGACCGTCCGCCGCGACCGTCGGCGCGCTGGTCGATACGGCCACCGAGAGGATCGCCGCGGCGGGTTGCGAGGAGCCGCGGTCCGACGCCGAAGCGCTGGTCGCCGACGCGCTCGGGATGAGCGTCGAGCAGCTCTCGCGCGACGGCTCCAGCGAGGCGTCGCCCGAGGTCGTCGCCGCGATCGAAGCCGCAGTGGCGCGGCGCGCCGAGCACGAGCCGCTGGCCTACGTCCTCGGCCGCGCCCCCTTCCGCGAGCTGGAGATCGCGGTCGACCCGCGCGTCCTCTGGCCGCGCCGCGAGACCGAGCTGCTGGTCGAGGTCGGCGCCGGACTGCCCGAGGGCGCCCGCGTCCACGAGGTCGGCACCGGCTCGGGCGCGATCGCCCTCGCCCTGATCTCCGAGCGCCCGGACCTGCGCGTCACCGCCTCCGACCTCTCGCCCGAAGCGGTCGAAGCGGCGCGCGAGAACGCCGAGCGGCTCGGGCTGGAGCTCGACGTCTCGGTCGCCGAGGGGCTGCCGGACGGCCTCGAGGGGGTCGACCTCGTCATCGCCAACCTGCCCTACGTCACCGACGAGACGATCTACGAGCGCTCGCCCGAGATCCAGCGCGAGCCGCGGATCGCCGTCACCGGCGACTGCGGCTCCGACGGCCTCGGCGTGATCCGCGGCCTGATCGCGGAAACGCCGAGCGGCTGGAAGATGGCGATGGAGCACGACACGCACCACGGTCCGACGATGCGCGAGCTGCTGGGCGACGCCACCACCAAGCGCGACTACATGGGTGGCGAGCGAGTGACCGTCGGCCTCGCTCCCTGAGCACAGAGCGAGCGGGCACGGCACCGAATAGCGTTGGGTCATGGCTGACTCGACCCGCGCAGAGCCCGCCGCCGGATCGACGCACGCCGAGCGCCTCGCCAAGGCCGAGCGACTGCGGGCGGAAGGGATCGACCCCTACCCCTTCTCCTTCCCCGATCGCGACTCGATCGCGGCGATCCAGGAGGCCCACGACCCGGCCGAGCTGGGGGAGGGGGAGCACCGCGAGTTCTCCTACCGGATCGCCGGCCGGCTGACCGGCCAGCGCGGCCACGGCAAGACGGTCTTCTTCGACGTCCGCGACCTCACCGGGACGATCCAGGCCTACGCCAAGGTCGACGCGCTCGGCCAGGAGGCGTTCGACCGGATCGAAGACCTCGACATCGGCGACCTGGTCGGGGTCGAGGGCGACCTCTACGTGACCAAGCGCGGCCAGCTGGCGATCGAGGTGCGCGAGTGCACGCTGCTGGCCAAGGCCCTGCGCGACCCGCCCGACCTCTTCCACGGCATCTCCGACCCCGACACCCGCTACCGCCAGCGCGAGCTGGACCTGATGGCGAACGAGCGCTCGCGCGAGATCTTCGCGATGCGGGCCAAGGTCGTCGCCGCGATCCGCGACCACCTCAACGAACGCGGCTACGTCGAGATGGAAACGCCCGTGCTGCAGCGGATGACCGGCGGCGCCGCGGCGCGCCCGTTCAAAACCCACCACAACGCGCTCGACCGCCACCTCTACCTGCGGATCGCGACCGAGCTCTACCTGAAGCGGGCGATCGTCGGCGGCTTCGAGCACGTCTACGAGCTGGGCAAGTTCTTCCGCAACGAGGGGATGTCGCCGCAGCACAACCCCGAGTTCACGATGCTCGAGTGGTTCGTCAGCGGCGCCGACTACCACGGCGTGATGGACGTCGCGGAGGGGATCGTCTCCGACGTCGCCGAACGGGTGCTGGGGACGACCAAGGTCGAGCGCGACGGCGAGACGATCGACCTGGCGCCGCCCTGGCCACGGCTGCGGCTGCAGGACCTGCTGAAGGAAGAGACCGGGGTCGACATCACCAAGGCGAGCCGCGACGAGCTGGCCGAGATCGCCGGCGAGGACGCCGAACCCGACGACGACTGGGCGGCGCTGGTCGACACCCTGCAGGGCAAGCTGATCGAGCCGAAGCTGATCCAGCCGACCTTCATCGTCGACCTGCCGCTGGCGATCTGGCCGCTGGTCAAGCCTGTCCCCGAGCACCCGCAGCTGCTCGCCGCCGCCTTCGACGGGATCGTCGCCGGGATGGAGATCACCGGCGGCGGCACCGACGTCAACGACCCGATCGAACAGCGCCGCCACTTCGTCGAACAGCGCGAACGGCAGGAGTCGGGGGCGGAGGAGACGCCGCACGAGCACGACGAGGAGTTCGTGCGGGCGCTCGAATACGGGATGCTGACCGCGAGCGGCTCCGGCCTCGGCGTCGACCGGCTGATGATGATCCTCAGCGGCGCCAAGACCCTGCGCGACGTGATCCTCTTCCCCTCGATGCGCGAGCGCCCGAACGAGTAGGCGGGCAGCGGCGGCTCAGCCGGCGTGGTGCGGCCGCCCGGAGGAGTCGATCTGGACCAGCCGATCAGGCTCGTGCTCGACCTGGAGGGTCGTATGGCGGACGCCGAACTCGCGCTCGAGCAGCTCGGCCAGCTCCAGCCGGGCGCGGTGGCAGTCGGCGTCGCACCCGACGGTGACGTGCGCCGAGAGGGCGGGGAACTCCGAGGTGACCTCCCAGACGTGCAGGTCGTGGACCTCGATCACGCCCGCCTGCGCGGCCATGCGCTGACCGATGCGCTCGGGGTCGAGCCCCTTCGGCGAGGCCTCGAGGAAGACGCGGCCCGATTCGCGCAGCAGCACGTAGGAGGAGCGCAGCATCAGGGCGGCGACCAGCAGCGAGGCGATCGCGTCGGCCTGGTCGAAGCCGGTGAGGAGGATGACGGCGGCGGCGACCGCGGTGCCGATGAAGGCATAGAGGTCGGTGAGGAGGTGCTGGAAGCTGCCCTCGACGTTGAGGCTCTGCCGGTTGGCGCGGGCGAGGACCGCGGTGGCGGCGAGGTTGACGGCGATCCCGGCCAGGGCGACGGCGAGGACGAGGCCGCCGTCGACGCCGGGCGGGTCGAAGAGGCGCCGCACGCCCTCGAAGGCGATGATCGCCGCGAGGACGAGGAGCGTGATCCCGTTGACCTGGGCGGAGAGGATCTCGACCCGTTTGAGGCCGAAGGTCATCGCGCCGCCGGCGGGGCGTTCGCTCAGTCGCAGGGCGATCAGCGAGAGCGCGATCGCGGCTGCGTCGGTCAGCATGTGGGCGGCGTCGGAGAGCAGCGCCAGCGAGTTGGCGACGATCCCGGCGACGACCTCGGCCGCCATGAAGCCGAGGATCAGGCCCAGCGCGATCCAGAGCTTGGTGCGGTCGGCGTCGGCCGAGGCGCCGTGGCTGTGGCCGTGGTGGGAGTGGCTCATCGCACTCCGAGGAATACCACGACGCTCAGAAGGCCGAGCGCAGCAGGCCGCCGTCGATCGGGATGACGGTGCCCGTGACGTAGGCGGCGCGCTCGGAGCAGAGGAAGGCGACGAGGTCGCCGTACTCCTCGGGGCGGCCGAGGCGGCCAGCCGGGACTTCGTTGCGAGCGGCCGCTTCGGCGGCCTCGAGCGAGCCGCCGGCGTCGGCGAGCCGCTCGGTCGCGAAGCGCCCGGTGGCGACGGTGTTGACCGTGATCCCGTCGGCGGCGACCTCGTGCGAAAGCGTCTTCAGGAAGCCCACCGCGGCCATCCGGTGGGCGTTGGAGAGGTTGAGGCCAGGGATCGGCTCGCGGGTCGAGCTGGAGCCGACGTTGACGATCCGCCCCCAGCCGCGCTCCCGCATGCCGGGGACGACGGCACCGGCGAGCAGGCGTGGGGCGAGCACGAGCGAGCGGTAGGCGCGCTCCCACTCGTCGGTCTCGTGGTCGAGGGCGCCACCGAACGGCGGGCCGCCGGCGTTGAGGACGAGGATCTCGACCGGGCCCAGGGCCGCCTCGACCTCGGCGGGGAGCTCGGCCACTCGGTCGAGGTCGGAGGCGTCGGCGACGAAGGGTGTGACGTCGCCGTCGATCTCGGCGGCGGCGACCTCGATCCGCTCCTGCGAACGGCTTGCGATTGCCACCCTGGCGCCTTCGCGAGCCAGCGCCGCGGCGATCGCGCGACCGATCCCCTTGCTCGCGCCCATCACCAGGGCAACGCGCCCCTGAAGTCCTAGCTCCATGCCCGCCAGCAATGCTCGAAGAGGTTCACGCGGGTAAAGTTATGCCACAGGGGCGCCCGTAGCTCAGTGGTCAACGGTCCCTTCACGGGGACCAAAGAGCGTCGGTCTTTCAAGCCGAAGGTCGCGAGTTCGATTCTCGTCGGGCGCATTCC
>DATMEP010000011.1:0-9192 GCA_035556755.1 Solirubrobacterales bacterium
GCGCCGACGCGATGGCGAGCCCCGGCTCGACCGTAGCGACGATGGCCGCCGCGACCTTCAGCCTGCGGCGGCTGAGGGGCGTGCAGCGGCCGGCGCTGGCGGTGCGATTGCCGGTCCCCGGCAAGCCGGTGCTCTTCCTCGACGTCGGCGCCAACGTCGACGTGCGCGCCCAGCACCTGGTCCAGTTCGCCTTCCTCGGCACTGCCTTCAGCGAGGCGGTGCTCGGGGTCGAGCGCCCCCGGGTGGGGCTGCTCTCGGTGGGGGAGGAGGCCGGCAAGGGCAGGGACGAGGTGGTCGCCGCCCACGCGATGCTGGCCGCTGCGGGCGGGATCGAGTTCGCCGGCAACGTCGAGGGACGCGACCTGCCCGCCGGGACGGCCGACGTCGTCGTCACCGACGGCTTCACCGGCAACGTCGCGCTGAAGCTGATGGAGGGCACCGCGCGGACGGTTGCCACGGCGATCGGCGACGCCGCTCGCTCCAACCCGGTCTCGGCCTTGGGTGGGTTGCTGATGCGCCCGGCCCTGGGCGGCCTGCGCCGCGAGCTCAGCCCCGAGACGACCGGCGGCGCGATCCTGCTCGGGCTGCGCGCCATCGCCGTGGTCGGCCACGGCAGCGCCGGGGCCGACGGGATCGCCAACGCGGTGCGGCTGGCGGCTCGCTGTGCGGAGACCGATGCCGTGGGGCGGACGGCGGCACTGCTGCACGAGGGCGAGGCGAAAAGGGGCTCGCTCGGCGCCGCCCCTGCGGACGGGGCCGGCACGTGATGAAATCCAGGCAGCGATGACCCGCGAGGACGTGCTCAGCCTGGTTCGCGACCACCTCGCCGAGGAGCTGGAAGTCGACGCCGCCTCGATCGGCGAGGGGACCAGCTTCAAGGCCGACCTCGACGCGGACTCGCTCGACCTCTACGAGCTGGTGATGGAGTTGGAGGACCGCTACGGGATAGCGGTCTCCGAGGAGCAGGCCGCCCGCATCGAGACGGTCGGCGACGCGGTCTCGTTCGTCGTGGAGCACGCTCCGGCGTGAGTGTCGCCGCGCTCGCGAAGCTTGCCGACGAGCTTCCCGACGAGCTGCGCCGCCGGGCGCTGACACACAGCTCCTGGACCGAGGGCGACGAGTCCTACGAGCGCCTCGCCTATCTCGGCGACAGCGTCCTCGCCCTTGCGGTCGCGGCCGACCTGCATGGGCGATTTCCGGACATCGACGCCGGCGGGCTGACCAAGATCCACAACCACGCGGTCAGCGGCGTCTCCTGCGCCGAAGTCGGCCGCGAGCTGGGCGTCCCCGCGATGTTGGAGGAGATGGAGCCGGAGGTCGAGGAAGCGATCCCCGCGGCCGTGCTGCTTGCCGGCTCGCGACCGCTGCCTGAGGCGACCGAGGCGCTGATCGGGGCCTGCTTCCTCGGCTTCGGATTCGAGCGCACCGCGGCGGCCGTCACGGCGGCCTTCGCCTCCCAAATCGAGTACGCGACCGAAGCCCGCGTCGACGCCAAGTCGGCCCTGCAGGAGCTGCTCGCCCAGCGCAAGGCGCACGTAAGCTACGAGGTGGTCGCCGAATCGGGGCCCGCGCACCAGCGGACCTTCGAGGTGGAGGCGATCGTCGACGCCGAGACGGTGGGGAAGGGCGAGGGTCGAAGCAAGAAGGCGGCGGAGCAGATGGCGGCGGAGCAGGCGCTGCAGCTGCTCGGGGGCTAGGCGACAAGTCGCGTCCGACCGAAAAGCAAGCCTTAGCGACCCAGGAGCCAGGAACGGACGAGGAGCGAGGACCGGGCTGAGATGTATCTGAAATCGATCGAGATGAAGGGGTTCAAGTCGTTCCCCGAGCGGACCAAGCTGGAGTTCTCTCCGGGCGTCAGCGTGATCGTCGGGCCCAACGGCTCGGGCAAGTCGAACATCACCGACGCGGTGCTCTGGGCGCTCGGCGAGCAGAGCCCGGGGGCGATCCGCGGTGCCTCGATGCAGGACGTGATCTCGGCCGGCGGGAAGAACGTCGGTCAGCGCCGCGCCGCCGAGGTCGAGGTGACGATCGACAACGGCGAGGGGCGCGCGGCGACCGAGCTGACCGAGATCGCGGTCAAGCGCGCCCTCGATCGCTCCGGCGACGGCGGTTACCGGCTGAACGGCGCCCGCTGCCGCCTCGTCGACGTCGTCGAGGTCCTCTCCGACGCCAACCTGGGCCGCGAGATGCACTCGGTGATCAGCCAGGGCCGGGTCGAGTCGATCGTCCACTCCAAGCCGCGTGAGCGGCGCCTGCTGGTCGAGGAGGCGGCGGGGCTGGGCAAGCACCGCAAACGCCGCCGCCGGGCCGAGCTGAAGCTGCGCGCCGCCGGCGACAACCTCGACCGGGCGCTCGACGTGGAGCGCGAGGCGCGGGCGCGGCTGCGGCCGCTGAAGCGGCAGGCCCAGGCGGCCGAGCTGGGGGCTCGGATCGAGCGCGAGGAACTGGAACTGCGGGGCCGGGTGGTTGCCGAGGAGCTGCGCTTCGGCGAGGACCGGGCCAAGGCCGCGGAGCAGAGGGCCGCTGGCGCGCGCTCCGAACGGGCGAAGATCGAGGAGCGCCTGTCCGAGGTGAGCGGGAGGCGACGAGCCGCCGAGGAGCGCTTTGCGGCGCGCGACCGCGAGCGGACCCAGGCCTGGGGCCTGCTGACCAAGCTGCGCGGCGAGCAGCAGCGGATCGCGGTACGGGCCGCGAGTCTCGCCGACCGCGAGGCGGCGCTGGAGACGGCTCTGGAGGGGTTGCGGGCGGAGTTCGGACCGCTGACCCTGGACCTGGGCGCGAGCGGCGGCGCCCCGGGCGAGCGCGCACGCAAGCTGGAGGAGGAGCTGGCCGAGATCGACGCGGGCCTCTCCGGCGCGGTCGAGGGCCTCGCCCGTGCGCGTTCGGGCGACGCATCGGAGTCAGAACGCGAGGCGGCCCTCGGGGCGGTCCAGGGCGGCGCCGAGCGGGCGGTGCGGCACGCCCGCCGGGCCGAGGGACTGCTGGGCGAGCGCCACCGGGAGGCGCTGCGACAGCGCGTCGCGACCGGTGAGGAACTGCTCGACGATGTCCGCGCCGCGGTTTCCGCGGTCACCGCGGCGGAGGCTGGGATCCGTGCCCGGGTGGGGCAGATCGAAGCGAAGGTCGTCGGCGAGGAGGGCGACGGCGACGCGATCGCCGAGGAGCTGCGCGCCTGCTCGCAACAGGAGTCGGAGCTGCAGGTGGAGATGAAAGCCGCCTCCGACAAGCTGACCGAGGCCGAGGTCGAGGCCGCCCACCTGGGCGACCGGCGCGCCGAGGCCGCGAAGGAGCTGGCAACGATCGCCGAGCGCCTCGGCGAGGAGGTAGGGCCTGCCGAGCGGCCGCTCGAGGACGAGGAGCGGGCCGACATCGATCGGCGGCTGCAGCGGCTGGAGCGTCGCCGCGCCCAGATCGGCCCGGTCAATCCGCTCGCCGAGCAGGAGTACGAGGAGGCGCGCGAGCACGTCGAGGCCCTGCAAACTCAGCGCGAGGACACCGAGCGGGGGATGCGCGAGCTGGAGGCGCTGATCCGCGACGTTGATCGCGAGATCGAGCGCGCCTTCGAGCAGACCTTCGAGGCGACGGCGAAGAACTTCGAGGAGATGGTCGAGCACCTGTTCCCCGGCGGGCGCGGCCGGCTGCGGCGGGTCAGCCTGCACCCGGTGCGGGACGCCGAGGAGCCCACCGCCGAGGAGTCGGACGGCGAGGAGGCCGAGGACGAAGAGCGCGAGGAGCTCGGGGTCGAGATCGAGGTCACCCCGGCCGGCAAGTCGACGCGCAAGCTCTCGCTGCTATCGGGCGGCGAGAAGTCGCTTGTCGCGCTGGCCTTCGTCTTCGCCGTCTTCCTCGCCCGCCCCTGCCCCTTCTACATCCTCGACGAGGTCGAGGCCGCCCTCGACGACGCCAACATCGACCGCTTCCTGCAGTTGATCCGCCGCTTCTCGAACCGCGCCCAGTTCGTCATCGTCACCCACCAGAAACGGACGATGGATGCCGCCGACGTGCTCTACGGCGTGACGATGGGCGGCGACGGGATCACCAAGGTCGTCTCGCGGCGACTGCCGCGCGAAATCGAGGAGGAGGAGCAGGGGGGAGACGGGGTCGAGGCCGCCGCCCCGCCGCCCTTCGCCGGGGTCGCCGCCGAGCAGGAGGGACAGGGCCCCGAGGAGCCCCCCGGGCTGCTCGGGGAGAAGCCGGTCGCCGAGCGTCCCGCCAGCGGCGACTCCGCCGCCGCTGCCTAGCCTTCGATGGCGACCTCCTGGCAGGAGATCCTCGATCTCGGCGAGCGAAGCCCGGCGCCGGTCGCGGCCGAGTCCGAGGGGGAGGGCGAGAGTCGCGGCGTCTTCCGCCGCCTCCGCGAGAGCCTCTCGAAAAGCCGCCAGGCGCTGGTCGAGGAGATCTCCGCCAGTCTCTTCGACCGGATCGACGAGGAGACCTGGGAGCGCCTGGAGGAGGCGCTGATCCTCGCCGACGTCGGCGCTCCGACCACGGCCGAGATCGTCGAGTGGCTCGAGCGGGAGGTCGAGTCGGGCGCGGTGCCCGCGGACGGCGAGGCGGTCCGCGAGCGCCTGATCGAGATCATCGCCGAGGTCGCCTCGGCCGGCCGGGCGCCGATCGACCTCAGCGGCGAGCCGGCGGTGCTGCTGATGGTCGGGGTCAACGGGACCGGCAAGACGACGACGATCGGCAAGGTCGCCTGGCACCTCTCGAAGGAGTTCGGCCTTACGGTCGTCCTCGCCGCAGCCGACACCTACCGCGCCGCGGCGGCCGAGCAGCTCGCCGAGTGGGCGGAGCGCTCGGGAGCCGAACTCGTCCGCACCGAGGAGGGGGGCGACCCCGGGGCGGTTGCCTTCGACGCGATCGCAGCCGCCCGCGCGCGCGGCGCCGACGTGGTGATCGTCGACACCGCCGGCCGCCTCCACACCCAGGGCAACCTGATGGACGAGCTGGCCAAGGTGCGGCGGGTGATCGGCAAGCAGATGCCCGACGCTCCGCACGAGACGTTGATCTCGATCGACGCGACGACCGGCCAGAACGGGCTGCGGCAGGCGAAGGTCTTCTCCGAAGCGGCCGAGGTCGACGGCGTCGTCCTGACCAAGCTGGACGGGACCGCCAAGGGCGGGATCGTGCTGGCGATCGCCAACGAGCTGGGGATCCCGGTGAAGCTGATCGGGACCGGCGAGTCGCTTGAGGACCTGCGGCCGTTCGACCCGCAGGACTTCGCCCGGGCGCTGCTCGCCGAGTAGCCTGGGGCCTCATGTTCGAACAGCTCTCAGATCGCCTCCAGGCGACGCTCTCCGACGTCCGCTCGCGCGGCAAGCTGAGCGAGGGGGACGTCGATGCTGCGATGCGCGAGATCCGCCTCGCCCTGCTCGAGGCGGACGTCAACTTCAAGGTCGTCAAATCCTTCACCGCGACGCTGAAGGAACGCTGCCTCGGCTCCGACGTCCTGGAGAGCCTCGACCCCGGCCAGCAGGTGGTGAAGATCGTCGACGAGGAGCTGACCGGGCTGATGGGCGGGACCGGGCGCGAGCTGGCGTTCGCGTCCAGCGGGCCGACCGTGATCCTGATGGCCGGCCTGCAGGGCTCGGGCAAGACGACCGCCTGCGCGAAGCTGGCGCGCCAGCTTCGCGAGTCGGGCAAAGACGTGGCGCTGGCCGCGTGCGACGTCTACCGTCCCGCCGCGGTCGACCAGCTGGTCACCGTCGGCAAGCGCGCCGGGGCCCACGTCTACGAGCAGGGCACCGAGGCCGACCCGGTCGAGATTGCCGCTTGGGCGCTCGACCGCGCCCGTGAGGAGGGGCGCGACGTGCTGATCGTCGACACCGCCGGCCGCCTTCACGTCGACGCCGAGCTGATGGACGAGCTGGCGAAGATCCGCAAGCGGACCAAGCCCCATGACGTGCTGCTCGTGGTCGACGCGATGACCGGCCAGGACGCTGTCGGCGTCGCCGAATCGTTCGCCGAGGCGGCCGAGTTCGACGGCGTCGTGATGACCAAGCTCGACGGCGACGCCCGTGGTGGCGCCGCGCTCTCGGTCAAGGCGGTCACCGGCAAGCCGATCCTCTTCGCCTCGACCGGCGAGAAGCTGGAGGCCTTCGAGCGCTTCCATCCCGACCGGATGTCCTCGCGCATCCTCGGCATGGGCGACGTCCTCAGCCTGATCGAGAAAGCCGAGCAGCAGGTCGACGAGCGCCAGGCCGAGGACCTCCAGAAGAAACTGGAAAGCGATCGCTTCACGCTCGAGGACTTCCTTCAGCAGATGCGCCAGGTGCGGAAGATGGGCCCGCTCAGCGGCCTGATCGGGATGCTGCCGGGCATGGGGGCGATGAAAGGGTTGAAGGGCGCCGAGGTCGACGAGGGGGAGCTAGACCGGGTCGAGGCGATCATCCTCTCGATGACGCCGATGGAGCGCGCCAACCCGTCGATCGTCAAAGGTTCGCGGCGCAAACGGATCGCGAACGGATCGGGGACGAAAGTCCAGCAGGTCAGCCAGCTGCTCAAGCAGTTCGACCAGATGCGCAAGGTGATGCGCCAGATGGTCTCCGGCAAGATGCCCGACCCGCAGCAGCTGGCTCAACAGCTGGGATCGGGGGGCAGTCCGCGCCCGAAGATGCGCAGGCGCTAACCTGCTCGATCCCAATGGCTGTGCGGATAAGACTCAGAAGGGTGGGTTCGAAGAAGAACCCGATCTGGCGGATCGTCGTCGCCGACAAACGTTCTCCCCGTGACGGGCGGACGATCGAGACGATCGGTCAGTACAACCCGCAGACGGAGCCCTCGACGATCGAGCTCGACGAGGAGCGCGCGCGTCACTGGCTGGAGCACGGCGCTCAGCCCTCGGAGACCGTCGCCAACCTGCTGCGCACCAAGGGCATCGCCGCCTCGGGTAGCTGAGAAGGCCCTCGTGACCGAACTGCTCGAGTTCCTCGTCAGGGCACTGGTCGAGGACCCTGCCGCTGTCACCGTCGAGGAGCTGGAAGAGGACGGCGCCCTCGTCTACGAGATCAGCGTCGCCGAGGGGGACCTCGGCCGCGTCATCGGCAAGAACGGGCGCGTCGCCAACGCGATCCGGACGATTGCCAAGGCGGCAGCCGTTCGCCTTGATCGTCGCGTAATCGTTGACATCCTTGACTGAGGCCGCGGGCCGCGTCCACTGATGAAGCTCGACATCTTCACGTTGTTCCCTGGCGCGTTCGACTGGTTTCAGTCGCAGCGCTCGGTGCAGAACGCGTTGGCCAAGGGCAACGAGCTGCGGTTGTTCGACTACCGGGAGACGACGCCGCTGGGGGCGGGGCAGGTCGACGACGCTCCCTACGGGGGCGGGGCGGGGATGGTGCTGCGGGTCGACGTGGTCGACGCGGCGTTGCAGGCCGCCTACGCGAACGGCGAGAACCCACGGGTCGTGCTGCTCTCGCCGACGGGGCGGCTGCTCGACGACGAGCTTGCCGACGAGCTGACGCAGGAGCACCACGTGACGCTGCTCTGCGGGCGCTACGAGGGCTTCGACGAGCGCGTCCACGAGCACCTCGCCGACGACGAGGTCTCGATCGGGCGCTACGTGCTCGCCGGCGGCGAGCTGCCGGCGATGGTCCTCGCCGACGTGATGATGCGCAAGCTTCCCGGCGCGCTCGGCCACGAGCAGAGCGCCGTCGAGGAGTCGTTCAGCCGCGTGCTTGAGGGCGCTCCCGAGTACCCCCACTACACGCGCCCGCCGAACTACCGCGGTTGGGGGGTTCCCGACGTGCTGCTCTCCGGTGACCACGACCGGGTCCGTCGTTGGCGCGCGGAGCAGAGCCAAACCCGAGCCGAACAGTTCGATCAGGGCTCCAAGTAGGTACGATTCCGCCACCGCGCGGCAGCCGAACCCCGGCTCCGGCGGTTTTTTCTCGCCAAATGAGCAGCGTTATCGACAGCATCGAGCGGCGCCAGCAAAGGCAGGGTCTTCCCTCCTTTGCTCCAGGCGATCGCGTCCGCGTCCACTTCCAGGTGGTCGAGGGCAACCGCCGCCGCACCCAGGTGTTCGAGGGGATCGTGCTGAAGCGCCAGGGGTCCGGCGCGCGCGAGACCTTCACCGTCCGCAAGCAGTCCTTTGGCGTCGGGGTGGAGCGAACCTTTCCGCTGCACTCGCCGAAGATCGAGAAACTGGAGATCGCGGCGCGCGGCGACGTGCGGCGCGCCAAGCTCTACTACCTGCGGGGCAGGATCGGCAAGGCGGCTCGGGTTGCCGAGCGGCGGTGGGGGATTGACGACGATCTGATCTCGGCGCCGCCGCCCCCTGAGCCTGAGCCCGAGGCAGAGGAGACGCCGCAGGACGAGGGCGCGGAGCCCGCGGGTCCTGTCGCGGGGGAGGACTCCTCGTCCTCGCAGGCTGCGGGCGAGGAGCCCACCCCCACGCCACCCACGGACGAGGCGGAGGAGTCCAGCGACGCCCCGGCCGCAGAGGAGCAGGCTGAGGAGCCTGCTGCTGAGGGGAAAGCTGCGGAGCCCGAGGTCGAGGAGAAAGCTGCTGAGCCCGAGGCGGAGTCCGATGCCGAGCCGGAGGCGGCTGCCGAGGAGTCCGGCGAGTCCGGCGACTCCGGCGACGAGAAGGCCTGAACCCGAAGATTCCCAAGCCGCAGAGCAGGGCGGGCGGCTTCGTGGAGCTGGTCGTCATCGTCGCCCTGGCGCTCGGGCTGGCGCTTGCGATCCAGGCCTGGCTGGTCAAGCCGTACCAGATCCCCTCGCAGTCGATGGAGCCGACGCTCGACGTCGGCCAGCGGGTCCTCGTCAACCGCTTCCTTTACCACTTCACCGACCCCGGAACCGGCGATATCGTCGTCTTCCATCCCCCCGCCGGCGCCGATCGCGGTGCCGAATGCGGCAGGCCGCATCCGTCGCAGCAGGCCTGCCCGCGCCCGACCGAGGGGCGATCGGACCAGAACTTCATCAAGCGGATCGTCGCCGGCCCCGGCGACACCCTGAGCATCCGCAACGGCCACCCGGTCGTCAACGGCGTGGAGAAGACCGACGAGCCCTACACGCGGCCCTGCGGGATCGGCGGCGCCTGCAATTTGCCGAAACCGATAGTCGTTCCACCCGACCACTACTTCATGATGGGCGACAACCGTGGGGCAAGCCAAGACAGCCGTTTCTGGGGTCCCGTCCCCCGTGACTGGATCATCGGCAAGGCCTTCGCCACCTACTGGCCGC
>DATMEP010000012.1:0-4071 GCA_035556755.1 Solirubrobacterales bacterium
CGCAGGCGGCGACGATGTTCTCCCAGACCGACTTGCCGCCGCGGCTGCGCGGGATCACGTGGTCGACCGTGAGGCCCGATTTAGTCGAGCCGCAGTACTGGCACGTCCATGAATCGCGCGCCAGCACCGCTCGCCTGGTGATCCTCCTCCGGTGCGCCTCACGCGGCACTCGCACGTAGTTGACGAGGCGGATCACGTCGGGCCGATCCAGCGTCATGTGCTCGGAGTGAATCGCCCCTTCGCGTCGCTCCAGCAGCTCGGCCTTTTCCTTCAGAAGCAGGACAGCAGCGCGTCTCAACGTGCAGACGTTGATCGGCTCATACGTCGCGTTCAAGACCAGCACACGTGCCATCTTGCTCGGGAATTCTACGCAGGGGTTCTAACCGGCGGGGTAGGACCCGAGGATCCGCACCGACTCGGCCTTCTCGCGCAGCGCCGCTATCGCCTCGGAGACGGCTGGATCGTCCAGCGACCCTTCGGCGTCGCAGAAGAACATGTAGCGGCCGAGGCCCTGGCGGCGCGGGCGCGACTCGATGCGGGAGAGGTTGACGTCGCGGGCGGAGAACTCCTGCAGCGCCTCGACCAGGGCGCCCGGATGGTCGGCACCCAGCTCCGAGAAGACGAGCGAGGTCCGCCAGCTTCCCTCGCCGCTGACGGGGGTGCCCGCCGGCGCGATCCAGACGAAGCGGGTGACGTTGTCGGGCTCGTCCTCGATCCCCTCTTGCAGGACCACGCAGCCGTAGAGATCGGCCGCTGCTCGAGCGCCGATCGCGGCCCACGGGCGCACCGCCTCACCGACCATGCGCACCGCCTCGGCGGTGCTGCTGACGCTTCGCCGTTCCACGCCGGGCAGTTGCTCGCGCAGGAAGCGGGCGCACTGAGCGAGGGGCTGGGGGTGGGAGAGGACCGCGGCCACCTCCTCCAGGGCGACTCCCTCGCGGGCGATCAGGTGAGCACGCACCTGGAAGTCGTGCTCGCCGACGATCGTTACCGCCTCGGTCTCGAAGGCGAGCGTGTCGAGCGTGCTGCGCACCGAGCCCTCGATCGAGTTCTCGAAGGGCACGAAGGCCCGCTCCGCCTCGCCCCGCTCGACGGCGAGGATCGCGTCGTGGACGGTGGGTGTCCGCAGCGCCTCGACCTCGTCTGCCGCTGCGGCCTCGCGCAGCGCGTCCTCGGTGAAGGTGCCGGCCGGCCCGAGGTAGGCGACCCTCATTCGAAGACGACCGTGTAGGTCTCCACGTTGTTGTCGGGCACTTTCTCGCCGGGCACCGGCTCCGCTTCCACTTCGAGCGTCGCTTCGCCTTCCGGCGCCGGCGTCAGGGCGATCACCGCCGTCGCCGTTTCCAGGGAGGCGACCGTGCTGATTTCTTCCTGCAGGGTGTTGCCGCCCACGGTGACCGAGACGGTGACCCCGTTCTCGGTCGATTCGCCCTGGTTCTGAACCTGGACTTCGACTTCCGGGGTTTCTTCGACGCTCACCGGCGTGGTCGATTCCGGGACCAGTTCGGTGCCGGAGATGCTGGCGCCGATCAGTTCCAGCCCGTGTATGCCCGAGGTGGCTTCCGCCGCCGCGCCGCTGACCGAGCCCAGTGCCGAGCTGATTTCTTCTTCGTCCAGCCACTTGGTCCCGTCCGGCACGAAGGCGCTCTCCGGGACGTCTTCGCCTTCGATCCCGTTGTCGGCCAGCACGGCGTCGATCTCCGGCCGGACGACCGATGAGTAGAGGACGTCGCTGGCGGTCAGCTTGAGCATCTGGCGGGAGATCGCCGCAGTCGCTTTCTCAGAGCCGACTTCGCCCAGCGCGGTGCGCATCTTTTCGGCGATCTCGGCCATCGCGCCGGCGCGCAGGTCGTAGGTCAGCTCCAGCGCCGTCTGCGCTTCGCTCATATCGCCGGGGGCGTCGAGGTCGTCGATCCGAGCGGCGTAGTTGTCCAGCGCGCTGCGGTCGGCGCTGACCTCGGCGATGAACTCGGTGACCGAGAGGCTGCCCGGATCGGAGAGCTTGGCGAAGAAGCTCTGGCTGGTCTGGTCGGTCTCGTCGACGATCTGGGTGACCTCGCCGGCGTAGTCCTTCAGCGCCCGGTCCTTGCGGGCGTCGAGGCAGCCGCGCACGCCGAGCACGATCAGGATCAGGATCAGCAGCCCGGCGCCGAGCGCCAGCCCCCGGCGCAGCAGGATCTGCTGCCGTTCGGGACGGCGCGGCGGGCGCGGTCGACGCCCCTGCCTGGATGCGAGCGAATCCTCCAAGTAGCAGGGAGTATGTCGCAGGAGGAAGCGGATTCGCGGCGAAAGCCGGAAGTGCGTTGGTCGGCTCCCTCGTCCTCAACCGGTTCTTGATCGAGCGCCGCATCGGCAGCGGCGGCTTCGGCGTCGTCTACGAGGCCTGGGACGGCCGTCTTGAGCGCAACGTCGCGGTCAAGGCGATCGAGTCGCGAGGCGAGGGGAGGCAGCGGGTGCTGCGCGAGGCCCAGGCGGCTGCCCGGCTCAACCACCCCGGCATCGTCACCCTCTACGAGATGGGGGAGGAGGACGGCAACGCCCTGCTCGTCACCGAGCTCGTCGAGGGCGATACGCTGGCGCAGCTGCGCGGGGCACTGAGCGACCGCGAGATCGGCGATCTCGGTGCCGATCTATGCGAGGCGCTCGACCACGCCCACTCGCGCGGTGTCGTCCACCGCGACGTCAAGCCCCAGAACGTCCTGGTCGGCGAGCACCGCGCCAAGCTGATGGACTTCGGCGTCGCCCGCCTCGCCGACGCCGCCGCGCTGACCGCCCCCGGCGACGTCGTCGGGACGCTGGCCTACATGTCGCCGGAGCAGGCCGAGGGCAGCGCCGTCGGGCCCGAGACGGACGTGTACTCGCTCTCGCTGACGCTGTACGAGTGCTGGAGCGGCGAGAACCCGAACCGCCGTACGACGCCGGCCGCAACCGCCCGGGCGATCGGCGCGCGCCCGCGACCCCTGCGCCGCCTCCGCCCCGACCTGCCTCGGGAGCTGTGCGAGACGATCGACGCCGCCCTGCAGCGCCGCCCCTCGCGACGCCCCGGCCTGGACGAGCTTGGCGCCGCGATCGAGGAGTCGCTCGACCAGCTCGCCGAGCAGCCCGCCCGGCCCAACCCGGTGCTCGGACTGCGCCTCGGTGCCGCCGCGGCCGCCGCGCTCCTCGGTGCCTGGCTGGCTGTCGGCCACGGAGCTTTACTCCCCTAGATCTCTAGGATTTCCCGATCAGCGTCCTTCGCAACCTCGAGAGTCGGATCGAAGGCCTCGTCGAGGGCGTCTTCAGCCGCGCCTTCAGCTCCGAGGTCCAGCCGGTCGAGCTCGCCCGCAAGCTGGCCAAGGAGATGGACGCCCACAAGACCGCCGGCGTCGCCCGCGTCTACGTTCCCAACGAGTACACGGTCTACCTCTCCGGTCGCGACCGCACCCGCCTCGAGGGCTACGAGCGTTCGCTCGAGCAGGAGCTCTCCGGCTACCTGCTCGAGCACGCCCGCCGCCGCAACTACGACCTGCTGACCCGCCCGACTGTCTCCTTCGAGACCGACGAGCGCCTGCGGCTGGGCGAGTTCGGGATCCAGACGCGCCTGGTCAAGCCGCCGGCTCGCGAGGGCGAGGGACCGGTCCAGGGGGAGGAGGGGCACACGATGGTCTACTCCGCCGTGCGCGATGCCCCGCGTGCCGAGCCGCCCTCGCAGCGCGCCGCGGTTGCGAGCCGGGCGGTCGTGTCGCTCGACGACCGCCGCTACGTGCTGGAGGGTCCGCGGGCGACGATCGGCCGTGCCAAGGACGCCGACTGCGTCCTGGCCGATCCCAACGTCTCGCGCCACCACGCCGAGCTGCGCCGCTCGCCCGCCGGCGAGTGGATGATCGCCGATCTCGGCTCGACCAACGGCGTCAAGGTCAACGAGCGCCGGGTCGGCTCGACCCGGCTCAACTCCGGCGATCGCGTCACCCTCGGTACCACGACGTTTCGGTTCGACGTCGAGCAGTGAGAGTCTTCAGCGCGTGGACTACGACCCGATCTCCGTCGCCCTCAAGTTCGGCTTCCTCGCCGTCCTCTATCTCTTCCTGCTCT
>DATMEP010000013.1:0-24704 GCA_035556755.1 Solirubrobacterales bacterium
GCCCACGTCGCGCAGGACCCGGCCGTCAACGCCGCCCGCGGCGCACTGACCCCGACGGCCAGCCCCTCGGAACGGGATTCGGCCCCGCTAGAGCGGATTGCGGGTTACAGGGCACCGCTGATTCCCCGCCTAGCACGGTCCACGTCCCATCCTAGCGGCGGATCAGCTTGCGGGGCTGGAACACGGTGGCGCTGACCTTCCCGGCGCGGACCTTCTGTCGGATCAAGAGGCGCTTGCGCTTGGCGACCGTGCTCCGCGCCTTCGGCTTCACCTGCAGCCGCACCAGCTTCGTCCGTCCCTTGCGAACCTTGACCGTCCGCTTGGTCGTCGCCGGCTTGCCCTTCTCGTAGTCGGCGTTGCCGCCGACGAGCACGCTGGTCCCGGTCGTGTAGGTGGACGTGATCAGGATCCGGTACTCGTGCCCGGCACTGAGGCGACCGGGGTCGATCGCCGCCGGCGACACCTCGCTCCAGCTGTTCGCTCCGGCGAGGGTCGTCGGCGCTATCGCGGTCACCGCCTCCCCGCCTGCGCTCACGTCCACCAGCCGCACCGAGTAGTTGGCCGAGTTGCCAGAGACCGCGAGCAGCTGGTCCACGCTCGCCCGCCGGTCCATCTCGAAAGCAACCGCGGTCGCGGCCTCGCCGTCGGCGCCGCGGTAGGTGAACTGGGGGCTCGTGTAGACGGCCGTCGTCGTGCCGCCGACCGCCATCACCCCGACGACCCCCTGGTACGCGGAGCGGATGAAACCGCTGCCGTCGGCGCCGCCGGACGTCTGGTGGGCGTTGGTCGCCGAGGGGCAGAGAAGCGGCGCCAGGCAGGTGCCTTCGAAGCTCGTCGAGGCGCTCCAGCCGGCGAGGCCGTCGCCGAAGCCGCGCGCCGCCGCGTCGGGTGGGTAGCTGCTCGTCGCGGCGCCTGCCGAGGCGGGAACGGCAAGCGCGAGACAGGCGAGTCCTGCGGCGACGGCCGTCTCGATCCTGCGATAGCCAAGGTTCATCAGCTTGCTCCTCTTTGCTTACGGTCCCGCCAGCGTCGGCGACGCGGCTACTTAATTATTGGTACCCGCTGGCCCACGCCCGCGCGGGCGCCTTGGACGAACGTAGGATCGGCGCCGTGATCGAGGTCGACGCCGAATCGTTCTTCGTCATCGTCGTGATCGCGGCGCTGGCGGCGATCACGGTCGCCGCCGTGCCGAGGGCCCTCGCCCCGCCGGTCGTCGTGGTCGAGCTGATCCTGGGGATCGTCGTCGGCCCCGAAGTCCTCGACCTCGCCAAGACCGACGACTTCATCGAATTCTTTTCCAACCTCGGCCTCGGGATGCTTTTCTTCTTCGCCGGCTACGAGATCGACTTCGAGCGGATCAAGGGCAAACCGCTAAAGCTCGGCGCGCTCGGCTGGCTGCTCTCGATCGCCCTCGCCTACGGGATCGGCGGGGCGCTGGCCGCGGCCGGGATCGTGTTCTCCTTCCTCTACACGGGTTCGGCGATGGCGACGACGGCGATCGGCACGCTGATCCCGATCCTGCGCGACAACGGCGAGTTGAAAACCCGCTTCGGCACCTACCTCTTGGCGGCCGGCGGGGTGGGCGAGTTCGGTCCGATCCTGCTCGTCACCCTTGTCCTCTCGACCAACCAGCCGCTGCACGAGGCGGCGATCCTGGTCGGCTTCGTCGCCCTGGCGCTGTGCCTCGCTCTCGCTTCGGTGCGCCTCGCCTGGCGGGGCTGGCCGGCGCTGGAGCGCACCTTCGAGTCGAGCAGCCAGCTCGCGGTGCGGATCACCGTGGTGCTGGTCTTCGGCCTCGTGCTGCTGGCCAGCGAGCTCGGCCTCGACGTCCTGCTCGGCGGCTTCGTCGCCGGGATGATCGTGCGACTCGCCCTGAAGGGGCGCGAGCTGGCCGTCTTCGAGTCGAAGCTGACCGCGGTCGGCTTCGGCTTCTTCGTCCCCTTTTTCTTCATCACCAGCGGGATCGAGTTCGACCTGGCCGCGCTGGGCTCGGCGACGGCGCTGCTGAAGCTGGCGATGTTCTTCTGCCTCTTCCTTGTCGTGCGCGGCACCCCCGCTCTGCTTCTCTACCGTGGCGTGCTCGAGGCCCGCCAGCGCGTCGCCCTCGCCTTCTTCTCGGCGACCCAGCTGCCGCTGGTGGTGGCGATCACGACCCTGGCCGTCGACGGCGGCCACATGAGCAGCTCGACCGCCGCCGGCCTGGTCGGCGCCGCGATGCTCTCGACCCTGGTCTTCCCCTTCGCCGGCCTCGCCCTGGCGAAGAGGCCA
The DNA here is from genome assembly GCA_035556755.1 of Solirubrobacterales bacterium. Lineage (GTDB taxonomy): Bacteria > Actinomycetota > Thermoleophilia > Solirubrobacterales > 70-9 > VRUE01. The sequence continues at coordinate 2,269 of DATMEP010000013.1, forward strand.
GGTGAGCCCGCGGCCTATGATTCGGCCCCCCAGGGCGCGTAGCTCAGTGGGAGAGCGCTCGCCTCACACGCGAGAGGTCGCTGGTTCGAACCCAGCCGCGCCCATCGGATGAATTCCTAGATTCCATGCGAGTTTGAGAGACCTCAAGAGATAGCTGTTCGCTGGAGGTCGGTGCCGTGGGCCCATTCGCAGGCCCATTCCCAATGCCCAGCAGCGCCCAATCCGAGCCTTCGAAAACAATTTTCAGCCGGTCCCTCTCCCCCTCTCCCCGGTACATCACCTGGGCGTAGATCGAAAGCGTGACCTTCGGATCGGAGTGCCCGACCTGCCGCATCACGTAGGGAACCTCCGCGCCGGTGGCGAGCAGAAGCGAGATGAAAGTGCGGCGCAGCGAATGCGGCGTGATGCCTTCTGGAAGCGGGTTGCACCCACGCGCCGTCAGGTTCTCATTCGCCCGCTCCACCGACCGGATCACCACCCGCCGCCGCGCGTTGTTGCGGTCTTGGCGCGCGCCCCGCTCGGTCGGGAACACAAAGTCGTCAGGGCCGCCGAAGCGCGTCTTGGCCTTGTGGATCGACAACTCCTCGCGCAGGGCCGGGAGTAGATCGACCTGGCGAACGCCAGCGTCCGTCTTGGCGTCGGCAACCCGAAGGCGACCGGCTGCAAGGTCAACGTCGCGCCAGCGGAGGTCAAGCGCCTCGCTGATCCGCAATCCCGCGAGCGTCAACGTTGCCAGCAGCGCTCGCCGTGGCGTTGCTTTGCGGTCCACTCGCGCTTCCCGGTCCAGTTCGCTGCCAGCATCCAGCAGCGCGACGATCTGCTCGGCGCGGTCGAGCCAGGTCCGCTGCGGCTTCCGCTCCTTCAATCGCCGCCGCTTCCCGCGCGCCGGATTGCGATCAATCAACTCCCGCTCGACAGCGACCTCAAGGATCTGCGCGAGCCTGGTGATCGTCTTGTTGATCGAAGCCGCCGAGATCGTCTCCTCCCGCACCTTCTCCTGTCGATAGCGGTCGACCTCGGCAATCGTGATCTCCGACAGCCGATGTTTGGCGAAGAACGGCAGCATGTGGTTGCAGAGCTGCCAGGTGTAGTCCTGAAGCGTGGCGTCGGACAGCCCCTCGTGGCGCAGCCCGTCGAGCCACTCGGAGGCGAACTCGTGAAAGGTCGGCTCCGGCGCAGGCTCCGTTGCCTTCGACCCCTCGTACGGCCTCCAAACGCCGCGCCTGACGTCGGCAAGGACATTCGATAGTTCGTCCTCCGCTTTGCGACGGCTCCAGCCTTCGGCGACGGTGCCAAGCGTCAGGTAACGCCGTTTGCCGTAGGCGCGGAAGCGCAGGGCGAAGGTACGACCGCCCTTGCGATCCAGTTCGAGAACCTGCCCTGTCGCCTGCTCGCTCATCCGGGCCTCGCTCCGATCCTATGCCGCTGAGTCGTCCTGCCCGTCGAAGGGCAGCAGCGGAACTTCCGACCCTCTCCCCCGCTGCGGCTGACCCGCCCGCACACCCGAACGGGTGGGCGGGCGGGTCAGCCGCCGATTCCCCGCCAGCCTTCCGAAGCGCCCTCGCCGCGATCTGCGGGTCGAAACGCAGCCGAGGCTTCGGTCCATCACCGAGCTTGACCGCGCCCAGTTCGATCGCGTGGGAGTAGATCCAGGAGCGCTCGATCCCGAATCGCCGTGCCAACTCGCCGGCATCGACAAGCTCCCTGCCCTGGAGGCCGCGCCGTTCCAGAATCTCGACCACGCGGCGGGCGATGGCCTCGACGGCCTGCGGGTCGAGCTTGATGCGCAGGGATGCCATCGGTTTGTACGTCCGAGAAGCGGCCGAAATGCCTCGCAACATTCGTCCAGAAGCCAGCCTGGCACCCAGTTCATAGTGTGTCGGGGGTCGGGGGCTCGGACCTCCGCAGGGCGGAGTGATGTGGTGTGAGGGGCTGCGGGGTCCTCAATCCGATCTCGCTTCGAATCGGGATCGAGGATCGAGGGGACCCGCTGTAGCGACCGGCGGCATTGGGGAAGCTGGTTTTGTTTCTGTAGTTGGACTTCGTTGCTGCCGCTCTGGCTGATGGACTTGGGCATGGGGATTCCGGCGGGCCGGAGCAGCCCGACGAGTCGGGCTTCCTGCGACAGCCCCGACCCGCCGAAATCCCAGCCCCGCCTAGCAGTTGCCTTCGTAGAGGATCTTCAGGAAGCGCAGGGCGGCCGGAGTGGGCGCGGCGAGCCCGCTCGGGCACATCAGCAGCCCCACGCCCGTCAAGTCGCGCACAGCGCGCTCCATCGCGTCTCCCTCGCCGAAGTCCTCCGAGCCCGCCGTGATCTCACGGACGAGATCGGGGATCGTCAGCAACGTCGGGTGCCGCGTCAGCACGTGGATCAAGACAACGCCCTGATCGCGGATGTCCTGAACTTCGGTCGGCGGAACCTCGTAGTCGCCTGCCTCACTAGGCTGGTCTTGCATGGGAAGCACTCCTTCCTGTGCCACGCCCCCGGCTGTTTCCGCAGCGCGGGGGCACTTTTGTCGTCGGTCAGACTAGCGTAGCACGACTAGTAAAGTTCAACTAGCTTGACCTCACATGGCGAACCTCGCCCGGCTTTGAAAGCGTGTGAGTTGATGGGAGGCCCAGACCAGCCACAGCCCGCGCTCGGAGCGGCAGTCCGGCAACTCCGTGAAAAGCACGGCACCACCCAGGAACGCCTAGCGCAGGATGCCGGCGTTACGACCGGCACGATCTCGCTGGTCGAGCGCGGCCGATCCAATCCTTCATGGGGCACGGTCAACGCGATTGCCGATGGCCTCGGCGTATCGATGGCCGAGCTGGCAAGGCTGGCCAAAACCTTTGAAGGCAAATAGAGCGGCTACTCAGCCGAGCTTTACGTTACGAAGGCGGAAACTCATGGCCTCCTCCGACACCCGATACCGAGCAGCTAGCGTCGCGGCGTCATTGAGCCCGTTCTTTACATCGCGGCGCAGCCACGCTCTCGGCATCAAGAGCGCTGCGGCAAAGCCATTAGCAGCGCGCTCGTCCTTGTAGCGGGATTTCCGAGGATCGCCGAAGGGGTCAACGTCCGTAAAGTCAAGGTAGAAGCCCGCTTGGTGGCGCAGAACGGCGTGGCCGCACTCATGGGCGATCGAGAATCTGCGCCGGTTTAAGTGGTGCCAACGATTTACGCCAATCACGAAGCCGTCTTCCTCCGTGTCGGCAAGCAGCGCAGAGAGAGCATCTGGGAAGCTCCACGCGATCACCGGGATGTGGAGGGCTCTCGTGAGCCGATCGAGATCGACCGGTGGCTCCTGCGTCCCAGCGATTGCCAGCACTCGCTTAGCTGCTACCTCGTCCTCAAGATCACTGAGGTCTGGAACGTCACCTGTTTCCGAAAACTCCAACTCGGCATAGTCAAGGAACTCCTCCAGCGCGCCACTGAGACTTTTGTGGGGGACCTCAGACAACTCGGCTCGCAGTCGAACCCCTACATGAGTTTTGTTCTCCTCCTGCTCGGTTCGCAGGAAATAGTCGGCTGAACGGCTGAGGAGACCACAGAGCTTCGCGAGGTCGTCCACCTTGAGCCGCCGGTCTCCGGACTCAAGCGCAGAAATCTGTGAAGGCGCATAGCCAAGTGCTCGCGCAAGATCGCCCTGCGATAGCCCCGCCTCGCGACGCGCCTTGCGTATTCGCTCGCCCACGGTCTCCCCAATCGCCCCCCTTCCATGCGGAGATTGCGGAGTTTTTCGCCGAGTGCGCGCCATTGATCCCAAAATCAGTCGTCCGCTTCCTTTACACTGCGTGATACATGGCAATGTTCACACAGCGCGAAGGTTTCGCACAGCTGATTGGCCGAGTATACGGCTGGCGGCGGCGATCCTTCGGGCTCGATCCAGGAGGTAGTCAATGGCGAACCAGCATGTAGTGCGGCGCGACGATGGCAGTTGGGGGGTACGTGGCGAGGGCAACAGCCGCGATACGTCCCGACATCCCACGCAGGGAGAGGCCACCGACGCGGCTCGCGACATTGCTCGGAATCAGGGCTCCGAGGTTGTGATCCATCGGCCCAACGGCCAGATCCGCGACCGCGATAGCTACGGCAACGATCCGAATCCGCCGCGCGACAAGCGGCACTGAGACAAAAGGAGAAGACGTCATGTTGATCCCCATCGGCGGTTTCCGCGTTGACGAGTACGACGAGACGCTGCTGGTTACGCCGACCTCCCGGTTCGGCCATTCCAGCGACACGGTTCTCGCGACCATTGAGATGCAGATCACCAACGACCAGGCGGAGGAGATCTCTTTTCCTTTCGCAGCGCTAAGCACCGATCCAGGGACGGGTGCCGAAAGCGACGACTCCATCGAGCCCAAGATCACCAATGGCAGCCGACAGGTCGAGTTGGTTGCCGACGAGCTCGACCAGGAAGCAGAGCAGCTGCTAGTGAATGGCATGACGGAACGAGCCCAGGCTGCTGGGGTCACAGATGCTGCCGCCCTCGACGCAGTGAAAGTCTGGGCTCAGACCGTTCTCGACAAGGCCCAGCGGATAAAGGTTGGCCGCACCAAAATCCGCCCAAACGAGCGGCGGCGAATCATCCTCCAGCAGCGGATCCGGGTGCAGCCCGATGACCAGGGCCGTCTCATCCTCGACACGATCGCTCCAACGCCTGCTTCGACGCTCGCCGCTGGGGGCCGTGTTTCCGTCGTTGCCCTATTGCCATGGGAGGACGATGACGTCAAACCCCAAATTCTCACCGGCGATGGGGAGACGACTCAGGGGTTTGAGTTCGAACAAGGTCGCATCAAGCAGCGTCTCTGGGTTGCGTGGCACTGGAAGAACGATCCAGTCTTCAGACTCGCTTGGCGCTACGGCTGATCTTGACGCTCGCCACCCGGCGCTATGCAGTAGGTGGGAGGGGCAAGGCTCCATGCCACGGCCCCTCCTACCGCACTGGACGCCTTTTCCAAGGAGATCTAGCCCCGTGCCTGCAAGCGCCGATGGGCGATCTCGTAGACGCTCGGCTGCCATGGCGCTCCCGGATGACGCTCGCCGACGGCCAGCAAGAACAACACTGGACGTTCATCCACGGAGCCGCCAAGAAACACGGCGCCCCATTGGCCCGCTGGCCGCGGGATGTAGAGCTTCACGCATCCCGGTAGCCGCGTTCCGTCACGGGCTTCGGCATCGCATTGCTTCAGCCACGCCGCTAGAACTCCATCGGCCTTAAGGCGTTGGACCATCAACTCGATAGCTGACCGCCCAGCCTCACTCGCGTGCGCGAGATCCTCAACCAGCTCTCGCTCGTCTACGTGGACCGGGAAGGTCGGTCCCGAAGACTGCGTGGCCATCTACCCCTCGCTGTCAGTGGGCAGGTCGCCGAAATGCCTGTCGAACTCCTCGGGCGACATGCGCTTGGCCCCGGCACGCTCCAGGATCGCGTCGGCGGAAGTCTCCTTGGACGGCCACTCGGGCGCGACCACGAACCGGCCATCGGTTAGAGCCTCCTCAATCACAAAGGACCCCTCGACATCGCCGCTGAGCTTGACGTGGCGCTGCTCCATTGGAGCAATCATGGCAGAGGGCGCGGTCGCGTCACGCGACGACGCTGAGTGACCACTACGCGCAAGGGCCGCCCGGAGGCGGCCCCGCATCTCAGACGCCGAAGCGAACTGAGGGGTTGGGAGCAGTGTAGCTGGGCACCAGTGCCCAAAGCGGGCATTATCGACCGCAAACTGCGGCAATCTGGCGACTCAGAGAGTCGGCGGCGGCAGGTGCTTCATTCCACTTGGGAATGCCGATCTGCGGCTGCTTTTCGACTCGCTCTCGGCGTGCCTCACACGCGAGAGGTCGCTGGTTCGAACCCAGCCGCGCCCATCTCCCGCTTGCCGGAGCGCTACCGATTCAGCTCAGGGATGTGGCGGTCTATGTGGGCGGCGATCGTCTCGCGGACCCACTGCTGGGTGGTGGCATCGGCCATCCGGTAGCGACCGAGGAGCATCTTCTGATCGTCCAGGGGCAGGCCGGCGATCTCCCAGCCGACGGCAAGGCGCTCGAAGAGCAACTCGAAACGGCGACGCCAGGCGTCGTCCATCGAGGCCGCTGCGCTGCGCGGGGGCTCGCCGATCTTCCTGATCGTGCCGGCGCTGAGCGACTGGCGCAGCATGAGCACGTTGCCCTCCGCGTCGGCGTAGGACACGGTGGGCGGCTTCTCTCTGGCACGCCGATGCTTGCGCTTGGCCATCCACCTCCGAGTCTGCCAGGAGACCGTCTCCTACGGAGAGGGGCAGGCGAACGGGTCCAATGCTCCCGGCAGGGTGGGCACTTCGATCAGACCGCCGAGCAGGTCGAGGACGGAGTTGAGGCCGAGGCCTTCGATCACGCCTTCCAGCGCGTTCGCCTGTGAGGTCAGGACGGCGGTCTGATCGCAAAGCTCGTCGACGAGCGCTAGCGAATCTTCGAGGCCCTCGACCCTGAGCGTGAGAGAGTCGATCTTTGCCTGCAGGGTCGTTTCATCGGAGCCGGTGGAGCCCTGTGCCCCGGGTTGGCCCTGCCGACCAGCGGCGCCTTCCGCGCCATTTGCGCTGACAGCGCTCCAGACGACCTTGCGCTCTCCCCGCCTGCAGCGTTTCTTCGCCTTGGTGATGACCCGCATGGCACCTTTGGGCTTCCCCTTGACCTTGTAACAGGCGTAGATCCTGCCGTCCTCGGCGACGGGAGCAGCTGCGGCTGGGCCTGCGATGCTCACGAGCAGCGTTGCCGCCACCAGCGAAATGATCCCCGGCAGATGGGATCGAGAGTTGGCAGGACCCTGCAGTACCGCGCCGTTATTCATGCAGGGCAATCTCTCTGCCGTGACCCTGTCAAGGCAAGAAAGTCGGCTACATGATCGAGTTTCTTGTACTTGAAATCGGCTAGTGGCCGATTGCCTGACCCGCGTCTCAGCCCTCTTCGGACGGGGGCTTGCGGCGAAAGCGTTTCCGCTCGGCGTTGCGGCGCTTCTGCTCGAGGCGTCGCTGTCGCGAAGCGCGGGTCGGCCTGGTTGGCCGTCGCCGTCGCGGCACCGTCAGCCCGGCCGCGATCTTCTCGGCGAGCCGCTGCAGGGCCAGCTCGCGGTTACGTGCCTGGCCCCGAGCCTCCTGTGCGACCGCGGTAACGAAAGGGCCGGCGCGTTCGGTCAGCCGGGAGCGCTGCGACTCGTCGAGCGTCGCCGACGCGCCGACGTCGAACACGGCTTCGACCCGGGAGGCGGTGACGTTGGCGTGCTGGCCGCCGGGGCCGGAAGAGCGGCTCGCCCGCAGCTCGACCTCCCCCAGGGGGATCGCCAACCCCTCGTCGATCCTCAGCTCCTCGGCCACCGGACCACGGTAGCCGCAGGCTCAGGCGAGAGCGTCGATCTTGCCGGCCAGTTCGAAATCGGCCGCGGTGATGCCGCCCTCGGAGTGAGTCGCGATCGAGACCGTGACCTCGTCCCAGGAGATCTCCAGGTCCGGGTGGTGGTTCATCGCCTCGGCCGGCTCGACGATGCTCTCGACGAAGCGCACCGAACCGACGAAGTCGCCCCGTTTGAAGCTCTTCGCGATCGTGCCGTCCACCCGCTCCCAACCGGGATGCTCGGACAGCCTCGCCTCCACCTCGGAATCGCTCAGGAGCGCCATGCCGGAACTATGCTGCCACGATGACCGGGACGGCGCAATGAACGACTCGCTTCCCACCCTCTGGCAGATCGACGTCTCGCACTACAGCGAGAAGGTCCGTTGGGCACTGGACTGGAAGGGCGTCGAGCACCGGCGCCGCTCACCGGTCCCCGGCGCCCATATGCCGATCGCCCTCTGGCTGACCCGTGGCGGCCAGACCACCTTCCCGGTGCTGAGCCTGGACGGGCGGCGGATCGGCGACTCGACCGCGATCCTCGCCGCGCTGGAGGAGCGCTATCCCGAGCCGCCGCTCTACCCCGCCGACCCCGAGCAGCGCCGCCGCGCCCTCGCCCTGGAGGACTACTTCGACGAGGGGCTCGGCCCGGCGATCCGCCAGCTCGCCTGGTACGAGCTGGGCCAGGACCGCGAGCGCTTCATCGCGCTGATGGAACGCACCGCCCCTGGCCCGCTGACCCGTCTGCCCGGTGCCGCCGCAACCTACGCGCGCGCCTTCACCTCGCTGCGCTTCGGCGCGCGCAGCGCGGAAGCGGCAGAGCGCAACCGGGCCGCGATCCTCGCCGCACTCGACCGTCTGGAGCGCGACCTGGAATCGGAACCCGGCGACTACCTGGTCGGCGAGAGCTTCACCGTCGCCGACCTCAGCGCGGCTTCGCTCTTCTACCCGCTGGTCACGCCCGAGGAGGGACCGCTGCCTTCCGACCAGCCCACCGCGGCCGGCTTCGAGCGCTTCCGCGCGCCGCTGGTGGAGCGCCGTGGCTACCGGTGGGTCGCCGAGATGTTCAGCCGCCACCGCAAGCCCGCCCGGGCCACGGCGATGGCTCAGTAACGCTCGACTCTCGTCGCAGAGCTTTTACTTTCAGCGCACCACACGTGACAAAACGTCTCGTAGGCTGGCAATATGGAGCGCATGGTTTGGACCGACGACCGACTGCAGGAGCGATTCGACTCGATCGACCGTCGTTTCGACGAGATCGACCGGCGCTTTGCCGAGGTCGATCGCCGCTTCGACGAGGTCGACCGTAAGTTCGAAGCGGTCGATCGGCGCTTCGACCGCGTCGACACCGAGATCGCCGCCTTGCGGGCAACGCTCAACCGTGTCGGCGGCGGCACTCTCGTCGGCTTGGTCGCTGTGATCGCAACGGTCTTTCTCAACGGCGGCGCCTGAGCCGTCACCCCCCGATCGGGGCCCGGGGGTTGAACCCCCAGAACACCACCGTGCCCAGCATCCCGATCAGGTGGACGATGATGATGTTGACGACCATCGACTGCGCCGTGGCCCTGCCGACCCCGACCGGACCCCCGGAGGCCGTATAGCCGTAATAGCACCCGACCAGAACTATGGCGGTGGCCATGCACATCCCCTTGATCAGGCTGAAGACCAGGTCGGGAGGGTTCTGGAACATCCAGAAGATCAAGAGGTAAGCCCCGGAGGAGACGTCGCCGACCTGTTCGACCACGGCGATGTAGCTGCCGACGTACATCACCCCGATCCCGACCAGGTAGATGACCGGCAGCGCGATCCAGGCTGCCAGCAGGCGGGTTGCGGCTAGGAAGGTCACCGGGGGGATCCCCATCACCTCCAGCGCGTCGATCTCGTCGGAGATTCGCATCGCCCCCAGCTCGGCGACGATCCCGGTCCCGACCTTGGCCGAGAGGATGTAGCCGAAGGCGTAGGGCAGCGCCTCGCGCAGATCGCACCAGGCGGCGAAGAAGCCGGCGAATCCCGGCGCCCCCTGGGAGCGGACGAAGTAGGCCCCGAGGATGCCGCACTGGAGGCCGAGGATGAAGACGAAGATCCAGATGATCAGGGCCGAGCCGAAGATCAGGATGCCGGCCTGACGCAGGCTCTCGCCGGAAAAGCGCATCACCCGACCGGAGTAGACGAGGCCGATCACCCGCGAGCCGAAGCGGGCGACCTCGCCGAACGAGTCGAGCCAGTTGCGGGGGACGTCGAGCCAACCCGTCACCGGATCGCCTGCAGTTCGGGGTTGGTGGCGAGCAGGGTCTGGGTGAAGACGTAGAGGAAGGCGAAGACGCCCATGAAGGAGATGACGACCGCCTGGTTGACGGCGCGGCCGACCCCTGCCGCGCCCCCGGACGCGGTCATCCCCTTGTAGCAGCAGACGACGGCGATGATCCCGCCGAACAGGGTGCACATCAGGACCGAGCCCCAGAGATCGATGATCGAGGCGTTGGCGAAGAGCGTCGCGAAGAAGCCACCGAGCGGCTCGCCGTAGAGCAGCGAGGCGGCGATGCCCGCAGTAAGCCCGAAGACGACCGCGAAGATGTCGAGCAGCGCGGTGATCAGCATCAATGCGATGAAGCGGGGGACGACCAGGTTCTTGATCGGGTCGACGCCGAGCACCTGCAGGGCGTCGAGCTCCTCGCGGATCTTGCGGGCGCCGAGGTCGGCGGTGATCGCGGTGCCGGCGACGCCGGCGACGACCGCCGCGGTGACGATCGGCCCGATCTGGCGGATCGCCGCCAGCACGAAGAAGCCACCGAGCCGGTCCAGGGCCCCGAACAGGGAGAGGGCGTTGGCGGCCTGCAGCCCCGGGGCGCCCAGGCAGAGCGCGAAGGTCGAGATCAGCAGCGGAAACCAGGAAAGCTTGAGGACGAAGAGGAACTGCCCGACCAGCTCCTCGCCGTAGGGATACGGCGGTCGCACGGCGGAGGCGATCGTCCTCGCGGTGAGGATCATCATCTCCCCCACCTGCTCGAAGGAGGACTTGGCGGGCAGCAGTGCCCGCGTCAGGACTTGCGCCGCCACCAGCTCATCGCCCGCTCGAGCGGGCTCTCCCCGGACGAGGTGCCCCGTTCCTCACCTTCGGCGAGCTGACCCTGACGCCGCACCCGGGCCCGCGCTTCCTCCCTCGCCCGCAACTCGGCTGCCTTCTGGGCCTCCGAAAGCTGGGCGATCAGCGTGTCCCGGGTCTGCTCCAGCTCCTCCACTCCGGCGATATGAGCCTCGGCTCGGAGAGGCGCGGTCGGCAAACCGCCCGGCAGGTCGCGGGTGTAGGCGGCGAGCTCGGCCTCTAGCCGGCCGATCTGGCGGCGCAGCTCGCGGCGGACCTCGATCGCCTCGCTCTCCTCGGCGAGGTCCGGGAGGTCCTCACCGGGCTCTACCGGAGCCGGTCCCTCCAGCGCCCCCGGCATGCTCGCGCAGGCCGAGGCGACGATCGCCAGCTCCCGCGGCCCCAGCCCCGCGTCGCGGGCCCGTCGCAGCGCGTCGATCGCGATCTCCTCGAGTCCGGGCGCCGCTTCGATGCCCTCGGCGACGAAGGTGCCCTGGCCCTGAAGGCTGACGACGAGACCCTCCTGCTCGAGGCCCGCATAGACGGCGCGCACCGTGTTCACGTTGACGCCAGCCCACTCGGCGAGCCGGCGGAAGCTCGGCAGGCGCTCGCCGGAGGCGAGGCGCCCGGTCGCGATCAGTGCCCGCAACCGCCAGGTCAGCTGCAGGCCGACCGGAAGCTCGTCGCCCGGATCGGTCGCGAACGGGTTGGGTGCATCCGGGCCTGCGGCTTGCTGTGCCATCTGTTGGCACAGTAGTTCATCACACTGATCTAGTCAACTATCACAGTACTTCGAAAGCCCTGCTTTCGGCTCGAATACGGCGCACAGGTTTCCGGTCCAGCGACCTTCCCGGCGGTCGAGGAAGAGCCCGTACCGGCGGTTGTCGCCGGAAGGCAGTCCACATGCGGCGCCTTGGACATTGCTGCGCACGGCGACGATCCTGCCCTTCGTCAAGCCTCGATCCGATTTGTAGACGCGCTGGACGCGGTAGCGAAAGTCCGCCGCCAAATCGCCCCGGGGAACCACCTCGATCAGACGCCCCACGATCGCCGCGTCGGCGCTTCTCATCGCGTCCTTGGGCTCCACCGGGGCGCACGAGCAGGCCGCCGCGCTCGCGGGCGTCGCCAGGGCGGCCACGATGACCACCGCCGCCACGATCGCAAGGCGCCTCACTCCCACCGCTCCAATGTAACTCCTGGCCGCTACGGCGTGAGGACGATCTTCAGCGCTTCGCGGTTGTCGTAGATCCTGTACGCCTCGGCCACCTCGTCGAGCTTCATCCGGTGAGTGACCAGCGGCGAGGGATCGAGCTTGCCGGCCTCGATCAGCGCCAGCACCCGATCGACGTGGGCGATCACGTTGGCGAGGCCGAGCCGCAGGGTGAGGCCCTTGAGCCAGGCGAGCCCGACCGGCACCTCGCCCTTGCCCGCGTAGGCGCCGATCCCGGAGATCGTGCCGGCGTCCCGCGCCAGGCTGACCGCCATCGCCAGCGGCCCCGGGTCGCCGACCGCATCGACGACCACGTCGACCCCGCGTCCTTCGGTCGCTGCCCGCACAGCGCGCTTCGGGTCCGCCTCCTCCAGGTGCAGCGGCTCGGCGCCGAACCGCTCCGCCATCGCCAGCCGCTGCTCGACCGAGTCGATCGCGAAGACGCGCGTCGCCCCGGCGGCGACGGCGGCCTGCACGGCGCAGAGGCCGACCGGGCCGAGCCCGAGCACGGCAACCGTGTCGCCCGCCCGCGTTCCCGCGTGGGCGACGGCGTGGTAGCCGGTGCCCATCACGTCGCCCGCGAACAGGGCCACCTCGTCGGAGACGCCGTCCGGCACCCGCCGCAGCGTCAGGTTGGCCCGCGGCACCAGCAGCTCGTCGGCCTGGGCGCCCTGCAGGTCGCCGAGGTGAGCTCCGTGGCCGAAGATGCGGCCGCGCTCGCAGCGGTGGTAGTCGCCGCGCAGGCAGGCCCCGCAGGTGGCGCACGCGGTGTGGAAGCAGCCGAGCACGCGGTCGCCGACGGCGACCCGCTCGACGTCGGCGCCAGCGGCGAGCACCGTGCCGACGAACTCGTGGCCGATCGTGAAACCCGGCTCGACCGGGACGCGGCCGTGGTAGATGTGGAGGTCCGAGCCGCAGATCCCGCTCGCCTCGACCCGCACCACCGCCTCGTCAGCGGCCCCGATCTCGGGACTCGGCTTCTCCTCGATCCGGACCTCGCCGGGCGCCTGGAAGGTGACCGCACGCATCGGCGCCAACCGTATCTAGGTGGCTCAGCCGGCGCTGACGCCGGAAACCTGGAAGCGCCCGGACTGGGCGGCGGGGCTGGCGGTCTCGGCGATCCGCGCTTCCAGCGCCAGCTCGCGCTCGAAATCGGCCTCCTCGCCGTGACGGAAGGAGACGTCTTTGCCCTCGAGCAGCTCGATGAAGACCTCGACGAAGCGGGCGTCGAGCTGTTTGCCGGCGACGCGCCGCAGCTCCTGGATCGCCTCGTAGCTCGAGGTCGGGGTCCGGTAGGAGTCGCGGGCGGTCATCACGTCGTAGGTGTCGGCGACCGAGATGATCCGCGCCAGCTCGGGAATTTCGTCCCCTTCCAGGCCGCGCGGATAGCCTTTGCCGTCGATCCGCTCGTGGTGGGCGAGGATGATGTCGGCGACCGGTCCGTAGCCGTCGAGCGAGGAGACCACGCGAGCGCCCTGCTGCGGGTGGCGGCGGATCAGCATCCAGTCTTCGTCGGTTAGCGGCACGTTCGCCTTCAGGATCCGGTCCGGGAGGATGAACTTGCCGATGTCGTGCAGCAGCGCGGCGATGTGGACGAGCTCCTCCTCGCGGCGCGAGAAGCCGGCGCGCTGGGCGATCGCCCGTGAGTAGCGTGCGACCGCGGCGCTGTGGCGGGCGGTCATCTGGTCCCGCAGGTCGAGCGTGCGCAGCAGCGCGCTCAGCATCCCGACCTGGAAGCTGGCCAACTGTTTGCTGCGTCGCTCCACCTCCTCGGCACGCTGCTGGGAGACGAGCAGGGCGCCGAGCAGGTACTGGAAGGTGATCAGGACGATGCCGAACAGGGCGACCCCCGCCAGACCGATCTCGTTGTAGATGAAGGCGATCCCGACGGCCATCAGCGCCGCCGCGAGCTCGGACGGCAGCAACGGAATCAGCGCGGTTCGGACCTTCTCGACGAAGGAGCTGCGCTCCAGGTAGCACGTGTAGGCGGCGATGCAGGAGAAGTTGATCGCCAGCGCCAAGAGGAAGACGCTGAAGACGAGCACGTAGAAGATCGGCTCGGAGGCCGTGATCTGCGCCGCTTCGACGGTCTCGTGGAAGGCGGTGCCGCAGACCAGCGGGAAGGCCGCGTAGGTCAGCGCGTTCACCTGCAGGTCGTGCAGGGGCTCGCGCCAGTGAAGCCAGCCGGCGAGGATCGAGAGAAGGCCGATCGCCGCCGCCGCGGAGCCGCCGAGGAAGACCATGGCGAGGACCAGAGCCAGGAAGCTGCCCGAGATTTTCAGGCGCGAATCGGTCTCGATCGCGGTCAGGTCGCTGAACACGGCAAAGCCGAGCAGGATTCCGAACAGGGCGAGGTCCCAGTCGGATCTGGGCGCCTGCCAGAGGATCGCCGCAGCCACCACGATCAGGCCACCCCAGGACAGGGTCTGGCTGAAGCGGGTGGGCCGATCGTTTTTCATCGCTTGCGTCCAGGGCCGCCGAGCCGCGGACCTCTTCCTTGTCGAGGGTTTCAGCGAAACGCCGAAGTTCCCTGCGACGGCACCGGGCCTTGCGGCAAGGCCACGGCGGGTCCACCGTAGACGGTCGCCGTAGGCACGGCAAGGGGGGCTAGCCAACTGGCCAATACCTTGCAAATGACGCAAAAACGGGATAAGCGGCCAGAACGACGAAGAGCGCCCCATGGACGCCCCTCAATCGCGAGCAACGCAGTAGCGTTGCCGTTCTTATGAAGTCTTAGCGCTTGTAGCCCATGGTCTTTCCCTTCCGTCGAAGCCCGCTCATTACCTCTCTCGCACAAGTTTCGGCGAGAAACGTCTTGTTTCGCTGTCAAGTTTGTAGCACAACCCGGCGGAAACTTGTGCATTTGAAACGAAACTTGTGCACAAATGAAGGAGGGGAGTGGCCCCAGGAATGGGTAATTCACGCCTGAGAGACCCTCTGCGACGACCCGACTTCCGGCGGCTCGCGCTCTCCTACGCGGTCAACGAGCTGGGCGACTGGCTCGGAATCGTCGCCCTCTCCGTCCTCGTCTTCGATCAGACCGACAGCGCTTTGGCGACCGCCCTGCTCTTCATGGGCACGGGATTCCTGCCGGCGCTGCTGACCCCGGTCGTCGTCGCCCGGCTCGAGCGGCCGCCGCCGCGGTTCGTGCTCCCCGCCATCTACGCCGGCGAGGCGGCGGCCTTCGGCGCGCTGGCCCTGCTGGCGGGTCACTTCTCCCTGGTGGCCATCGTCATCGTGGCCACCATCGACGGAGCGCTGGCGCTGACCGCGCGCTCGCTGACCCGGGCGGTGAGCGCGACGATGCTCGAGCCCGCGGGCGAGCTGCGCGCCGGCAACGCGATCCTCAACCTCGCCTTCACCGGCGGCGCCGCGGTGGGCCCGGCGATCGCCGGCGTCGTCGTCGCCGCCTTCGGGGCCCAGACGGCACTGCTGCTCGACGCAGTCTCCTTCTACGCGATCGCCTGCATCCTGCTCACCGCCAAGCGACTCCCCCATGCCGAGCCCGAACCGGGCCAGCTGCGCGAGCAGGTGCGAGCCGGCCTCGGCTACATCCGCGGCAACCTCACCCTGCGGCGCCTGCTCGCCGCTCAGACGGTGGCGCTCGTCTTCTTCTCCGCCGTGATCCCGATCGAGGTGATCTACGCCAAGGAAACGCTCGGCGCCGGCGACACCGGCTACGGGCTGATGCTCGGCAGCTGGGGAGGTGGGATGGTGCTCGGCAGCGTCGTCTTCGCGACCCTGAGGCGGGCCCCACTGCCAATGCTGCTCTTCTTCAGCACCCTGGCGATCGGCGCCGGATACCTCGGCATGGCCGCGGCCGGGACCCTGGCGGTCGCCTGCGCGGCTGCGGCGCTCGGCGGCGCCGGGAACGGCGTCCAGTGGGTCGCCGTGATCAGCTCGGTGCAGGAGCTGACGATGCAGAACATGCAGGCGCGCGTGATCGGGGTGCTCGAATCGCTCGGCTCGGCGACCCCGGGCATCGGCTACCTGCTCGGCGGGCTGATCGCCTCCGGCTTCGACCCCCGCGCCACCTTCCTCGTCGCCGGGATCGGCGTCGTCGCGATCGCCGTGATCGCCGCGCCTTTGCTCGGGCGAAAATGGCCTGAGGGCAGCGAAAAAACGTCGTCAGACGGCCGTCCGGAAGGGGTTGACGCCGGCCTCGAAATTATGGTGGAGTTGATTCCACAAGGCAGGTCTACCCGGCAGGGGCGCGAAATGCCTACCCAGTCGTCTACCGGCAAGGGGCACAAGGGCCCCATTGAGCCCGAAGCGGAGGTCAGGCGTTGAGAAAGCTAGGGGCAGTGCTTGCAGTGGTTGGGACGATGGTGGCGGCGACGTTCGGCCTCGCCGCCTGCGGCGATGAGGCCGGTGGCAAGGAGGGCGGCGCCCTCAAGGTCAGCTTTGCCTTCTTCCCCGACTACCTCGACCCCCAGCTCTCCCAGACGGTCGAAGGCTGGTCCGCGATGTACAACACCTACATCCCGCTGCTGACCTACGCCCACGCCGAAGACAAGGCGGGCAGCGAGGTGGTCCCCGGCCTGGCGGAGAGCCTGCCGGAGATCAGCAAAGACGGCAAGACCTATGACCTCACCCTGCGCAAAGGGCTCAAATACTCCGACGGGACGCCGGTCCGGGCCTCGGACTTCAAAGCGAGCGTCGAACGGCTCTTCGAGCTCGAATCCGGCGGCTCGCCTTTCTTCAGCGACATCGTCGGCGCCGAAGAGTTCGCCGAAACCAAGCAAGGCGGGATCTCCGGGATCCAGGCGAACGACCGCACCGGCGAGATCACGATCGAGCTGACCCGGCCGCGCGGAACCTTCGTCAACGAGCTGGCGATGATGTACACGGCGCCGCTGCCGCCCGACACCCCGGCGAAAGACCAGAGCCCCACCCCGCCCCCGGCAACCGGCCCCTACGAGATCGTGGAGTCCAAACCCGGGCGGAGCTGGTCCTACGAGCGCAACCCGGAGTGGGCCGGCAACAACGCGGAGCTGATGCCGGACCTGCCCAGCGGCCACGTCGACAAGATCGAGGCGGAAGTGGTGCGGAACCAGTCGATTCAGGTGAACGACGTCGAATCGGGCAAAACGAACTGGATGTTCGACCCGCTGCCGCCCGATCGGGTCGCGCAGGTCAAGCAGCGCTACGAAGGGACCCAGTTCCGGCCCGAGCCCTCGATCAGCACCTATTTCTTCTGGATGAACACGACGCAGCCGCCGTTCGACGACCTGAAAGTGCGCCAGGCGGTCAACCACGCGATCGACCCCGCCGCCGTGGAACGCGTCTACGCCGGCGAGCTGATCCCGAGCCAGCAGATCCTGCCGGAGGGAATGCCGGGGTACGAGAAGTTCGAGCTCTACCCCCACGACCTGCAGAAAGCGAAAGCACTGGTCGCGCAGGCCAATCCCAGCGACCGCTCGGTCACGGTCTGGAGCGACAATTTCAGCCCGAATGACGAAATCGGCGCCTACGTCCAGGACGTGCTGGACCAGATCGGCTTCGACGCGAAGCTGAAAACGCTCGGCGACCCGTATTTCTCGGTGATCGGCAACACCTCGACCCCCGACCTCGACATCGGCTGGGCGAACTGGTTCGAGGACTACCCGCACCCGAACGACTTCTTCGAGCCGCTGCTCTCCGGGGCGAGCATCGCGCCGGTCAGCAACGGCAACTTCGCCCAGATCGACGATCCCAAGCTGAACCGGAAGATCGACGAGCTCGGCTCCCAGCAGCTCAGTCCGCAGGTCGAAGAGGAATACGCCCAGCTCGACCGCGAATTCATGGAACAGGCCCCCTGGGCGCCGCTCGGCGCCCGCGAGGTGTCGCTGTTCGTCTCCGACGACGTCGACATGGAAGAGGTCGTCTGGAACCCGACCTTCTGGGGCGATATGACCAGCTTCCAGTTCAAGTAGTGGAGGGCCGCAGCCCCTGGTATCTCGCGTACCGGAGGCTGAGGTCGAGCCGCCTCGCGCTCGCCTCCGTGGCCCTGTTCGCAGCGATCGTCATATTCGTGCTGGCCGCCCCCCTCTGGGCCGACCACGTCGCGCACACCGGGCCCAACGAGACCCACACGACCGAGAAGATCGAGGTCGACGGAGAGAGCCGCGAAGTGGTCAGCCCCGACGGCAGTCCGATCGGCCCGGTCTGGCTCGGCGCCGACGGGCGCTTCTTCCTCGGCGCCGACGGGCGGCTCGGCCGCGACGAGATGGTGCGGCTGATGTACGGGGGCAGGACCTCGCTCCTGATCGGCATCGCCGCCTCGCTGCTCACGACCCTCCTCGCCCTGATCCTCGCCCTGGTCGCCGGCTACTACCGGGGCTGGGTCGACGCGCTCATCTCACGGGTGCTCGACGTCGTCTGGGCGGTTCCGGTGCTGCTGCTGGGGATAGCTCTCGGCACGGCGCTGGCCGTGGGCGGCCTGCAGATCGGGCCGATCTCGATCTCCAGCGGATCGATCTGGATCCCGATCCTGGTGATCGGCCTCGTCTACACCCCCTACGTCGCGCGGCCTCTGCGCGGTGAGGTGCTGGCGCTGCGAGAGAAGGAGTTCGTCGAGGCTGCCGTCGGCCAGGGGGCCGGGCCGCTGAGGGTGATGGTCGGCGAGCTGCTCCCCAACCTCTGGCCGACCGTGATCGTCCTCTTCACCCTCAGCATCGCCAACACGATGCTGTTCGAGGCCGGCCTCTCCTTTCTCGGCGCCGGCGTGCAGCCCCCGGACGCCTCCTGGGGCTCGATGGTCTCCTCGGGCTTCGACTTCCTCAACACCGCCCCGCTGCTGACGATCGTCCCCAGCACGATGATCCTGCTCACGGTGCTTTCGCTGAATGTCTTCGGCGACTGCCTTCGCGACGCACTGAACCCGCGCTCGAAGGTGCGGCTCGAGGCGCATACCGGCAACTACGAGCCGGAGCGGGGAGCGGTCTGATGGCGCGCTTTGCGGTGAGGCGGCTGCTCGGGATGGTGTCCGTGCTCTTCGTCGTCTCGGTGATCGTCTTCCTGATCTTCAACGTAATCCCCAGCTACAACCCCGCCGAAGCGATCGCCGGCAAGAACACGACGCCGGAGCTGACCGAAAGCGTCGAACAGACCTGGGGCTTCGACGAACCGCTGCCGGTCCAGTACCTGACGATGATGAAGCTGATCTTCACCGGCGAGCTCGTCTCCTACTCGAGCCAGCTCGACGTCGACCAGCGGATCTGGGAAGGGGTGCCGGCGACCTTCTCGCTCTGCATCGGCGCCGCCGTGATCTGGATGTTCTTCGGACTCCTATTCGGCTATCTCTCGGCAACCAGGGCCGGTCGGCTGACCGATCGGGTGCTGACGATCGTCGCCCTGATCGGGATCTCGATGCCCGTTTTCTGGCTCGCCGCGATCCTGCTCAACTACCTCACCTTCGAGATCGAACTCTTCCCCTCCGGCGGCTACGTACCGCTGACCGAAGACCCGCTCGAGTGGGCCTACCACCTGGTCCTCCCCTGGACGACGCTGGCCGTCCTGTTCGTCGGCTTCTACAGCCGCGTCCTGCGCTCCAACATGATCGAGGCAATGGACGAGGACTACGTGCGGACCGCGCGCGCCAAGGGCCTGGCCGAGCGCCAGGTGCGGCTGCGGCACGTCCTGCGCAACTCGCTGATCCCGGTGGTCACGCTGTTCGGGCTCGATTTCGCCGCCGTGCTGGGCGGCGCCGCGATCATCACCGAGTACATCTTCAACCTGCAGGGAGTCGGCCAGTACGCCGCCGACTCGATCAAAGAACTCGACCTGCCGCCGATCATGGGCGTGACCCTGTTCGGCGCCTTCTTCGTCGTCTTCTTCAACACGCTGGTCGACATCGCCTACGCGTACCTCGACCCCCGGGTCAGGATCGGGGAGTCGGCGCGGTGAGCGAGGCGCTTCTTTCCATCCGCGATCTCCAGGTCAGCTTCGCAACCGAAGGCGGGCTGGTCGAGGCGGTCGCCGGCGTCTCCTTCGACCTCGCTCCCGGCGAGGTGCTGGCGATCGTCGGCGAGTCGGGGTCCGGCAAGAGCGTCACCGCGCAGACGATCCTCGGCCTCACCCGCTCGCCCAACGCTCGGATCGAAGGCTCCGTACTGCTGGGGGGATCCGACCTGGTGGCCGCCGGCGAGGCGGAACTGCAGAAGGTCCGCGGCGAGCGGATTGGGATGGTGTTCCAGGATCCGATGACCTCGCTCAACCCGGTCTACCGGGTCGGCGACCAGATCGTCGAGGCAATCCGGGCGCACCGCGACCGGATCGGCAACAAGGAGGCGCGGGCCCTGGCGGTGACGATGCTCGACTCGGTCGGGATCCCGGAGGCGCAGCGGCGGGTCGATTCCTACCCGCACGAGTTCTCCGGCGGGATGCGTCAGCGCGCGATGATCGCCATGGCGCTGGCGCTGGAGCCGGAGATCCTGATCGCCGACGAGCCCACCACCGCGCTCGACGTGACCGTCCAGGCGCAGATCCTCGACCTGCTCCGCCGTCTCAACCGCGAACGCAACCTGGCGACGATCCTGATCACCCACGACCTCGGCGTCGTCGCCGAGGTCGCCGACCGGGTGCTGGTGATGCACGAGGGGCGGATCGTCGAGCGGGGTGGGCTCGACGAGATCTTCTACTCGCCCAAGGAGCAGTACACCCGTGACCTGCTCGGTGCGGTCATCCGGCTCGACCAGCCGCCGCCCCAGCGCCCCGTGCGCGACCGCTCGCCGCTGCTCGAGGTCACCGACCTGACCAAGAGCTTCGCGGTCAGGCGGGGCACGCTGCTCAACCGCGGGGACGACGAGGTCCGCGCGGTCGACGGCGTCAGCTTCCGGATCGAAAGCGGCGAGACGCTCGGCCTGGTCGGCGAGTCGGGCTGCGGCAAGTCGACGCTCAGCCGCGCCATCCTGCAGCTGACCAAGCCGACCTCGGGCTCGGTCCGCTTCGAGGGCCGCGAGATAGCCGGCCTCTCCAGGCGGGCGATGCAGCCGCTGCGCCGGGAAATGCAGATGGTCTTCCAGGACCCGTACGCGTCGCTCAACCCACGCAAGCGCGTCGCCCAGATCGTCGGCGAGCCGCTGCGGCTTCAGGGTGTCGCCGGCGGCGCCGAGCTGCGCGGCGAGGTCGGGAGGCTGCTGGACCGGGTCGGCCTCTCCCCCGAGCACGCCGACCGCTACCCCCACGAGTTCTCCGGCGGGCAGCGGCAACGGGTCGGCATCGCCCGCGCCCTCGCCCTGCGCCCGAAGCTGATCGTCGCCGACGAGCCGGTCTCCGCCCTCGACGTCTCGATCCGGGCGCAGATCCTCGACCTGCTCGCCGACCTGCAGGAGGAGATGGGCCTCAGCTACCTCTTCATCGCCCACGACATCGGCGTCGTCCGCCACGTCTCCGACCGGATCGCGGTCATGCAGGCCGGCAAGATCGTCGAGGAGGGCACCGCCGAGCAGGTCTGCGAGCGGCCGGTGCATCCGTACACCCGCACGCTGCTCGCCGCGGTCCCGGTACCGGACCCGCGCGAGGCGCGGGCGCGGCAAACTGTCCAGCAGTGAACCTGCCACTCGCCCCGCCGATCAAGCCGCAGCTGGCACTGACCCGCAAAGCCCTGCCCGAAGGCGAGGAGTGGGCCTACGAGCAGAAGCTCGACGGCTTCCGCGCGATCGTCTTCGTCGACGGCGAGGACGTCTACATCCAGTCGCGCGGCGGCAAACCGCTGGCCCGCTACTTCCCGGAGCTGAGCTTCGGGTCGGGCCGTTACGTGATCGACGGCGAGCTGGTGATCCGCGATGCGGGTGGAGAGGTCGAATTCGACGCCCTGCAGAGCCGCCTCCACCCGGCCGAGTCGCGGATCGAGCTGCTGGCACGCGAGATCCCGGCCATCTATATGGCCTTCGACCTGCTTGCCGAGGGGGACGAGGCGCTGCTGGAGGCGCCGCTGTCGGAACGACGAGCCCGGCTGGAGAAGCTGGCGGGGTCGATCGGCGTCGAACCGACCGAGCTGACGACCGATACCGATCGGGCCGAGCACTGGCTGCGCACCACCGAGGGCACGATCGCCAAGCAGCTCGACGCGATCTACGAGCCCGGCAAGCGACGCGGCATGGCCAAGGTTAAGCGCGAGCGTGAGATCGACTGCGTCGTCCTGGGCTGGCGCCCCGGCAAAGAGGAAGGCACCGTCGGCTCATTGATCCTCGGCCTCTACGACGGCGACAACCTCCGCCCCGTAGGCCACATCTCCGGCTTCAGCATGGAAATGAAACGGCGGCTACGTGAGCTGCTGACCCCCCTGGAGACCGGTGAGCATGGCACTGCCGAGCCAAGTCGCTGGGCAGGGGACCGCGACCTCGAGTGGGTGGCGCTGCGGCCCGAGCTCGTGATCGAGGTCGGTTACGACCACGCGGCCTCGGGGCGGATTCGGCATGGGGCGAGGTTTCATCGGTTTCGGGACGACAAAGCGCCGGAGGAGTGCTTGTTCGAACACTTGGACGAAGGGTGAGTTAGAAGAGGGTTGACTGGCCGCCGGGGCCGGCGGGTCCTGTCGCCGTTTTGGTGCCACCACCCTTGCGGTGCAGTTGCTCCTCAGGGCGGTCCCCCAAAACCGCGCCACCCCCCGGCAGCGACGTCTCTGAATCGCCTGCTTCGGACCGCCTGCGACCACGCCCCCAACCGCGGACAACGCTGCTGACCCGTCTCCGTTGAGCTGACGGCAGGTAAGCGCGATTCCCCGCGTAGAGCTGCTCGTAGCGGGGGATGAGGTCGGGGCGTTTGGCTTCCAGCCAGGCGAAGAAGACGTCGCGGACCTCGTCTCTCAGGTG
>DATMEP010000014.1:0-23574 GCA_035556755.1 Solirubrobacterales bacterium
CCCTCCGCCATCACGATCACCCGGTCGGAGTGGTTCATCACCACCTCCATGTCGTGCTCGACGAAGAGGAAGGTCGTGCCCCGCTCGCGCCGCAGGCGCTGCATGTGGTCGAGCAGGCGCCGGCCGAGGGTGGGGTTGATCCCCGCCATCGGCTCGTCGAGCAGCAGCAGGCGCGGGCGGGTCATCAGCGCCCGGGCCAGCTCCAGCAGCTTGCGCTGGCCGCCCGAGAGGGTGCCGGCGTAGTCGTCGGCGAGCCGGTCGAGGTCGAATACCTCGAGCAGCTCGTCGGCCTCGGCGCGGACCTCGCGCTCGCGTCGCCGCGCCGCGCCGGGGCGGATCAGCAGGTCGCGCAGGCGCTCACCCGGCTGGTTGGGGGCGGCGAGCGTCATGTTGTCGATCACCGGCATCGCCGCCAGCGCCCTGGTGATCTGGAAGGTCCGCACCATGCCGCGGCGGGCGATCGCGTAGGCGGGCAGGTGCAGGACCTCCTCGCCGGCCAGTCGGGCGGAGCCGTCGTCGACCCGCTGGAAACCGGTGATCGCGTTGAAGAGCGTGGTCTTGCCGGCGCCGTTTGGCCCGATCAGCGCCGTGATCGACCCCTCGGCGACCTC
Organism: Solirubrobacterales bacterium; assembly: GCA_035556755.1. GTDB lineage: Bacteria > Actinomycetota > Thermoleophilia > Solirubrobacterales > 70-9 > VRUE01. The sequence goes on from DATMEP010000014.1 coordinate 612, forward strand.
GAAGCCGGCGCCGTCGACGGCTTGGATGCCGCCGAAGCGCTTGACCACGCCCTCGACCTCGAGCAGGGCTCCGCTTGGGCTGCCCTCACTCACCGAGCACCATCTCCTCTCGCTTGCCGAACATGCCCTGGGGCCGGAACGCCATCAGGCCGATCAGCACCACGCCGACGATCGCGAAGCGCAGCGCCGCCGTCTTCTCCTCGCTGATCGGCAGCTCGACGAAGCGGGTCCCTTCGAGCAGGACCCAGAGCAGGACCGCCCCGGCCGCCACCCCGCGGTAGCTGGCCAGCCCGCCGAGGATCAGCACGCCGAAGGCGAAGAAGGTGACGATGGGCTCGTAGTCGTCGGGGTGGATCGTCGCCAGAAAGAGGGCGAGGAAGAAGCCGGCGAGGGCGCCGAGCAGGGCGGAGATCGCCAACGACTGGAGCTTGTAGAGGAGGGTGTTCTTTCCCAGGGCGCGGGTCGCGTCCTCGTCCTCGCGGATCGCCCGCAGCACCCGTCCCCACGGCGTGCTCTGCAGGTAGCCGAGGCCGACGATGCCGATCGCGACCGTGGCCCAGACGACGAGCAGCAGCGGCAGCAGCGGCTCGGGGTCGGCCCAGAAGTTTTCGACCACGCCGAGCATCCAGTCGGAGACCGAGCGCCAGGAGTCGTCGAAGCAGACCTGGTTCACCCCTTCGAACTCGCAATAGAGGCCTTTGTTGCCGCCGGTGAGGCCGCGGGCGTTCTGGGCGACCAGGCGCACGACCTCGGCCATGGCGAGGGTGACGATGGCGAAGTAGTCGGCGCGCAGGCGCAGCGAGGGCAGGCCGATCAGCACCCCGAAGGCCATCGTGATCAGGACCGCAGCCGGCAGCGCCAGCCAGAAGGAGAAGCCCGCCTCCAGCACGAGGATCGCCATCGAGTAGCCGCCGACGGCCATGAAGCCCGCCTGGCCGAAATTGACGATCCCGGTGTAGCCGACGTTGAGCTGCAGGCCGAGGGCGACGACGGCGTAGATGCCGGCGATCGCCAGCACGCCGCTCCAGAAGCCGAGGTTGGCGAAGGCCTCGAAGGTGACGGCGAGCGGGAGCGGGCTCATACCGCCCTCGCCTTGCCGAAGATCCCCTGTGGGCGGATGACGAGAGCGACGATCAGGGCGACGAAGCCGAAGGTGACCTTCCAGCGCGGCTCGACGAAGAGGGTCGACCACTCGGTCGTGACGCCGAGCACGAGGCCGGCGGCGAGGGCCCCGAAGGGGTTGCCGATGCCGCCGAGGATGACCGCGGCGAAGATCGGCAGCAGCAGCTCGAAGCCGAGCTCCGGCCGCAGGTTGGTGAGGGCGCCGGAGAGCACGCCCGCGAGCCCGGCGAGGGCACCGGCGAAGAGCCAGGTGTAGAGGATCACGCGGCGGGTGTCGATGCCGGCGGTCTCGGCCAGCTCGAGGCTGTCGGAGAGCGCCCGCATCCGCTTGCCCAGCAGGCTGAAGCGGACGACCAGCCCGACCGCGACGAGGACGGCGAGGCCGACGATCACCACCAGCAGCTCGGTCTGGCCGATGCGCAGGCCGAGGAAGGTGACGCTGTCGGTGACGTCGACGTCGAGGGTGCGGATCTGGGTCCCCCAGAACCACTGGATCGCCGAGCGGATCAGGAAGGCGAGGCCGATCGCCATCAGCATCAGCTGCAGGAAGCCCGCCCCCTTGGCCCGCATCGGCCTCCACATGAGCCGCTCGGAGAGCAGGCCGAGCAGCGCCGTCGCCGCCATCGCGAAGACGATCGCCGCCGCCAGCGGCAGGCCCCAGGTGACGTTGACCAGGTAGGCCATGTAGGCACCGAAGGCGAGGAAGTCGCCGTGGGCGAAGTTGACCAGCCGCAGGATCCCGTAGACCAGAGTCAGCCCGACGGCGCCGAGCGCGTAGATGGTGCCCAGGGTGAGGCCGTTGAGGCCCGTCTGCGCTACGTCGTGGAGTCCCGTCGTGGCGACCAACACCAGGACCGTCAGCGCGATCGCGGCGGACGCAATCACGGCGGGACGTTCCCGGTAGGAGGCCGTCATCGACCTCATTACTACCCCGCGGCAGGCGCGGGCAAGCTGCGGTTCCCGCAGCCTGAGAGAGGCTTGCTTTTGCCCCACCGCGGTAGCGCTTAGCTCGCCTCGCCGTGGGGTAGTGGGCTAGCCGAACGAAAGGAGCTGGCCCATGCCCCCTCGCGGAGTGAAAAAAGGCACCAAACGAGCACGTCAGTACGAGCACATCAAAAAGAGCGAGAAGGACGCCGGCCGCTCGGAGAGCCGGGCCGAGGAGATAGCGGCCCGCGCGGTCAACAAGGAAAAGGCGAGGTCCGGCGAGTCGAAGACTTCCTCGCGCAGCTCAAGGCGTGGAAGCTCGGCCAGCAGCCGCGGTGGCAAGCGCTCGGGCAGCGGACCCGGCGGCCGTACCCGCGAACAGCTCTACAACGACGCCAAGAAGATGGGGATCGAGGGCCGCTCGAAGATGAGCAAGGCCCAGCTCCAGCGCGCAGTGGCCGGCGCTGAAAGCTGACAAGTCGAGGGGCAGGGCTCAATGGAAAAGGCCGCGTTTACCCGTGCCTTGCCACCGACTTCGTCAGGAGGCGCAGGTCTTCCACCAGTGCGGCCTGCGCATCCTCGCGCTCGTCGTGGTCGCGCAGTCGCAGGATCGCCGAGGGATGCAGGGTCAGCGCGGCCACCGGCGCCAGCGGCGAGTCGATCAGCCGGCCGCGGTCGCGGGTGACCCGGACCGAAGGACCGAAGAGGGCCTTGGCCGCCGTTGCCCCCAGGGCCAGCAGGCCCGTCGGTTGCACCGCTCTCAACTCCGCTTCGGGCCAGGGCCGGCATGCCTCGACCTCCCCGGCTCGCGGCGTCTGGTGCAGGCGGCGCTTGCCACGCGCCCGCCACTTGAAGTGCTTGACCGCGTTCGTCAGGTAGACGTCCCCGGCGTCGATGGCGGCGCTCTCCAGCGCCCGCGCGAGAACGCCTCCGGCCGGGCCGACGAAGGGCTCGCCCTCGACGTCCTCGCGGTCGCCCGGCTGCTCGCCAACCAGCATCAGCTCCGCCTTCCTCGGGCCGGCGCCGAAGACCGTCTGCGTCGCGTCCTTCCACAGTGGACAGCCACGGCACTCGGCGGCGGCCCGACGCAGCGTGGCGAGCGAGCGGCTGGCGGGGACGAACTCGGCGGCGGTCGTCGGGTCGGCGGCCATGCCTCGGGTTACCCTTCTCCGCCCGCCGACAAGCCCTGCTTCAGGTAGCGGGCGTTGGCGGGCGCGTAGCCCTTCCAGTCGTTGTTGAGGTAGACGAACACGGGTCGTCGCGAGCGCCAGGCGGCGATCCGGCGTCGCCAGCCGTCGAGCTCCGTTTCGGAATAGTTGCCACCGCGGCCGCGGTGGCCGTAGTGCAGGCGCAGGTAGGCGAGCTCGCCAGCCGGCTTGGCCTCGGGCAGCGGCCGGCGCTTGTCGTCGCCGATCGCCAGCGAGGCGCCTCGCTCCTCGAGCAGCTCCCGCACCGGGGCCGCGAACCAACTCGGGTGGCGGAACTCGAAGCAGTGGCTGGCAGGGGGAAGCTCCTCGAGCGCCGAGGCGAGCAGGTCGTCGTCGCGGTGGAAGTGCGCCGGCAGCTGCCAGAGGACCGGCCCCAGTCGTCGGCCGCGCCGCAGCGGCTCCAGCGGCTCCCAGAAGCGCGCGACCGCGTCGGCGATCTCGCGCAGCCGCTTCATGTGGGTGAGGTAGCGGCTCGCCTTCACGGTGAAGAGGAAGTCACCGGGGACCTGCTCGACCCAGTTCTCCACGGTCGAGCGCTTCGGCAGCCGGTAGAAGGTCGCGTTGACCTCGACCGTGTCGAAGGTCTCGGCGTAACACTCCAGCCAGCGCCGCTTCGGCAGGCCCTCGGGGTAGAGGCCGCCGCGCCAGTCGTCATAGCTCCAGCCCGAGCAGCCGATCCGCACTCGCTGCATCGCCGGTTAGACGCCGAGGCCGGCGCCGAGCTTGGGAAGCACCTCGCGCCCGTAGTCGGGGCCGAACTGCTCGTGCGCGCAGAAGTGCAGGTAGCGCATCGGCGGCCTACCTCGCTCGGGCGGCAACGCGCTGTTTCGCTGAGGCCATGCGGTGCTCCTACCCGTTTCGTTTGAGTGTCAGGCAAGCGGGGGTACACCAGCCGGGTGGCCGCGAATCTGCCGATCACCATCGTGCTCGACGTCGACGGCACGTTGGTCGACACCAACTACCAGCATGCGATCGCCTGGCACCGAGCGCTACGCGATCAGGGCTACGCGGTGCAGGTGTGGGAAATCCATCGCCACATCGGCATGGGCGGGGACCAACTGGTCGCGGCTTTGATCGGGGAGAAAGGTGAGAAGGCCGACGGCGAGGCGATCCGCGAAGCAGAGGGCGAGGCATACGGTGAGCTGATCGGCGAAGTCCAGCCGATGCGCGGCTCCATCGAGCTTCTGCGGGAACTGCACGAGGACGGCGCCGCGGTGGTCCTCGCGAGCTCGGCGAAGGCGGAGGAGGTGGAGCACTACGTCGATCTGCTCGAAGCTCGCGAGCTCGTCGAGGGCTGGACCACCGCCGCCGACGTCGAGCGCACGAAGCCACACCCCGATCTCGTCCAGGTTGCCTTGGAGAAGGCCGGTGGTGGCGAGCAGGCGGTGATGGTCGGCGACTCGACCTGGGACGTGAAGGCTGCCAAGGCAGCGGGCATCCCGACCCTTGCTGTTCTGACCGGCGGCTTCTCGGAGGCAGAGCTGCGCGAGGCCGGAGCGAGCGAGGTGGTCAGGTCGGTCGGCGCGCTACGCAAGGATCGAAGCGTGCTGGCAAGGCTTGCGGGAACCGTGTAGAGGGCCAGTCAGCCCTGCAGCCGCTTCGCCAGCATCTCCTTGCCCCGCTCGGCGCCCTTGCGACTCGTCTCCTGAGCGCGCCGGAAGAAGTCGGCCAGCTCGGAGTCGCCCTCGCGATCGGCGTCCTCGATGTAGGTCTCCAGTCGCAGCGCGTTGCTCAGGCACTGCTCGGTGAACCAGATCACGTTGTAGTCCTTGTCCTTGGTGCCGGTGACTTGGCCGGTCTCTTCTGAGCCCATCGTCTCCTCCTATTGCTCGCTGATGTACCTCGCGAGTTACCCCAGCGACAACCAGGCAAACGATTCGGCCCAACTACGCAAGGGGATTGGGGTATGGGTTCGACGCCTCGCGAACTTGGGTAGGAGACCGGGGCTTGTTTCTCAACCGAATCGAAGGAGGCAGAAAAGTGGCTGAGCTGACGACGCTGGAGGAGAAGCTCGCGGAGGTCTTGGGGCTGGCCCAGGCCGCGCAGGGCGCCACTGAAAAAATCGAGGGTATGGTCGAGGACGAGGAGATGGTCGCCACCCTGACGCAGATGCGCGATGAGGCCGAGGAGACCGAGCGCCGTTGCATCGACGTGGCCGACAGCCGCGACGGCAAGAAGACCGCGATTCTCGAGAAGGCCCAGGAAACGAAAACCGAGGCGACCGACATGATGTCGACCTACCTCGGCGGCGAGTCCGACGGGCTCGACGGCTTCGAGTTCCTGACGATGGCTGAGGCCGGCGAGGTAGGGCACTGGGCGGTGCTCGGAAAGCTGAACGAGTCCGCCGGGGAGAGCGAGATCTCCGAGTTGGTCGAGTGGGCGCTGCCGATTCAGGAGCGCCACTTCGCCGAGGTGAAGGACGGCTCGTTGAAGCTGGCCGGGGAGAAAGACCCCTACGAAGAGTCCTAGTCGAAAAAGCTCCTCGTGCGGGCAATGGCGTTCATCTGGGCGGTGATCCTGGTCGGCGGCATCGCCTACTTCTCGGTCATCGGGCTGACCCACCACTGAGGGCGATGAAGCGGTTCGTCAGAGAGAACTCCCTCCCTCTTCTTCCTGACGATCTTCCTGCTGGCGCTGGGAGGCCAGGCGATCGCCGGCCACAACCTCTACAACGAGGAGGCGTTAGCCCACCAGGAGAGCCAGATCAGCTTCTGGCGCTACCTGACCTCCTCGAGCTTCGGGCAGGCGGTGATGGAGAACTGGCAGTCCGAGTACCTGCAGTTCGCGCTGTTCGCCCTGGCGACGGTCTGGCTGCTGCAGAAGGGCTCGCCGGAGTCCAAGGAGCTCGACCGGGCGGGCACCGAGTCCGATCGGGAGCAGCTGATCGGCAGGCACGCGCGCGAGGATTCCCCGCGGTGGTCGAAGTACGACGACTGGCGCACGGCGATCTATTCCAACAGCCTGATCATCGCGATGGGCCTGATCTTCTTCGCCTCCTGGTTCGCGCAGTCGGTCACCGGCTGGACCGCCCACAATCAGGAACTGCAATCTCACGGTGAGCCACGCCTCTCATGGCTCAGCTACATCGGCAGCTCCGAATTCTGGGAGGCGACGCTGCAGAACTGGCAATCGGAGTTCCTTGCCGTCGGCTCCTTCGCGATCCTCGCCGTCTACCTGCGCCAGCGGGGCTCGCCGGAGTCGAAGCCGGTCGGCGCTCCGACCGAGGACGCGACCGGCGAAGAGGGGTGACGCGCCTCGAGCGGGTACGAGTGGTTTGTGATGAGCAAGGGCGACGAGGCGCGGATCGAGTCTCCGACGGCCCGGCTGGCCTCGCAGCCGCACGAGGTCTCGGTGGCTGAGTTTCGGGAATCGCGGGACAAGGCTCGACACCGGACAAAACCCGTCGTCGACCGTCTCTGCGATCGCCATCAGCAGCGCCTCGGGCTCGGTCTTCTTCCTCTTTCTCATCCTCTGCTCTGAGTCATGTTTTGACACGGCCCTCCCCTGGGTAGATCGCTGCCATGCTGCGGGAGGAGAAAGCAAGAGCCCAAGCGCCGGGTGCGCGAGCGGCGCCCTCCCTCGCCCGGACCATCCAGGCTCTGCGGACGATCCGGGGTCGTCGTCCGCGTGTATTGGATACCAGACAGCTTCATCGTCACTGAGGAGTTCTTGCTCTGATTTGCGGGCGGCCGCTGGGTAGCGGCAAGGCGCGTGGAGAGCTACTCGCCTCACGAGGCGGCTCGAGGCGCTGCATCTGAAGGCCGCAGCGCTGGCTTTGCAGCGGAGGGGGCGCGTTTTGCGCTGGCCCGTGGGGGTAAAGACGGCGAGAGGCCTAAGGGAGCGGCCCCCCGCTCACTCCTCGCCAATTCCGAATCCCAAGACCCACGGGGAGGCGAGCAAAAAGATGAAGGTAATCGTCACTGGCGCGACGGGAAACGTCGGCACCAGCACGGTCGACGCCCTCAGCGTGAGCCCAGAGATCGACGAGATCGTCGGGCTGGCTCGGCGAGAGCCGACCTGGAGGCCGTCGAAGACCAGCTGGATCGAGGCAAATGTCCTCACCGCGGACTTGGGTGCGATTTTCGAGGGTGCCGATGCGGTCATCCACCTCGCGTGGGCGATCCAGCCCTCTCGCGACGCGGTGACCCTGGAGCGGATCAACGTCGAGGGCAGTCGGCGCGTCTTCGAGGCCGTGGCCGCGGCCGGGGTGCCGAAGCTGGTTCACGCATCCTCGGTCGGCGCCTACTCGCGCGGGCCCAAGGACCGCGAGGTCGACGAGAGCTGGCCCACCGAGGGCACCTCCACCTCCTTCTACTCGCGCCACAAGGTGGCGGTTGAGCGCGAGCTGGACCGCTTCGAAGCCGACAGTCCCGAGACCCGGGTCGTGCGGCTGCGCCCGGCCTTGATCTTCAAGGACGAGGCGGCAACGGAGATCCGCCGCCTCTTCGTCGGGCCGTTCCTCCCCAGCTTCCTCCTGCGCCTCCGCTTCCTCCCGGCGCTGCCGCGAGTCGAGCGTCTGCGCTTTCAGGCGGTGCACTCCGAGGACGTCGGACGGGCCTACCTGCGCGCTGTCCTGGCGGACGTTGACGGCGCTTTCAACATCGCCGCCGAGCCGCCGCTCAGCCCCGAGGAGATGGCCGAGCGGATCGGCGTGCGCAGTTTCCCGGTCCCGGCCAGGGTGGTGAGGCGCCTCGCCGACCTGAGCTGGAGGATGCGCCTGCAGCCGACGCCGCCGGGCTGGCTCGACATGGCGCTGAACGTGCCGCTGATGTCCTCCGACCGGGCGCGCGAGGAGCTTGGCTGGGAGCCCCGCCACAGCGGGGTGGAGGCACTGGAAGAGCTGCTGGAGGGCCTGCGTAAGGGTCATGGCGCCAAGACCCCGCCGCTCGAGGCCGACAGCGCCGGTGCCCGGCTCGAGGACCTGAAGACCGGCGTCGGCGCCCGCCAGTGGGATCGCGACCGCGACGAGCAGATCGTCAAGTACCTCGCCGACGTGCACTCGATCGAGCGGCAGGCCCTGACGCAGCTTCGCGCCGCACCGAAGATCGCCGGGGACGAGCGCCTCTCCGAGGCGTTCGAACAGCACCTTGTCGAGACCGAAGACCAGGAGCGGCGCGTGCGCGAACGCCTGGAGGCGCTGGGTGGCGAGCCCTCGAAGCTGAAGGACGCGGCCGGCACTGGCGGCGGCTGGGCGATGGTCGCGTTTGCGGCCAGCCAGCCCGACACGCCGGGGAAGCTGGCGATGCACGCCTTCTCCTACGAGCATATGGAGCTCGCCGCCTATGAGTTGCTGAAGCGGCTGGCCGAGCGTGCCGGCGATGAGGAGACGGCGCGGATGGCGGCCGACATCGCAGAGGAGGAGCGACGGATGGCCGAGCGCCTGGAACAGTCCTTCGACACCGCGGTCGAGGCCTCCCTGGGGACGGCTGATTCCGATCAACTCGACTCCGCGCTGCTCGCCTACCTGCGCGACGTCCATGCCCTCGAGGGGCAGGCCGAAAAGCTGCTGGACGCCGCCGCCGAGCGGGTCGACGACGAGTACCTGGAGGTGGCCTTCCGCGACCATCTCGAAGAGACCCAGCGCCACCGGGAGCGGATCGCGGGCCTGCTGGATGAGCGTGGCGCCAGGCCCTCGCTGGTCAAGGACGCGGTGCTGAAGGCCGGCGGCCTCAACCTCTCTGCCTTTTTCGGCGCCCAGCCGGACTCGACCACCAAGCTCGCCGGCTTCGCGTTCGCCTTCGAGCATCTGGAGGTCGCCGCTTACGAGCTTCTGCAGCGGGTCGCTGCCCGAGCCGGTGACGAGGGGGTGGTGGCGGCGGCGGAGGAGATCCTCGCCGAGGAGCGCCGCGCTGCCGAGCGGGTCGCCGAGAGCTGGAATCGCCCCGACATGCCGCTCGGACTGGCGTCGTGAAAGAGCAAAACACGAGAAGGGAACCCGATGGAAGCTGAGCAGAGCAAGCAACTGGCAGTGGTCACCGGCGCCTCCAGCGGCATCGGCTTCGAGCTGGCAAAGGTCTTCGCCGAGGAAGGATTCGACCTGCTGATCGCCGCCGAGGACGCGGAGCTGACGACCGCGCTCGAGGAGCTGAAGGGGTCGGGCGCAAACGTCGAAGCCCACCGCGTCGACCTCGCCACCGAGGCCGGGGTGATCGAGCTCTACCGCGACATTCAGAACACCGGCCGCCCAGTCGACGCGCTTGCGCTGAACGCTGGAATCGGTGCGGGTGGGGCCTTCGCCACCGAAACGGAGCTGGCCGACGAGTTGAAGCTGATCGACCTGAACGTGCGCTCGACCGTCCACCTCTGCAAGCTCGTCGTCGCCGACATGGTCGAGCGCGACCAGGGGCGGATTCTCTTCACCTCCTCGATCGCCTCGACGATGCCCGGTCCCTTCCAGGCCGTCTACAACGCTTCGAAGTCCTTCGTGCAGTCCTTCGCCCTGGCGCTCCGCAATGAGCTCGAGGACACCGGCATCGCGGTTACCTCGCTGATGCCGGGCGCGACGGAGACCGAGTTCTTCGAGCGCGCCGAAATGGAGGACACCGAGGTGGGCGCCGGCGAGAAGGACGACCCTGCCGAAGTCGCGCGCCAGGGCTTCGATGCCCTTTTGGCCGGCAAGGAGAGGATCGTTGCCGGCGCCTTCAAGAACAAAGCCCAGGTCGCCGCCGGCCGGGTTCTCCCCGACAGCGTCAAGGCCGAGAAACACCGCGAGATGGCCGAACCGGGCTCGGCCGAAGAGGAGGACCGATGAAGGCACTCACTTTCCATGGCAAGCGCGACGTCCGGGTCGACGAGGTGCCCGACCCGAAGATCGAGCAGCCGACCGACGCGATCGTGCGCATCACCTCGACCGCTATCTGCGGCTCGGACCTGCATCTCTACGAGGTGCTGGGGATGTTCATCGAGGAGGGCGACATCCTCGGCCACGAGCCGATGGGGATCGTCGAGGAGGTCGGCTCCGAGGTCAGTCACATCAAAGAGGGCGATCGCGTCGTGATCCCCTTCAACATCTCCTGCGGCGAGTGCTGGATGTGCAATGAAAAGCTCTTCGCCCAGTGCGAGACCACCCAGAACCGCGAGCAGGAAAAGGGCGCCTCGCTCTTTGGCTACACCAAGCTCTACGGCGAGGTGCCCGGCGGCCAGGCCGAGTACCTGCGGGTGCCCCAGGCCCACTTCGGGCCGATCAAGGTGCCCGACAACGGAGCGCCCGACGAGCGCTACCTCTTCCTCTCCGACGTGCTGCCGACCGCCTGGCAGGCGGTCGAGTACGCAGCGATCCCGAAAGGAGGCAGCGTCGCCGTCTACGGCCTTGGGCCGATCGGGCAGATGTGCGCGCGGATCGCTCGCCACAAGGGTGCCGAGACGGTGATCGGCATCGACTCGGTGCCCGAGCGCCTGGAGATGGCCCGCCGCCACGGCATCGAGGCGATCGACTCCTCCGAGCACGAGGACGTGCCGGCGGTCATCCGCGAGATGACCGCCGGGCGTGGGCCCGACGGGGTGATCGACGCGGTCGGCATGGAGGCCCACGGCGCCCATGTCGCCCAGCTGGCCCAGAAGGCGACCGGCCTGCTGCCCGACGCGCTTGCGGCCAAGGCGACCGAAAAGGCCGCGGTCGACCGGCTCTCGGCGCTGCTGGAGGCGATCGACACCGTGCGCCGCGGCGGCACGATCTCGATCTCCGGCGTCTACGGCGGGCAGCTCGACCCGCTGCCGATGATGCAGCTCTTCGACAAGGGTGTGCAGATCCGTATGGGCCAGGCGCACGTGCGGCGCTGGACTGACGAGATCCTGCCACTGCTCGAAGGCGACGAGGACCCGCTCGGGGTCGATGACCTCACCACCCACCAGCTGCCGCTGGCGGAGGCGCCAAGCGCCTACTCGATGTTCCAGAAAAAGGAAGACGGGGCGATCAAGGTCGTCCTCAAGCCCTGATTCGGAGGAAATCTCGATGGCAAAAGACCATGGCCCCAGCGTCAAGAACGACAAGCAGTACGAAGGGCTGCGAAAGAAGGGGATGAGCAAGCAGCGCGCCGCCTCGATCGCCAACTCGTCGGAATCCTCGAAGAAGGGAGGCGAAAAGAGCGGTAAGGGCAAGGGTGGCTCGAAGTCCCAGAAGCGTGCCGCCGGCCGCGAGGGCGGGAAGAAGTCAGGGAAGTCAAGCTAGGGGTGAAAGGTCTTCTCGTCAACTGCACGCTGAAGTCGAGCCCCGAGAAGTCGAACACCGAGGCTCTCGCCGAGGTAGTCGCCGGCGCGCTGCGCGAGGAAGGGGTCGAAATGTCGTCGGTCCGGGCGGTCGACCACTCGATTCCGCCCGGAGTCGAATCGGACATGGGCGAGGGCGACGAGTGGCCGAGAATCCGCACCCAAATCCTCGGCTCGGAGATCCTCGTCTTCGCCACGCCGACCTGGCTCGGCCGCCCTTCGAGTATCTCCCAGCGGGTACTGGAGCGGATGGACGCGATGCTCACCGAGACCGATGAGGGAGAACGCCCCGTCGCCTACAACCATGTCGCCGGGGTCGTAGTCACCGGCAACGAGGACGGCGCCCACCACGTCATCTCCGAGGTGTCCGGCGCCCTCGCCGACATCGGCTTCACGATTCCCGGCCAGGCTTGGACCTACTGGAACAAGGGACCGGGGCCGGGCGAGGACTACTCGGAAACCGAGGAGGGCCACGAGTGGTCGCACTCCACCGGCAGGGCCGCGGCGGCGAACCTGCTCGCGGTCGCCCGCGCGCTCCAGGCCAAACCGATCCCGCCGCCACCCTCCGAATGAAGAGATCCGGGTCTCGCCCGCAAGGGCGGCTCAGGCGCTCGGATTGTTCAGGCCCGGGCATCAGCCGCAGGCGCCGTGGCGGCGGCTTCAGCTACCTCGACCCCGAAGGCGGGCGCGTCAGAGACGAGGACACCGTGGAGCGGATTCGGGCGCTGGCGATCCCACCGGCCTGGCGGGAGGTCTGGATCTGCAGCGATCCCTACGGCCACATCCAGGCGACCGGCCTCGACGAAGCCGGGCGCAAGCAGTACCTCTACCACGAGCGTTGGCAGCTGCGGGCAGCGCAGCGCAAGTTCGAGTCGATGCGAGAGTTCGCCGCAACGCTACCGCGACTTCGCCGCGCGGTGAAAAAGGATCTCGCCTGCGAGGGGGTGCCGCGCGAGCGTGCCCTTGCCTGCGCGGTCCGCCTGCTCGACCTCGGTTTCTTCCGGGTCGGCGGCGAGGAGTACGCCGAGACCAACGAGAGCTACGGGGTGGCCACGGTGCTTCGCGAGCACGTCTCGATCGAGAACGGCGAGGTGGTCTTCGACTTCCCGGCGAAGAGCGGCCAGCGCCGCGTGCAATCGATTCGCGATCCCGAGGTTAAGGCGGCGATCGAGGCGATGCGCCGCCGGCGAGGCGGCCCCGAGGACCTGCTCATCTTCCGCGAGGACGGCGCCTGGCGCGACATCCGCTCCGACGACGTCAATGCCTACCTGCAGGCGAAGGCCGGGGAGGAGTTCTCGGCGAAGGACTTCCGCACCTGGCACGGAACCGTGCTCGCCGCGTTTGAGCTGTCGCGAGAGGGAGCGCCACGTTCGAAGGGTCTGGCAGAGCGTGCGATTCGTGCCGCGGTCAAGTGCGTCGCCGAGCGTCTCGGCAACACCCCGGCGGTCTGCCGCAGCTCGTACATCGACCCCCGACTGCTTGACCGATTCCGTGACGGCAAGACGATCGAGCTGCCGAACCTCGGCTCCGGGAGCGAACTCGCGCCTAAGCAGCAAGCAGCGATAGAGCGCCGGGTATTGGACTTGATCGGGTTCTGATCGTCGCCATCGTCGCGGTGGCGGCCGTCGTGGTGCTTTTCGCCATGGTCTTACTCGTGCTGGTTGCAGCCGGTGTCTGGGGCGGGGCATAGGGCGGTGACCAGAGAGGAGCAAGCCAAAGTGCCAAACGCGGGTGGCGTTCCCCGATCAGCGGCACGAGAAGATCGCGCTACGGCTGTGTGACGACGCTGTGGTCGTCGAGTTCTTCCGGGGCTTCGGAAAGCTCTCGCGGGAGCCGAAAGACGTCATCCCCGACACGCCCGCGCTCACCGCCCGAGGGTCCACCTGAACCCGGACTCCTGCCCTCAGGTGCTTTTCTCTCCCCAGATGCCGCCGTGTTGATGTCCACCCTCGCCCTCGCCTGACACTGGTGCCCCGCTTGGCCTGGGTTGCTTCTCGTCCGCTCTCCGACTGAAGCCGACGAAGGCGAGGAAGAGCACAAAGAGAGGCACGGCGATGATCAGGGCGAAGATCGGCGACCAGACGGCGCCGATAGCGATCACAAATGCCAGGACGATTATCGGAACCACGTACATGCTGCTCTCCTTCCGTTTGCCTACTCTCGGTACCCCGCTACTCAAATGACGAATCAAGGGCCGGGACTTATTCCCCCTCAGGGGCCTCCTCGCCCGGCCAGGATCCGGTGGCCCTTGCGAAGGTCCGCTTTGCTTCCTTCCGGTCAGGTGGTCTTCTGTTCCTTGGGCTCGCTGCGGGGCTCGAGCTGGATCTCACGCTCCGCCCTCGGGCGCCCCTCTTCGATCTCGAGGCTGCGCTCCCGCTCGGCGTTCAGTTGATGGCCGAAGAGGATCGCCAGGTTGCTGATCCAGAACCAGACCAGCAGAGCGACGAGGCCGCCGAGGGTGCCGTAGGTCTTGTCATAGGAACCGAAGTTGGCGACGTAGAAGGCGAAGGCCGCCGAGGCGATCGCCCAGACGACGATCGCCACAAGGCTTCCTGGCGTAACCCACTTGAAGCCGCGCAGCTTCACGTTCGGCGATGCGTAGTAGAGGAGCGCGACCATGAAGAGGAAGATCGCCAACATCGCCGGCCACTTGGCGATGTTCCAGACGCTGATCGCGGTGTCGCCAAGGCCGATCGGGCCGGCCACCGCCTCGACCACCGGCCCGGTCAAGACCAGGGCCAAGGCGAGAATCGCCATCAGGACGACCATCACCAGGGTCACGGCGAGCTGCAGCGGGCGCAGCTTCCAGAACGGCCGTCCCTCGGGCGTCTCGTAGATGATGTTCGAGGCGCGCATGAAGGCGCCGACGTAGCCCGAGGCCGACCAAAGCGCCACTGCCAAGCCTGCGATGAAGGCAAAGCCCGCCGCGCTCTGGTTGGAGGCGATCGATTCGATCGGCCCGGAGAAGGTCTCTGCCGCCGATGCGGGTCCGATTTCAGTGACGATTTCGGTCAGGCTCTCGGTCGTGCTTTTCGGGTCTCCGACCAGCCCGATCAGGGAGACCATCGCGATCAGGGCGGGGAAGAGGGCGAGTAGGCCGTAGTAGGTGAGCGCGGCAGCCCAGTCGGTGAGGTTGTCCTCCATGAACTCGGTCGCCGTACGCTTGAGCGTGGCGAAGATTCCGGCATCGGCCCCCGCACCCCCGGGGCGGTAGTCCTGGCGCACGCTGTCACTCACCGCGACAGCAGCCTGCCGAATACGACGCCGGCCAAAAAGACGCCTGCGAAGGCCAGCGGCACGGGGTTCTCCTTGGCGAGTCGCTGGGCCTGCTGCATGCCTTCCTCGGCCGAGTCGGGGGCGGCCTCCTTCGCCTTGGCGCTCAACTCCTTGGCCTTGGCATTGGCCTGTCCCTTCAGCTCCCCGGCCTTCGCCCGCGCCTGCTGCTTGACGTCGGTCTTCTCGGCAACTGCGGCCACGGTCTCGCCCATCTCCTCGCGGGCCTGCTCGATCTCCTCGCGAATCTCATCCGGCTCGCGGGAGTCGTCGGTACTTGCCGCCGTCGAAGATTTCCCTTTCTCTGAAGCGCTCATTCTCGTCCCTCCTTGGCCTTTTCCTTGGTCGATTCCACGTCTTCCTTGATGCTTTCGACGGTCTGCTCGGGTACAGGCGGCGTCGCGGCCTGAACTTTGGAGCGGCCCACGAGGGCCAGCACCCCGGCGAGCGCCAGATAGGCGACCGCCACGATCAGGGCGGCGAGCCAACCCTCGAGCGCAGTCGCCAGTCCGAGGATCGCTCCTGCGGTCGCGGCGCCCAATGCGAGAAGGGAGATCAGTCCAGCGGCGCTGAAGGCTCCGGCGCCGATGCCGAGTCGCTTGCCCTTGACGGCCATCTCGGCCTTGGCCAGTTCGATCTCCTTCTGGGCGAGCCTGGTCGTCTGCTCGGTCAATTGCTGCAAGAGCTCGGAGACCGAGCGCTCCTTGGCGTCGTCAGGGGCACCCGTCCTCCGGGTGAAGCTCGTGTTGGTTTGGGCCATTCGACGCTCCTTCGGTCGCGGGATTCGGCTTTTTGACCTGTCTCAGATCTCTGCCCCACCTTGACGAGATCGAATCGCCGAGGTGCCTCAATTTGGTTCAAATGGCACACTCATCAAGGACAAGCTGTTCCATTTCCCGCCAGCGCCTGGGTCGAGGGTGGGAAGCCGCTCCCACGTTTGACAGAACAGGAGGATCTGATGGCGAGGCAGGCACAAAGCAAACAGACGGATTTGCGCCGAGCCGACGCCCTGCGCAATGACGAGCGCATCCTGGAGGCAGCGAAGCGACTCCTCGAGCAGTCGCCCTCGGCGACTCTTTCCGATATCGCCTCTGCGGCAGGGGTCTCTCGCTCGACCCTCTACAGGCGCTTCGCAGACCGCGATCAGCTCATCGCGAAGCTCGATGCACGGCCCGAGGACGGGGCGGTGCGGCGTGCGGAGGACAGTGACGGAATCCTCCCCGCCGGTCGCCTCGGTCGACAACGTCCCCTTGCTCTCGACGCGATCCACGTCTTCGACGTAGTGCCGCCGGCCTTGCTGCCCGAGCAGCTTGTCGCCGAGGCACAGCGCATCGCCGAGGTGCCGGTCGCTCTCTACGTCCTGGACATCGACGGCAGCCACCTGTTGCATATGGCAGGGTCAAAGCGGCTGGGTGAGCAGCTGCGGGCTCCGTTCGCGATCGGGCCGGAGCTCGATGCCGACGCCATAGCCACTTTGCGTCATGACCTCGCCGACCTTCGGGGGGTCGAGCTGTTCGCGCTCTGGCTGCGCGGTCGCGCGATCGGAGTTCTGATCGCGTTCGGCCACCCGCGCGAGCCTTTGACCGAGCTGGCGCGACAGGCGGCTGCAGCAGTGACCCTTGCCGATCGCTATACCGACGTCTTCGCCAGCGCCCAGCGGGGAAAGCAGCCGAGGGCCGCCGCGGAGATCCAGCAAAGCCTCCTGCCGCCGCGAATCGCGCGCGTCACCGGCGCGGAAGTCGCCGGCAACGTTCTGCCCACCTATGAGGTGGCCGGCGACTGGTTCGACGTGGTGGAGAATCCCGACGGGGTCTGGATCACGCTCGCCGACGGCCTCGGTGACAGCACCCGCTCCGCCGCGAGCAGCGCAGTCGCCATCGGCGCCCTGCGCGCGAGCAGGCGCAGTGGCGCCGCGATCGGCGAGGCGCTGATGGTCGTCCACCAAACGCTTCGCGAAATGCCCGGGCCACGAGCCGAGATGGCGGCGATGATTGCCCGCTGGGATCCAACCACGCATGGGTTGGAGATCGCCAACTGCGCCCATGTCGCGCCGTGGATTCTGCGTGACGACGGGCCGGTCGAGTCGCTGCGGTTCCCCACGACGCACGGCCTCGGCGCCCGTTCGACGCCAAAGCCGAGCGAGCGCTCGAGCACGTTGCTCGCCGGCGACCGTCTCCTGATGGTCTCCGACGGTGTAATCGAACATGGCGAGGGCCAGGCAGGTCTGGGGGAGGAGGGCCTGATCGAAGCGGCGCTGCGCTCCCAGCGTGGATCGGCGGCCGACACGGTGCGGGAGGTTCATCGTGCGGTGGTCGCCAAGAGCGGGGGAGAGCTCTCCGACGATGCCACCGCAGTTTGCCTGTCGATCGGCTAGCCCAACGAGGAGGTGCCGAGAGGGCAGCGAGGCGGGCCTTTTTCAGCGTGCGTTTTCCGAAGGGCGCCACAGGGAACCTGACCAAGGTGAGCAAGGTCTTGGAGGAGCGGATGGACTCAAAGGTCGCGCTGCCGTCAACGGGGTCGATCTGTGACCTGGTCGTGGGAATGCTCTCGGCGCCGCAGGCAGACGCGACTCTCTCCGCCGAGCCTGCGGAGGAGGCAGCTAGGCTCGCCGCCCTCGTCGCGGACCCACTCGGCGACGACGATCTGCAACTGGCCCTCTACCTTTGCTTTGAGCTCCACTACCGCTCCTTCCCGAACCTCGATCCCGCTTGGGAGTGGGACCCGACTCTCCTGGCGCTGCGGGCAGTACTCGAGGGAGCCTTCTTCGACGCACTGGAGACCGAGGTAGCCCCTGGCGAAGCGGTCGATCCGGCGGCGATCGGCGATCTGCTCTTTCGCCTCGAGGCCGAAGACGATGGCGTATCTCTCTCTCGCCATCTCGAGGTCGAGGCCGGGATCGAGGAATTCCGCGAGTTCGTCGTCCACCGCTCCTTCTACCAGCTGAAGGAGTCCGACCCCCACAGCTGGGCGATCCCGCGCCTCGACGGCCCTGCGAAGACGGCGCTGCTCGAGGTGCAGGCCGACGAGTACGGCGGCGGCCGGCCCGAGCGCATGCACTCACGGCTCTTCGCGAAGACGATGCGGGCACTCGGCCTCGATGACCGCGAGAACGCCTATCTCGCACACGCGCCCGGCGAGACGCTGGCGACCGTCAACCTGATGTCGGCGACCGGCCTGCGCCGCAGCCGGCGCGGCGCGATCGTCGGTCACCTGGCGATGTTCGAGATGACGTCGGCCCTGCCCAATCGTCGCTACGGCAACGCCCTGCGGCGCCTCGGCTTCGGCGTCGAGGCGACCGACTTCTACGACGAGCATGTCGAGGCCGACGCGGTGCACGAGAACATCGCCGCCCACGACCTGGCGGGGGGATTGGCGCGCCAGGAGTCGGAGCTGGCCGCTGACATCCTCTTCGGCGCCCGGGCGCTGCTCTTCCTCGAAGATCGCTTCGCGAAGCACCTGCTCGACGCTTGGGGGGAAGACCGGACCTCGCTGCGTCAATCCCTGGTCGGCACCGAGACCTGACCGCGATGGGGGAGGCCGACTCCAGCGTTTCCTATGTCCTGCCGCTGCGCTGGGCCGAATCTGGCCCGATCGAGGAGCTGCACGCCTACCTGTGCTCGATCGCCGGGGCGGCCGACGAGATCCTCGTTGTCGACGGTTCGCCTGCGCCCGTCTTCGCGGAGCACGCCAAAGCTCTGCGCGGCGTCGCCCGCCATCTGGCGCCGCACCCCGATCTGGACTGCCAGATGGGCAAGGTGAACGGCGTGCTCACGGGAGTGCGCGAGTGCTCTGGCGAGCTGGTAGTGCTGGCCGACGACGACGTCCGGTATGAGCCTTCGACCCTGCGCCGCACGGTGGAGCTCCTCGGTGAGGTGGAGCTCGTGCGGCCGCAGAACTACTTCGACGAGATGCCTTGGCACGCTCGCTGGGACACCGCCCGCTCGCTGCTGAACCGCGTCTTCACCGGCGACCCGACGTTCCCGGTTGGCGACTTTCCCGGCACGCTCGCCGTTCGCCGCAGCGCCCTCCTCGCTACCGGTGGCTACGACGGCGACGCTCTCTTCGAGAACCTGGAGCTGATGCGGACGATCCGCGCCGCCGGCGGAAAGGTGGCGACCCCGCTCGACCTCTACGTTGCGAGGCGGCCGCCGAGCGCGGCCCATTTCCTTTCGCAGCGTGTCCGCCAGGCCTATGACGACTTCGCCATCCCGGCTCGCATCGGCGCCTTCCTCGCAGTGGTTCCCCTCGCAGCTCGTTCATTGCGGCGAGGTCACGTCCACCGCCTCCTCGTCGGCGCGCTTGCTTCGACGGTCGTCGCGGAGATCGGTCGCAGGAGGGCGGGGGGAGCGACGCGCTTTCCCCTCAGCGGCTCGTTGCTGGCGCCCGCCTGGATAGCGGAGCGTTCGCTCTGCTCCTGGCTTGCCCTGGCGGCGAAGCTACGAGGAGGAGTCCTCTATGGGGGCCGCCGGCTCGGGCACTCGGCGACCCCGTTGCGTCGACTGCGCCGCCGCTACTCCGGGGTCCTCAGTGGAAACGGCGAGTCCGCTCTCGGCCCGGAATCCGATCGCCTTGTGGGTGCCGTCGCAAAACGGACGGATCTGTGAGCGCCCGCAGCGACACAGGGCAACCACGCGCCGCTTGATCTCGATCTCGTTCCCACTCTGGTCGACCATCACGAATGGGCCACGGATGAGATATGGCCCGTTGCGGTAGGGAGTGATCTTCGTCGGCGAGTCCGCCATCTTCAAGAAGTCTCTCTCTACCCGCAGAGCAGCGAGGACAAGCGTCCGGTCGGGATCTATTTCGCCCCCGACTTCCTGCCCTTTCGCGATCGGCGACGAGTTCGCCCAACTTGACGGCTGGGTAGGAGCACGGGAGATGGCACGGGAATCTGAGCAGAGCCCCCGGGGCTCTTGTAGGAGCCGACCGGGCACTGCGGTACCTCCGGCCGACCGAGCCAGCGTGCGGAACGGCGGTCTTCTCTTGGGCGTCGGTTTCGGCGGCTTCTTCGACGGCATCGTTCTCCATCAGCTTCTGCAGTGGCACCACATGCTCAGCTCCACTGGAGACAGTCCGACCAACACGGTCGCGGGACTCGAAGAGAACACGCTCGCCGATGGCCTCTTTCACAGCCTGACGTTCGTTGCGGCCCTCGTCGGTCTTTTCTTGATCTGGGGCGCCTTGCGAAAGGGCGCGATCCTGACCGGGAAGCATTTGGTCGGAATGATGCTGACCGGGTGGGGGCTCTTCAATCTCGTCGAGGGGATCGTCGACCATCAGATCCTCACCGTCCACCATGTCAACTACGACAACGTGGTCCTCTGGGATGTTCTCTTTCTCGCCTTCGGAGCTCTGCTGGTCCTTGGCGGTATCGCTTTGGCGCGAAGTGGCGAGCGGGCCGAGGAGATTGACTAGGAAGTCGTCCTCGGCCTCAGCGCAGCTCGTCGAGCGAGGCGACCTCGAGGTCGAACGGTTCCTCGGCGGAGCGCCGACGCCGGTACGGGGAGACGATCACGCGGTGGACCTCGCCGCAGAGGCAGGGGACCTCGATCGGCCGCGTGTCGGCGGCCGGGTCGGAGTCGACCTTGAGACGCCGGAGCTTGCCGGTGGGCTTGCAGCCGAACGAGATCACCCAGCCGAAGTCGACGCGCTCGGTTTGCTTCTTTGGGCGGCGGGGTGGGGGCATCTACCCATTCTCCTTGGTTACGGGCCGGTCCGCAGTCGGAATGCTTCGGCCGCCTTCGGGCGGGCCCGCTGCGGATAGGATGGCTGGCCTCGCCTGTGACGCCAACCTCGCACAACGCTCCGGGAGCTGGCGACGACGCTGCGGCGATGCTCTACGGCAATCGCTTCCTCACCGAGGACGCTCCCGACAAGGACTTCCCGGCGAGTGGAATGTCGTCGCTCGATGCGATGCGCCTCGTCGGCGAGGAACTGGCGCTGGAGGGCGACCCGCAGCGCAACCTGGCGACTTTCGTCACGACCTGGATGGAGCCCGAGGCCCAGCGGATCATCGCCGACAACCTCTACCGCAACTTCATCGACCACGCCGAGTACCCGATCTCGGCCGAGGTCGAGCAGCGCTGCATCCGCATGCTCGCCGATCTCTATAACGCCCCTGGCGAGACGACCGGGACGCGCACCCAGGGCTCCTCGGAGGCGATCATGCTCGGCGCGCTCTCGCTGAAGTGGAAGTGGAAGCAGCGGCGTGAAGCCGAATCGAAGCCGGTCGACAAGCCCAACCTGATCTTCGGCGGCGACGTGCACGTGGTCTGGGAGAAGTTCTGCCGCTACTTCGACGTCGAGCCGCGCATCGTGCCGCTGCAGGAGGGCAAGTACACGATCGGCCCTGAAGACGTGGAGCCGCACGTCGACGAGAACACGATCGGTGTCGCCGCCGTGCTCGGCACGACCTTCACCGGCCACGCCGACGACATAGTCGGCATCAACAAGCTCCTCGTCGACCTCAAGGGGGACAGAGGCCTCGACGTCCCACTGCACATAGACGGCGCCAGCGGCGCCTTCGTTTGGCCCTTCCTCTACCCCGACTCAGAGTGGGACTTCCGGCTCGAGCAGGTGCGCTCGATCAACGTCTCCGGGCACAAGTTCGGCCTCGTCTACCCGGGCATCGGCTGGCTCGTCTTCCGCGAGAAATCCGATCTTGCCGAGGACCTCGTCTTCTACGAGAACTACCTGGGCAAAACCGATGCGACCTTCACCCTCAACTTCTCGACCGGCGCCTCGATGGTGCTCGCCCAGTACTACAACTTCGTCCGCTACGGGCGCGAGGGCTACGCCTACGTCATGAAGGCGATGCAGGAGAACGCGCGGTCGCTGGCCGACAAGCTCAAGGCGATGGGTGACTTCGAGCTGATCGGCGACGGTGAGGAGCAGCTGCCCCTGGTCGCCTTCAAGCTCGCCGGCGATAAGAACTACGACGAGTTCGACCTCTCCTGGCAGCTCTCTGCCGAGCGCGGCTGGATGCTCCCCGCCTACACGATGCCGCCCAACGCCGAAGAGGTGAAGGTGCTGCGGGCGCTGGTCAAGCAGACGCTCAGCCGTGAGCAGATCGATCGCCTCGCCGACGACATCGCCCTGGCCTGCGCGACGCTGGAGAAAAAGGGTGGCGCCCACCCCTCCGAGCGCAAGCAGGTCAAGACCGGCACCGGCTACTGAGCGGAGGCCGTCAGCCGACGGCGATCGGGTCCCTGCGGCGACTACCAGGCACTTTCGCCAGGAGTGGCCGAACGCCGCATAGAGCCGATGCAGCATTCGTCCAGCTCAGCTACGGCAGTTTTAGGTAAGAGTTTGCGGCGGAGGCCTCTAACGTCAAAAACGCGTTCAATTAGTTGACAGATCTCTGAATATAAGTTAAGTCTGCGTTGCAAAACGGGCCTCAGGGGCCCAAGGGCTAGGGGAGGAGAGTCGTGCTTGCTTTGCAACGCAGGGGTGCCCATGGCTTTGGCGCACCGTTGTTGGCAGCAGCTCTAGCCGTTGTGTGCATAGCCATGGCGCTTGTGCCAGGCAACGCTGCGGCTGCGGCCTCCGACGCCCCCGTCGCCGCCTACTCCTTCGACGAGGACAGCGGCGAAGTCGCCCACGACTCCGCCGGCAACCACGACGGGGAACTCGTACACACCGAATGGGTCAAAGGCAAGTACGGCTCGGCGATCTACCTCGACGGCAACGACGACTACGTCGAAATCGCCGACAGCCCCGAGCTGCAGCTGACCGAGGAATTCACCATCGAGACGTGGGTGCGTCCCGACGAAGACGCCACCTGGGAGTCGGTGATCTGGAAGGAAACCGAAAACTTCTACAGCTACTCCCTCATGGCGGGCGGGGAAGAAGCCGGCGTGCCAGAAGGTGCCTTGGCAGACGAAGTCTCCTCGTGGGTGGACGTCGAGGGTGAAGAAGACCTGACGGACAACGCCTGGAGTCACCTCGCGCTGACCTACGACGGCGCCAACCTGCGCCTCTACGTCAACGGCGAGCTCATCGACACCGAGGCGGCTCCCGAAAACATCGAAAACGGCGAAGGCCGGTTGCTGATTGGAACGAACGACGAAGAAGACTTCTTCAACGGCCGCATCGACGAGGTCCGCCTCTACGGCCGCGCCCTCAGCGAGGCCGAGGTCTCCGCCGACTCGGCCACGGCGATCGAGACCCCGCCCGACGCCCCCGTCGCCGCCTACTCCTTCGACGAGGACAGCGGCGAAGTCGCCCACGAC
>DATMEP010000015.1:0-22957 GCA_035556755.1 Solirubrobacterales bacterium
GACACCAACGAGCGCTACCGCTACCTGATCGAGCACGGCTCGACCGGGCTCTCGATGGCCTTCGACCTGCCGACCCAGCTCGGCCGCGACTCCGACGACCCGCTCTGCAACGGCGAGGTCGGCCGCACCGGGGTCCCGATCGACACGATCGAGGACATGCGGATCTGCTTCGACCAGATCCCGCTCGACAGCGTCTCGACCTCGATGACGATCAACGCCCCGGCAGCGGTCCTCCTCCTGCTCTACGAGCTGGTCGGCGAGGAGCAGGGCGTCCCCTCCGAGAAGCTGCGCGGCACGGTCCAGAACGACGTGCTGAAGGAGTACATGGCCCGCGGCAACTACATCTACCCGCCCGAGCCGACGATGCGGCTGACCACCGACATCTTCGAGTACTGCCACCAAAACGTGCCGAAATGGAACACGATCTCGATCTCCGGCTACCACATCCGCGAGAAGGGCTGCTCGGCTGTGCAGGAGGTCGCCTTCACCCTCTCCAACGCGATCGCCTACGTCGAAGCGGCGCTGGAGCGGGGGCTGAAGATCGACGAGTTCGCCCCCCGCCTTGCCTTCTTCTTCAACGGCCACAACAACGTCTTCCAGGAGGTCGCCAAGTTCCGCGCCGTGCGGCGGATGTGGGCGGAGATCGTCAAGGAGCGCTTCGGGGCCGAGAACCCGAACTCGATGAAGATCCGCTTCCACACCCAGACCGGCGGCGTCACGCTGCAGGCCCAGCAGCCCGAGGTCAACATCATCCGCGTCGCCCTGCAGGGGTTCGCGGCGGTCGCCGGCGGGACCCAGAGCCTGCACACGAACGGCTTCGACGAGGCGCTGGCGCTGCCGACCGAGCGCTCCGCCCGGATCGCCCTGCGCACCCAGCAGGTGCTCGCGCACGAGTCCGGCGTCGCCGACACGGTCGACCCCTTCGCCGGCTCCTACTTCGTCGAGTCGCTGACCGACGAGATCGAACTGCGCGCCAAGGAGCTGATGGAGAAGGTCGAGGGGCTGGGCGGCTCGGTCGAGGCGCTGGAGTTCATGCAGCGCGAGATCGAGGAGTCGGCGCACTCCTACCACGAGCGCTACAAGTCCGGCCAGGACATCATCGTCGGCGTCAACAAGTACGTCACCGACCAGGTCGACGACGTCGACATCCTCCGCGTCGACCCCGAGTCCGAGCAGCGCCAGCTCGCCCGCCTGAAGGCCTTCAAGGAGTCCCGCGACCAGGCCACGGTCGACGAGAAGCTCGAGTCGCTGCGCGATGTCGCCCGCGGCGAGGGCAACCTGCTGCTCCCGATCCGCGCCGCGCTGGCCGCCGACGCCTCGATCGGCGAGGTCTGCGGCGCGATGCGCGACGTCTTCGGCGAGTACCGCGGCGGCGCGTTCTTCTAAATCGCCTGGCCTGAGGTGCGCATCCGATATTGACCCCCCTCAAGTGTGGTCAATATCGGATGCGCGCTTGCGGAGGGTGTGGACGGCAGCTGCCAGCTGGTCGCGTACCTGGGTGGGTTCGTACCGGATCTCGTAGTGCGTGAAGCGCAGCGGCATCATTCCCGCGATCGTGTGAGTCCGGTCGCGTTTGGCATCGCGGACTTGCGCCGCGGGAGTCCGGTGATATCGCAGTCCGTCGGTCTCCACCACCAGGCCTAGGGCCGACCAGTAGAAGTCCACCTCCCAGCCATTGACGATCTGTTTGCTGAGCGGCGGCGGCAGGCCAGCTCGGGTGATAATGGGACGGAAGTAGATCTCCAAGTCCGAGTCGGAGAGGCGGAAGGTGCGCTTGTCGAGGAGCTGGCGGAGGGCGCGGGCGCCGGGCTCGCCCGCATAGTCGTCCAGCTGCGTGCGCAGCGTCTCGGGATCGATGAAATCTCGCTTGTCCGCTTCGTTGACCGCCCGCTCGAGCGGGATGAGGCGTAGTTCGGTCGCAAGGTCAACCAGGGTGCGCGCTACGGCAGTGAGCGGTATCCCATCGCGCAACACGACGTCCTCCGCCGCGAGGGTTGGACGACCGCGGACGCGAAGGCCCGGCCTGCGAAGTTCGCAGCGTCGCCTCACGCTTACGTCGATGCGGTCGCGTCCCTCCTTGCCGATACCCCAGAGCGCCGCGGCGCTGCGATGGCTCAGCGCCGCGCCGTCGCCGCAGGCAAGGACCGCCACCATCCAGCGTCGCTCGCGTGTCAGCTCCGGCCAGCCACGGCGTAGACGCCACGGGTAACGATGTGCAGCCGGTTGCGCCCAATCCGGTGCTCAATCTCTCCCGAGCTGAACCCCAGCGCCAGCAGCTGGCGCCGTGCGACCACCCCGTGCTGCCGTCCCGCCAGCTCCCAGGCTTGTCTGCTGCGTTTGCTGTCACGCCCATCCGACATTGACCACACCTGAATGGGGTCAAGGTCGGATGGGCGCTAGTTCTCCCCCTGAACGGTCTCTGCCAGTCCCAATTTGGGGAAGGAAGAGCGGCGTGGCGGTTGAAGCGGCCCCCAATGATCGAGGCATCGCGGACGCTGATGAAGTCCGAGCCGGAGCTGACCGAGCTGATCGAGGGCCTGGAGGGTTTCGAGGTGACGATGGCCGAGAAGGGCTTTGGCACGCGGGTCGAGATCCGTGCCGGAGAGGGATCCGGCCTCGCCGAGGCCGATCTGGAGCGCGTCCTCGACCACCTTGCCGAGCCGCAGAAGCAGCCCTTCCGGTAGCGCCAAAAACGCAAAAGGAGAAGAAGCGAGTGAACCTCTTGAAGAGACACCTGTCCGTGGCGAACGTGCTCTCGTGCATGGCGCTGTTCGTGGCGCTCAGCGGGGCCGCCTACGCGGCGACGACGATCGGCAAGAAGTCGGTCAAGGCCCAGCACCTCGGCAACGGGTCGGTGACGGCGCAGAAAATCCGCAAAGGGGCGGTGACGATGCCGAAAATCCGCAACGGGGCCGTGATCTCGACCAAGATCGCCACCGGTGCGGTCGGCACGCTCCAGATCGCCGACGGTTCGGTGCGCTCCTCGAAGCTCGGCGGCAGCGTCGTCACCAGCGGCAAGCTGAAAGACGGCGCGGTGACCGGCGAGAAGCTGGCCAGCAACGCGGTCACCGCCTCGAAGATCGGCGGCGACGCGGTGACCACCGGCAAGCTCCAGGAAGGCTCGGTGACTGCGGCCAAACTGGCCCCGAGCCTCAGCGGGCAGCTGCTCAAGAACGTCTCCTACGCGACCAAATTGAGCTCGAACGACTCGGAAAGCCCGAAGACGGCCACGGCCGAATGCCCATCCGGGAAGGTCGCGGTCGGCGGCGGGGCCAAGCTGACGCTCGGCTCGGCAATCGGGGTCGCGCTGGGCGAGTCTGCGCCGACGGCGCCGGACTCGCAGGGCAAACGGATCGGCTGGACGGCTACCGCCCACGAGGTGGTCGGGGCCGAGACGGAATCCTGGTCCCTCGAAGCCTTCGCAGTCTGCGCGGAACCCTAGGAGCTCCCCTTGCCCTCGCGCCGTCGGCGGAGGGCCTCCCGAGTGGCGTATAGAGCGGGCAGGGCGGCCGTGTCCTTCGGCCGCCCGAGCTGCTCCTTGCTCACGATCACCTCGTCGATCGTGAGCACCCGAACCGAGAGGTCGCCCAGGGCCATCTCGATCGTCGCGACGTCCTCGAAACCGCCGATCGCGGCCGCACGTGGAACGACGTCGAGCGGGCCCGCCTCGGTGTCGAACTGCTGGATCTGCCAGCCGAGGAAGTCGGCACCTTCCAGCTCGATCGCCGAGCTGCTTCCACGCCGGCGAGCCCCGAGTGCATTGAGCGCTCCGGCCAGGCGTTCGGCGTTGTCCAGCCCTCGCCGCGGCATCACGTCCAGGTCGAGGGTGACCGCCGGGTTGCCCTGCAGCCACGCTGCAACGGCCCCGATCACGCAGAAGTCGACCTCGTGGTCGACGAGGGAGCGCAGAAGCCTCTCGGGGTCGAGTTCGGTCATCTCGGCGTCTCGGCGAGCTGGCGCAGGCGCGCGTAGCGCCGCAGGGTTTGGAGTCGCTCCTCCGGGGTGAGTCGGAGCAGCACCTCCGCCAGCTCGACGTCGTGCCGGTCAGGCACCACTTCGGCGTCGATGCGGACCCGCCGTCCGCACGCAGCCGCGAGTCGCTCCAGCGTCTCCAGGGAGGGGGCGGCGACGCCCCCCTCGTAGCGGGCGATCGCCGGCTGCGAGGTGGCGGCTCGCTTGGCGAGTGCGCGTTGGGATAGGCCGGCAGCGAGCCGGAGCTCGCGCACGAGGAGAGGGACGGAATTCATCGCAGTTATGATACCTAATCAAGTATCGCTCGCTCTCACGAACCTCGATCAAGGACGGCTTCGGCGCCGACCGCCGGCTGGCAATAGACTCCCGCGCCGCGATGCGCGAGAGGAATCCCGTTACCCACGAGGAGAAGCTCAACTACCTACGCGAGCTGCGCGAGGCCGCCATCCACTCCGCTTCCGAGGAGGCGGTGGAGAAGCAGCACGCGAAGGGGAAGATGACCGCGCGGGAGCGGGTCGAGAAGCTGCTCGACCCGGGCTCCTTCGAGGAGCTCGACACCTTCGTCCGCCACCGCACCTACGACTTCGAGATGCAGAAGAGACGGCCGTGGGGTGACGCGGTCGTCACCGGCCACGGCACCATAGAAGGCCGCACCGTCTTCGTCTTCTCCCAGGACTTCACTGTGTTCGGGGGCAGCCTCGGCGAGGTGATGGCGGAGAAGATGTGCAAGGTGATGGACCTCGCCGCCCAGGTCGGGGCGCCGGTGATCGGGATCAACGACTCCGGCGGGGCGCGGATCCAGGAGGGGGTCGTCTCGCTCGGCGCCTACGGCGACGTCTTCGTCCGCAACGTCAAATGCTCCGGCGTGATCCCGCAGATCAGCCTGATCATGGGCCCCTGCGCCGGCGGCGCCGTCTACTCGCCGGCGATGACCGACTTCATCTTCATGGTCAAAGAGACCTCTCACATGTTCATCACCGGCCCGGAAGTGATCAAAACGGTGACCGGCGAGGAAGTCGAGTTCGAGGAGCTGGGCGGGGCGATGAGCCACAACTCGAAGTCGGGAGTGGCCCACTTCGCCGCCGAGGACGAGGAGAGCTGCCTCGAGGACGCCCGCTACCTGCTCAGCTTCCTGCCCTCGAACAACCTCGAGCCGCCGCCCCGCTTCGCTCCCGCCGACGACCCCGAGCGCGAAGCCGAGGATCTCGACACCGTCGTCCCCGACGATCCCTCCAAGCCCTACGACATGCGCGACGTGATCTCCCGCACCGTCGACGACGAGGAGTTCCTCGAGGTCCACGAACACTTCGCCAAGAACATCGTCTGCGGCTTCTCGCGGCTCGACGGCTTCCCGGTCGGGATCGTCGGCAACCAGCCCGCCCACCTGGCCGGTGTGCTCGACATCGAGGCCTCCGAGAAGGCGGCCCGTTTCGTCCGCACCTGCGACGCCTTCAACGTGCCGCTGATCACCTTCACCGACGTGCCCGGCTTCCTGCCCGGTACCGACCAGGAGTGGAACGGGATCATCCGCCACGGCGCCAAGCTGCTCTACGCCTTCACCGAGGCGACCGTGCCGAAGCTCACCGTCGTCACCCGCAAGGCCTATGGCGGCGCCTACGACGTGATGAACTCCAAGCACATGCTGGCCGACTACAACGTCGCCTGGCCGACCGCCGAGATCGCCGTGATGGGCCCCGAGGGCGCGGTCAACGTCATCTACCGCCGCGACATCGCCTCCTCGCCCACCCCCGACGAGCGGCGCCAGAAGCTGATCGACGACTACAAAGCCCACTTCGCCAACCCCTACTCGGCGGCGGAGCGTGGCTACATCGACGACGTGATCGAGCCGAAGGAAACCCGTCCGAAGCTGATCAAGGCGCTGCGGATGCTGCAGAGCAAGCGGGTCGAGCAGCCGAAGCGCAAGCACGGCAACATCCCGCTGTAGGGCCCGGCGTTTGACTTTTCGCGCGGAAGAGCGCGCGGAATCCGATCCTCAGCTCGCCGAGCTCATCCGCCCCGCGGCGGGCCCTGGGAGGCCGCCTCGCGGCGGGCCTGCCAGGTGGCGAGGGGCGCGGCGGTCATCTCTTCCCAGGCGGCGTCCTCGCCGTAGTACTGCATGACGACGAAGTGGAGGAGGCCGGGGAGCATCTCCGGGGCCCGCTCGGCGTCGCCGTCCATCAATTTCGCCGACACAAGCGTGTCGATCGCCCCTACTATGAAGGTCGACGTAATAGGAGGTGGAGCTTGGCGAGAGGGAATCTCGCGGCGCGCGCTGTCCAGTGCGCGGGAGAGGCGCTCCATCAAATCGCGGCGCTGGTCCAGCGCGCGCTCGCCGGCGGCGTGCACCTCGACGAAGAGCGCTTTGGCGATCGCCGGCTGGTTGGCGCAGAACTCCAGCAGCTCGGCCATCGCGGTGCGCAGCCCCTCGCGCCAGGTCGGTTGCCGCCTGCCGGCGCCGATCAGCCTGCGGCAGAGCCAGTCGCAAGCGTCGCCGTGGGCCTGTGCGAAGCAGTCCTCCCTGTCGTCGAAGTGCTTGTAGAAGGTCGCCCTGCTGGTCTTCGCCCGCTCGATCACGTGACGGACCGCGACCTGCTCGTAGCCGAGCTCGCCGCTGACGACGAGCATCGCCTCCAGCAGGCGTTGGCGGGGGGGACGGGTGCGGGGCCCCGGGAAGGGAATCACCGAGACGGTCGCCTCGTCGGAGCTGTGGTCCACCATCGCTCAACCCTTTCGGAAACGAGTTCCTTTTGTCTAGATATACCAGCTTTCAAAAACCACGTTGGCCAGAATGCACGATTTTCTGTAGAAAAGGCGGGTAGACACCAGATGTATGTTTTGGTACCTTGTCGGAATGGCAGACTCGCGGCCGATCTCGGAGCGCCTCGCGAAATTGCCCCCGGGCCGGCATCTCGTCCCGCGCGACTTCGTCACCCAGAACCAGCGCGAGCGGATGCTCCTGGCCACCGCCGAGCTGGTCGCCGAGCGCGGCTACCAGAAGACGACGATCGAGCTGATCGCGAAAACGGCGCGGGTCGCCCTCGTAACCTTCTACGAGCACTTCGCCAACAAGGAGGAGTGCTTCCTCGCCGCCTTCGACGAGAACGTCGAGGCGGCGCGGGAGGTCTTCGCCGAGCTGCTCGAACCGGAGCCGGCCTGGCCCGACCAGATCGCGGCCGGCCTGGAGGTCTTCCTCGAGATGGTGGTCACCGAGCAGGCACGCGCCAAGCTCTGCATCGTCGAGTCGCAGGCGGCCGGCGGCGCGGCGCTGGCCCGCTACCAGGGGATGCTGGAGAGCGTCGCGCCCAAGCTGCGAGAGGGCAGGGAGCTGAACCCGCGCTCGGAGCGCCTGCCGGAGGGACTCGAGGTGGCGATCGCGGGCGGGCTGGCCTGGCTGGTCCACCAGCGGCTTGTCTCCGGCCAGGCCGACGGTCTCAAGGAGCTGCTGCCGGAGATGCTGCAGGTGACGCTGACGCCGTACGTGGGGGAGGTCGAGGCGGCGCGTGCCGCGGAGGCGGCCCAGGCGCGGGCGGCGGCTTAGTGGGGCGCAGGGCGGGGCAAACGAGCGCGGGGAGTTCGGTTGGTCGCCTTCTTTGTCCCGTCTGAACGGCTCGAGTAGGGGCCGCGACCCGGCCCGCGACCGGATCGCGACCGCGATTGTCGGTCTGGTCGGCGAACACGGCTTCGGCGCGGTCACGGTGGAGGCCGTCTGCGAGCGGGCCAACGTGAACGGCGGCCATTTCGACCGCTGCTTCGCCGATCTCGAGGACTGCTTCCTCAGCGTCCACGACGAGGTCGCGGCCGGCTTCTGCGAGCGCGTGAGGGCAGCCCACGAGGCGGCGGCCACCTGGCACGACCGGATCTGGGCCGCGGGCTGGGCGGCGATGCGCTTCCTGCAGGAGGACCCCCTCCGCGCCCGCTTCCTCCTGGTCGCCGTGAACGGCGCCGGCAGCGGCGCCCAGGACCGCCGCGACCGCCTCATGCAGGGTTGCGCCGACCTGCTCGACGGCGGCCGGGGAGAGGGCGGCAGGCGCGGCCCGATGTCGCGCTGCACGGCCGAAATAGCCGCGGGGGCGATCTACGGCATCGTCCTGACCAAACTCGAAGCGGGCTCGATCGAGCGCGGCGAGGAATTCCTCTCGGAGCTGATCTACATGGCGGTGATGCCCTACCTCGGCGCCCGTGCCGCCGAGGACGAGCTGCTGGTCCAGCCGCTGCACTAGGGCGCCGAAGTCGCCAGGCTCTGGGGTATCGTCGGTTCGTGGCCAAGGGTGCGTCGAAAGGGACGGCGAAGAAAGGCGGCAAGAAGCCGAAAGCCAAAGCTGCCGCGCCGGCCGCCTCACCTCGCCTGCCCGCCGGCCGCCACGGGCTGCCGCGCGAGTTCATCGTCCAGAACCAGCGCGAGCGGATCATCACCGCCCTGGTCGACACGGTCGCCGAGCGCGGCTACAACGAGACCACCGTCGCCCACATCACCAAGGCGGCATCGGTCTCCCGTCGTACCTTTTACGAGCACTTCGCCGACAAGGAAGCCTGCTTCCTCGCCGCCTACGAGATGGTCTCCGACCACATCCGGGCATCGATGCAGGCCGCGGCCGAATCGTTCGAGGACTGGCCGCAGCAGGTGCGCGCCGCGCTGGCGACGATGCTGCGCTTCCTCGCCGGCGAGCCGGAGCTGGCCCGGCTGACGATGATCGAGCCGATCGCCGCGGGAGGTGAGATCGCCGCCCGCCACCGCGCCTCGATGCAGGGCTTCGTCGAGATCCTCAAGGCGGGGAGGCCCGAGCACGGCGGCGAGCACCCGCTCCCCGCGGCCACCGAGGAGACCCTGGTCGGCGGCATCGTTTCGCTGATCGTGCGCGAGATCAGCGCTGGCCGCGCCGCTCAGCTGGAGCAGCTCCTCCCCGATCTGGTCGAGCTGACCCTGGCGCCCTACGTGGGCGCCGAGGAAGCAGAGCGCCTGGCCCGCCAGCCTTAGGCGGCCCTACGGCACCGCGGTGGCCTCGGCGGCGACTTCGCCACCGCGGCCCGCTTTTCCAGCAGCGCCGCCTTCCTCGCGGGTGAGGCGGTGGGCGAGGTAGACGGGGATTATCGAGATCAGGACGACCAGCACGGCGACGACGTTGACGATCGGCAACTGGTTGGGGCGGGAGAGGTTGGTGAAGATCCAGATCGGCAGCGTCTGGATGCCGCTACCGGCGGTGAACGTGGTGACGATGATCTCGTCGAAGGAGAGCGCGAAGGCGAGCAGGCCGCCGGCGACCAGCGCGGTCCGGAGGTTCGGCAGCGTCACGAAGCGGAAGGTCTGCCAGGTGTGCGCGCCGAGGTCGGCCGAGGCCTCCTCGAAGGAGGTCGAGAGCCGGCGCAGCCGCGCCAGCGCGTTGTTGTAGACGACGACGATGCAGAAGGTGGCGTGGCCGACGACGATCGTGAAGAGGCTGAGGTCGATTCCGAAGACCTGGGTGAAGGTGGAGTTGAGGGCGATCCCGGTGACGATTCCGGGCAGGGCGATCGGCAGGACGACGAGGAAGGAGATCGTCTCGCGGCCGAAGAAGCGGTGGCGCGCCACGGCCAGCGAGGCGAGGGTGCCGAGCAGCAGCGCGATCGCCGTTGCCAGTGCACCCGCTTTCAGCGAGTTGAAGAAGGCCTCGCGGGCACCGGGGTTGTCGACGGCGTCGCCGAACCAGTGCGTGGTGAAGCTGGGCGGCGGCCACTCCAGCGTCGTCGCCGTGCTGAAGGCGTCGATCGTGATCACCAGCAACGGGATGTAGAGAAAGGCGAGGGTCAGGCAGGCGGCGCCGAGCAGCAGCCGCTTCGCCCAGGGTGAGAGGGTCATCCCGCGCTCAGACATGCTCGAAGGCCCCCAGGCGCCGGGCGCCGAGCAGGTAGACGACCATGACCACGATCGGCACCGTCGCGAAGGCCGCCGCCAGGGGCAGGTTGGTGGTGATCGTCGAGAAGACCACCGTGCCGATGAACTGGTCCCCCGATCCGACCAGGCTGGGGGCGATGAAGTCGCCGAGGGTGAGCGAGAAGGTGAAGATCGAGCCGGCGACGACGGCTGGGAAGGCGAGCGGCAGGATCACCCGGCGGAAGGTGTAGAAGGGCCTCGCCCGCAGGTCCTCGGAGGCGTTCAGCAGCGAGTCGGGGATCCGTTCCAGCCCGGCGTAGATCGGGATCACCATGTAGGGGAGCCAGAGGTAGCTCATCACCAGCCAGACGGCGACCAGGCCGTAGCCGGGACCGCTGAGGCCGAAGGGCGCCAGCGCCCAGTTGAGCGGTCCGTCCTCGCTGAGGATCGTGCGCCAGGCGTAGGCCTTGACCAGGTAGGCCGACCAGAGCGGCACCATCACCGCGACGACGAGCGCGCCGCGGAGGCGGGGGGTGGCGACCTTCGCCATGTAGAAGGCAAGCGGGAAGGCGAGGATCGCGTCGGTGATCGTGACCAGGGCCGCGATCGCGATCGTGCGGCCGGCAATCGAGCGGTAGACGGGTTCCTCGGCGATCAGCCTGAAGTTGTCCAGCGTTGCGGCGCGCTCGATCTCGCCGCTCAGTTCGCCGATCGACCAGAAGGCGGTGATCAGGAGGACGGCGAGCGAGCCGAGGTAGCCGACGACCAGCCAGCCGACCGGCCCGGCGAGGAGCGCCCCCGCCTGCAGGCGGGGGCGGCCGTGGAAGAGGTCGGCAAGCCTGTGGCCCACCGACCTCCTCGGCGCCGGCGCGGCTACGCCCGCCGCGTCCACGGTCTGGCTGCCTCGATCAGCCCTTCACCTCCGTCCAGCCCTGGACCCAGTCGGCGTAGTCTTTGCAGACCTCGCCGCGATCGTCACCGCAGTCGGTCAACGGCGTCGTCCAGTAGTAGAGGTCGTCGAGGTAGCGTTCGCCCGCTGCGTCGTACTCGTCGCAGTGGTTTTTGTTTTCGGTGAACTGGCACGCTTTCGAGTTGGCCGGCGCCTCGCCGAACCACTCGGCCACTTCGGCGTTCACTTTCGGATCGATGATGTGGTTCATCCACAGATACATGCAATTGGGGTGTTTGGCGTCGGAGCTGATCATCCAGGTGTCCGACCACCCGGTTGAGCCCTCTTTGGAGGGGTAGACCGCTTCCACGTCTTTGCCTTCCCCTTTCAGCGTCAGGTACTGGTAGGGCCAGGTCGTGCCGACCACCGTGTCGCCGTTGGCAAAGGACTGGATCTGCTTGGTGTAGTCGGACCAGTACTCGCCGACGTTGTCGCGCTGTTCCTTGAGCAGCTGAATCGCGGCGTCGAACTGCTCCTGGTCCAGCTCGTAGGGGTTCTCGATCCCCAGGTCGGGCTGGTGGGTTTTCAGGTAGAGCGCCGCGTCGGCGATGTAGATCGGACTGTCGTAAGCGGTGACCTTGCCCGAGTATTTGCTCGCCTGTTTGGGGTCGAAGACGACGCTCCAGGATTCCCCGGGCGACGGTTTGACCGTGTCGGTGTTGTACATCAGCAGGTTCGCGCCGCGGCCGTGCGGGATCCCGTACATCTGACCGTCGACGCTGTTGTAGGGCTGCTCCTTGAGCCCCGGGAAGACGTCGGCGTAGTTGGCGACGAGGTCGGTGTTGACCGGATTGACGTCGTTGCCCTCGATCAGGCGCAGGGTCGCGTCACCGGATGCCGAGACGCCGTCGTACTGGCCGGTCCGCATCAGCTGCACCATTTCGTCGGAGGTGTTGCCGACCTTGACGTTGACCTGACACCCGCTCTGTTTCTCGAACTGCGTCACCCAGTCGACGCCGGGTTCGGTCGATCCGTCCTCGACGTACCCGGCCCAGGCGATCAGGTCGAGCTGGTCCTCGGGCTGGCCGACTTTCTCGAGCGCCGCGCTCGTGCCGTCCCCTCCATCGTCGTCGTCGCCGCAGCCGGCGGCGAAGAGCAGCATGAAGGCGAGCAAGCTGGCGATGACGAGCCACGCCGTCCGTTGCGGGTTTGCGTCCTGAGTCCTCACGGTGGTACCTCCTCGGTAGTCGATTTGCCTCGGACCGCGACCGTGTGCTCCGGGCGCCAGCCCACCAGCACCTCCCTCCCCTGCTCGGAGGCCGCGTCGATGGACGCACCCTCCACGTTTTGCCGTACGACCTGAAGTTCTCCGCCCCGCTCGAGGACGACCGTGTAGCGGGTCAGCATCCCCGCGTAGGCGACGCCGGCGATTCGGCCGCGCTCGGTCCGCAGGCCGTTGGGCCGCGTGGACGGGTCGAGCAGCTGGATCTTCTCGGGCCGGATCGTGAAGCGGGCGCCGTCGCGGTCGAGCAGGTTCGAGATGCCGACGAAGCTGGCGACGAACTCCGTCGCCGGCTGCTCGTAGAGCTCGACTGGCGGGCTGACCTGTTCGACCCGCCCTTCGTTGAAGACGGCGATCCGGTCGCTCATCGTCAGCGCCTCGTCCTGGTCATGGGTGACGTAGACGAAGGTGATCCCGACCTCCCCCTGGATCGTCTTCAGCTCGACCTGCATCTGCTCGCGCAGCTTCAGGTCGAGGGCGCCAAGCGGCTCGTCGAGCAGCAGCACTTGGGGCCGGTTGACGATCGCCCGGGCCAGGGCGACGCGCTGGCGCTGCCCGCCGGAGAGCTCGGCGGGCTTGCGGTCGCCGTAACCGGGAAGGCGGACCATCTCCAGCGCCTCGTCGCGCCGCCGCGCCCGCTCGGCCTTGGCGACGCCGGCGACGCGCAGCCCGTACTCGACGTTTTCGCCCACCGTCATGTGCGGAAACAGGGCGTAGTCCTGAAAGACGGTGTTGACCGCACGGTCGTAGGGCGGAACGCCGCTGACGTTCTTGCCGGCGAGCTCGATCGTCCCTTCGCTCGGCTCCTCGAAGCCGGCGATCATCCGCAGCGTCGTCGTCTTGCCGGAGCCCGAGGGGCCGAGCAGCGTGAAGAACTCGCCCCGGCCGATCTCGAGGTCGATGCCCGCAACCGCCCGTACCTCGCCATAGCGCTTGGTGAGGTTGACCAAGCAGATGTCAGGTGGAGCAGTTACATGGAGAAGTTATCCGAGTGGTTCAGGAAAGCATGGACAAACTCGCCCCGGCCGGTTGGCCGGGGCGGAGTACGCCCGAGGTCTTCCCTGTACTCAGAAGCCAGCCGGGTGGCGGGCGACGAAGCCGCTGCCGCCGCGCACTTCTTCGTGCCAGCTGGGGCCCGTGCTGCCGTCCGTGTTGCCGGAGGTGTCCCAGCGGTAGCCGGCGATCACCGCGTAGGTGTGGCCGGCATTGGCGTAGACGGTGATCCAGCGCCCCAGGCCGCTCAATCCCCAGCTGGCCAGCGGCCCTGAGGGGATCGGGCTGTCGAGGAACTCGCCGCCCCGCAGCGCGTAGCTGACCGAGCCGGAGCAGTCGTAGCCGCGGTCCCACCAAGTCCGGTGGCCACCGCCGTAGACGTAGGGTTTGTTGCGGATTTTGTTGGCGGCGGAAATGACCGCCTTGACCCGGGGTGGCGCCGACTCGGGCGGGACCAGCATCCCGTTGTCTAGGAGCCTTGCTTTCGGGGTAGGGGTGCAGATATCGACTTCGGCCGGGGTAAGGCCACCGCCTTCGCAAGCGGCGGAAGCACCGGCCGGGACCAGAAGGGCGAGCGCCGTGAGCGCGAGCGCCGCAACCAACCCCATCCTGAGCTTTGGAATGTGCGTAGGCAAACCGATCTCCTTCGTCGGCCTACGGGGTTAGCTGTCGGGCTAGCGCGAAAGGAGCCTGCGCCCCCGCCCTACGTCGGGCGGGTTAGCCCCGAAAACGTGGTTCCCCCGCTCCCGCGGCGCCTCCTGGCTGGCGGGATTCGGCGTTTCGGTTATTCGGAACGGCGGGCAGTGTAGACGATCTCCCGGCGCGATGCTTACAAAAAACAAACATTTTGTGGCTCTTCGCACTTGGACCCTCGATTCCTGCCGGCGGTCCGGGTGCTAGCTTGCGGCCTGGATGGATTTTTCGGGCCGCACCGCACTGCTCACCGGCGCCACGGGCGGCCTCGGCCGCGCCATCGCCAAGGCGCTGGCGGAGCGAGGGGCGAGCGTGGCGCTCAGCGCCCGCAAGGCCGAGGCGCTGGCGGAGCTGGCGGCAGAGCTTCCCGGTGAGGGACACCGGGTCCTACCGGCCGATCTCGCCGAGCCCGGCGCTGCCGAGCAGCTCGCCGCGGATGCCGGTGCGATCGACGTCCTCGTCGCCAACGCGGGGCTGCCGGGCGCCGGCCTTCTGGACGACTTCACCGGGGAGCAGGTCGGCCGCGCCCTCCGGGTCAACCTCGAGTCGCCGATGCTGATGGCGCGGGCGCTCTACCCGGCGATGGTCGAGCGCGGCTCCGGACACCTCGTCTTCGTTGCCTCGCTGGCCGGCAAGGCGGCCAGCCCCCGCTCCTCCATCTACAACGCGACCAAGTTCGGCCTGCGCGGGTTCGCCCTGGCGCTGCGCTCGGATCTCGGCCCGAAAGGCGTCGGCGTCTCCCTCGTCTCACCGGGCTTCATCCGCGACGCCGGGATGTTCGCCGAGGCCGGCGCCAAGCCACCGCCGGGCCTGGGGACGGGAACGCCCGACCAGGTGGGCGCAGCGGTCGTCAAGGCGATCGAGCGCGACAAGGTCGAGATCGCCGTGGGCCCGCTGCAGCAGCGGGCGCTGGCCCACATCGGCCTCGCCAGCCCGGCCATCTCCGTTCTTGCCCAGAGTGGCTCGACCGGCCAGAAAGCCGCCCAGGCCGTCGCCGACGGCCACGGCACCGCCAAGCGCTAGCTTCTCCTATATGAGCAGCGACTCCTTCGGCGCTCGTTCGACCCTCGAGCTGAGCGGGCGCTCCTACGAGATCTTCCGGCTCGACGCGCTGCAGTCGCGCTTCGACGTGGCGCGGCTGCCCTACTCGGTGAAGGTGCTGCTGGAGAACGTCCTGCGACTGGAGGACGGCGTCTCGGCGACCGCCGCCGACGTCGAGGCGATCGCCAGCTGGGACGCTGCGGCAGAGCCCAGCGTCGAGATCCCCTTCCAGCCGGCCCGGGTCCTGATGCAGGACTTCACCGGCGTGCCCGCGGTGGTCGACCTGGCCGCGATGCGCGACGCGATGGCCGAGATCGGCGGCGACCCCGAGAAGATCAACCCGCTGGTCGACGTCGACCTCGTCATCGACCACTCGGTTCAGGTCGACGCCTT
Organism: Solirubrobacterales bacterium; assembly: GCA_035556755.1. GTDB lineage: Bacteria > Actinomycetota > Thermoleophilia > Solirubrobacterales > 70-9 > VRUE01. Next base: position 15,112 of record DATMEP010000015.1, read on the forward strand.
CGGCAACGAGCGCGCCTTCGCGGTCAACGCGGAGCGTGAGTTCGCACGCAACCGCGAGCGCTACTCCTTCCTCAAGTGGGGGCGGGAGGCGTTCGACAACTTCAGCGTCGTCCCGCCGGCGACCGGGATCTGCCACCAGGTCAACCTCGAGCACATCGCCCAGGTCGTCTACTCGAGCGATCGGGCAGGGGTGCTGCAGGCCTACCCCGACACCCTGGTCGGCACCGACTCGCACACGACGATGGTCAACGGGCTCGGCGTGCTCGGCTGGGGCGTCGGCGGGATCGAGGCCGAGGCGGCGATGCTCGGCCAGCCGGTCTCGATGCTGCTGCCGCAGGTGGTCGGCTTCAGGCTCGGCGGCGAGCTGCCCGAGGGAGCGACCGCCACCGACCTGGTCCTGACCGTGACCGAGATGCTGCGCGAGCACGGCGTCGTCTCCAAGTTCGTCGAGTTCTTCGGGCCGGGACTGGCGACCCTCGGCCTGGCCGACCGGGCGACGATCGGCAACATGTCGCCCGAGTTCGGCTCGACCTGCGCGATCTTCCCGGTCGACGCCGAGACCCTGCGCTACCTGGAGCTGACCGGCCGCCCGACCGAGACGATCGAGCTGGTCGACGCCTACGCGCGCGAGCAGGGGATGTTCCTCGAAGCCGACTCCGAAGACCCCGTCTACAGCGCGACGCTGGAGTTGGACCTGGGCGAGGTCGAGCCGAGCATCGCCGGGCCGAAACGACCGCAGGACCGCGTCCCCCTGGCGCAGGCGAAGGAGGCCTTCCTGGAGGCGATGCGCGAGTTCGATCCCGAGGCGGCGGAGCGAATGGGCAACGGTCGCGACGACGCGATCGAGGAGTCCTTCCCGGCCTCCGACCCCCCTGCCGAGGAGCACGACGACGAGCGCGGCAAGCCGCGACCGGCCCTGAGCGGCGCCCCGTCGGCGACGATCGGCCGCGGCAGCGGCGACCAGGTCGAGGTGACGCTGGAGGACGGTACGACGGTCGAGCTCGACCACGGCCGCGTCGTGATCGCGGCGATCACGAGCTGCACCAACACCTCCAACCCGACCGTGATGGTCGGCGCCGGGCTGCTCGCCCGCAACGCGATCGAACGCGGTCTGCAGCGCAGGCCCTGGGTGAAGACCTCGCTGGCCCCCGGTTCGACCGTGGTCACCGACTACCTCGATAAGGCGGGCCTGACCGAGTACCTCGACCGGCTCCAGTTCAACCTGGTCGGCTACGGCTGCACCACCTGCATCGGCAACTCGGGGCCGCTGCCAGCGGAGATCTCCGCCGCGGTCGAGGAGCGCGACCTGGTCGTCTGCTCGGTGCTCTCGGGCAACCGCAACTTCGAGGGCCGGATCAACCAGGACGTCAAGGCCAACTACCTGGCCAGCCCACCGCTGGTGGTCGCCTACGCGCTGGCCGGCCGGATGGACATCGACCTGAACAGCGAGCCGCTGGGCGAGGGTTCGGACGGCGAGCCGGTCTACCTGCGCGACGTCTGGCCGAGCGCCGAGGAGGTGAAGGAGGTCGTCGGCCGTTCGATCGCCTCGGAGATGTTCACCCGCAACTACGGCGGGGTGCTGGAGGGCGACGAGACCTGGAAGGCGGTCGAGGTCCCCGAGGGCGACCGTTACACCTGGCCCGACTCGACCTACGTGCGGCGACCCTCGTTCTTCGACGGCATGCCGGCGGAGCCACCGGGCGTGGAGCCGATCGGCGGCGCACGGGTGCTGGCGCTGCTCGGCGACTCGATCACCACCGACCACATCTCTCCGGCCGGCGCGATCAAGAAGGACAGCCCGGCGGGCCGGTGGTTGATCGAGAACGGTGTCGAACCCGGCGACTTCAACTCCTACGGGTCGCGGCGCGGCAACCACGAGGTGATGATCCGCGGCACCTTCGCCAACATCCGCCTCCGCAACCGCCTGGTCGAGCGGGCCGGCGGCTTCACCCGCCGTTTCCCCGGCGGCGAGGAGACGACGATCTTCGATGCCGCGATGGCCTACGCGGAGGAAGGCGTGCCGCTGGTCGTCCTTGCCGGCAAGGAGTACGGCTCGGGGTCCTCACGCGACTGGGCCGCGAAGGGGACGAAGCTGCTCGGGGTCCGGGCCGTGATCGCCGAGAGCTTCGAGCGGATCCACCGCTCCAACCTGATCGGCATGGGTGTGCTCCCGCTCCAGTTCCCTTCCGGCGAGAGCCTCGACTCGCTCGGGCTGACCGGCGAGGAGACGATCGACGTCGGCGACCTCGAAGGTGGCGAGGCGAAGACGGTCGGGGTGACGGCGCGACGCGACGACGGGGGGGCGACGGAGTTCACCGCCGCCGTGCGTCTCGACACCCCCAACGAGATCGCCTACTTCCGCAACGGCGGCATCCTCCAGACCGTCCTCAGAAATTTGAAGAGGTAGTGCAGGAGGGTCGCGGGAGGCAGGGGGTCCGCGCGACCCTCACTGCACCTGCGTCGGTAGCCAGGGAGGGATGCCGACGCGCGCCGTTCCCTGCAGGCGGGACTGCCCGAAAGGAACAGTCACTCTTAGCTATAACGCCTGACGGGCCTGAGGTCAAGGCTTTTTGAGCGAATCTACGGTGCTCACGCAGCCTTTTGCGGAGAATCGGCGACTCCCCACCCTTTTCGCTCGATCAGCTCGATCCCGATAACACTCCCGACCGGCCCCACCGGGGTGACGGTTGCGGCAAGCAGTGCGTAAGGCGCCTCCCTGCGTACCGCCGCGACCCAGATCAGCAGGCAGAGCGCGATGAAGCCGAGCCCGTGCGCCCAGCCGAACAGCATCGTCTCGGTTTCGAATCCGGGCATCAGCCAGAAGAAGAGGAGGCCCGAGAAGAAAGCCAACTCGACCCACGAGAACCGCTTGACCCAGACGAACAAACGTCCCGGCACCGGCTTTCTGAGAGACATCGTCGCGCCCGGCTTCCGGCCGGCGCGCTAGGCGCCGGGGGTCAACGCGGTGAGCACGATCCGCTCCTGCTCGCGCGCGTGCGAGACGGAGTAGCCCTCGCCGGGGCTGGCCCGGGTCGGGCGGCCGACGTAGCCCAGCTCGACGCCCTCGGGCAACACTTCGGGAAGGCGGCGCGACATCACCTTCCAGGCACCCATGTTGCGCGGCTCCTCCTGCGTCCACACCAGTTCCACCAGGTTCGGGTAGGAGGAGATCACGTCGCTCAGCTGCTCTTTGGCGAACGGGTAGAGCAGCTCGACCCGGGCGATCGCGACGTTCTCGGCCGTCTCGCGGCGCTCGCTCGCGTCCATGTCCCAGAACACCTTGCCGGTGCACAGCACCAGCCGCTCGACCTTCTCGCGCCGCTCCGTCGCCTCCGGGTCGTCGAGGATGAACTTGAAGTGACCGTCGGTCAGTTCCTCGGGTGAGGCCGAGGCGCGGTCGAGGCGCAGGAGGCCCTTGGGGGTGAAGACGACCAGCGGCCGCGGCTTGCGGATCAGCGCCTGCCGGCGCAGCAGGTGGAAATACTGCGCCGCCGTGCTCGGGTTGGCGATCCGGATGTTGCCCTCCGCGGCGAGGGCGAGGAAGCGCTCGATGCGGGCGCTGGAGTGCTCGGGCCCGGAACCCTCGTAGCCGTGCGGCAGCAGCAGCGTCAGGCGGCTCGTCTGCCCCCACTTCGCCTCGCCGGAGACGATGAAGCTGTCGACGATCACCTGGCCGGCGTTGGCGAAGTCGCCGAACTGGGCCTCCCAGAGGACGAGGGCGTTCGGCGTCGCCGCCGAGTAGCCGTACTCGAAGCCGAGGCAGGCGATCTCGGAGAGGGGGCTGTTGTAGAGCTCGAAGGGGGCGTCGGCGCCTTCGAGGTTCTGCATCGGGCTGTAAGGCAGGCCCGTGTTCTCGTCGTGGAGGACGAGGTGGCGATGGGAGAAGGTCCCCCGCTCGGTGTCCTGGCCGGTGAGCCGGATGTGCACGCCCTCGGTCAGCAGGGAGGCGAAGGCGAGCGCCTCGGCGTGTCCGAACTCGATACCGCCCTCCTCCAGCGCCTCCCTGCGCTTGCCGAGCGGTTTGCGCAGCTTGCGGTGGATGGTGAAGCTCTCCGGCACCTCGAGCAGCGCCTCGTTCAGCTCCTCCAGCTTCGCCTTCGGCACCGCCGTCTCGACCGGCGGGCTGGCGGTGCGGTCCAGCTCGCCGGTGGCGGAGGTGGTGACGGTGGGGTCTTCGTACTCGCCCAGCTCCATCTTCTTGCGCAGGTCCTTCAGCGCCGCCGACATCTCCTCGCGGCGTTCCTCCCGTGACTGCTCGACCTCCTCGGCGGCGATCGTTCCTTCGTCGATCAGCTTGCGGGCGTAGATCTCCGAGACGGGGGGATGCGCCTTGATCTTCGCGGCGATCGCCGGTTGGGTGTAGGCGGGCTCGTCGGTCTCGTTGTGGCCGTAGCGGCGGTAGCCGATCACGTCGATGACGATGTCGCGGGCCCAGCGCTCGCGGTAGGCCATCGCCAGCCGGATCGCCGCCGAGCAGGCCTCGACGTCGTCGGCGTTGACGTGGACGATCGGCACGTTGAATCCCTTCGCCATGTCGGCGGCGTACGGGGTCGAGCGGGCGTCCTCGGGGTCGGTGGTGAAGCCGACCTGGTTGTCCTGGATGATGTGGATCGTGCCGCCGGTGGTGTAGCCGCGCAGCGCCTGCAGGTTGAGCGTCTCGGCGACGACCCCCTGACCGGGGAAGGCGGCGTCGCCGTGGAGGAGGACCGGGACGGCGCGCTTCGCGTCGTGGTTGAGCTTCGGGCCTTCGAGGTCGGCCTGGAGGAAGCGGGTCGCGCCCTCCACCACCGGGTCGACGAACTCGAGGTGGCTCGGATTCGGGTAGAGGCGGACGGCGATCTTCTCGCCGTCGCTGTTCTCGTAGGTTCCCTGGTGGCCGTAGTGGTACTTGACGTCGCCGGTGCCGCCATGCGGGATCGAGGCGACCGCCTTCACCTGCTCGATCTGCTTCGCCCCCTCGAACTCGGCCAGGATCGACTCGACCGAGCGGCCGAGGTTGTGGGCGAGGACGCTGAGCCGCCCGCGATGGGCCATGCCGAAGACGGCCTCTTCGGCCCCGGCCCGACCGGCGAGGGTGACCAGCTCGTCGAGCATCGGCACGATCGCGTCGAGTCCCTCGATCGAGAAGATCTTCTGGCCCAGGTAGGCCTTCTCGATGAAGCGCTCGAACTCGAAGACGTCGATCAGGCGGTTCAGCAGCCGCCGTTTCTCGTCCTCGGTGAGCGGCTGGCGGTGCGCACCCGTCTCGACCATCTCGCGCAGCCAGGTGCGCTGGTGGTGCGAGGAGAGGTGCTCGAACTGGTAGGCGATCGTGCCGCAGTAGGCCTCGCGCATCCGCGGCAGCACGTCGAGCAGGGTCTCCCCGGGGACGCCGATGCGGAGGATCGAGGCCGGGATCCGGGCCATCAGCTCCGGCGTCAGGCCGAGGCTCTCGGGCTGGATCGCGGGATCGCCCTTCGGCTCGCGGCCGAGCGGGTCGAGGCGGGCGGCGAGGTGGCCGTGGGTGCGGTAGCCCTTGAGCAGTGAGGTGGCGGCCTGGACCGCCTGCAGCAGCTCCTCGTCGGGCTGGGCCGGGGTCGCGGCGGCGGGAACGGCGCCGCCGAGCGGGGGCGCCGAGGCCGAGGCGGGATGAGCGGTGGCGAGCGGCGCCGGGTCGAGCCCGAGGTCGGCGGCGGCCGACTCGTAGAACCCGTCCTCGCCCTCGAGCAGCGCTTCGATCCGGCGCAGGAAGGCGCCCGACTCGGCGCCCTGGATCACCCGGTGGTCGTAGGTCGAGGTCAGCGTCATCGTTTTCGCGACGCCGAGCTGGCGCAGTCGCTCGGGCGAGGCGTGGGCCCACTCGGGCGGGTAGGCGATCGCGCCCGCGGCGACGATCGCGCTCTGGCCCTTCATCAGCCGCGGCACCGAGGCGACGGTGCCGATCCCGCCCGGGTTGGTCAGCGAGATGTTCGTCCCCTGGAAGTCGTCGGCGGTGAGCTTGCTCTCCCGCGTCTTCGTGATCAGGTCCTCGTAGGAGGAGTGGAAGGCGGCGAAATCGAGACCCTCGGCGCCCTTGATCGCCGGCACCATCAGGCTGTGCGAGCCGTCCTTGCGCTCGACGTCGACCGCGATGCCGAGGTTGATCGGGCCGCCCTCGATCGCGAACGGCTTGCCGTCGCGCTGCTCGAAGACCCGGGTCATCACCGGCCACTCTTTCGCCGCCTGCACGATCGCCCAGGCGATCAGGTGGGTGAAGGAGACCTTCATCCCCCGCTCTTTCAGCGCCGCGTTGAGTGCCTTGCGCTTGGCGTCGAGCGTGTCGACCGCGATCGTCCGGAACGAGGTAGCCGTGGGAACCTCCCGGCTCTCGTCCATGGCCTGAGCCAGCATCGCCGCCGGCCCCCGCAAAGGCTTCGCCTCGCCAGCCACCGGGGCCGCCTGGGTGGCTGCGGCCCCATTGCCGCCGTTGGCCACGGCCAGCACGTCCTCCTTGGTCACCTTCGCGCCCGGTCCCGACCCGCTAACCGAGCCAAGGTCGACGCCGTTCTCCGCAGCTACACGCCGCGCAACCGGCGTGGCCCGAACTCCATCGCCCCCGTTGGCGCTGTCGGCGGTTCCAGCCTCTGCCTCCGCGGGTGGCGTGGGGGATGGTTCCTCGCCCGCAGCCTGCGAGGACGAGGTGCCATCCCCCACGACAGGACCCGCGGGCGGAGTGGTCTGTCCTTCGGCCGTCCCGTCACCCTCGCCGGGTTCCATCTCGGCCAACGGAGCCCCGACAGGCACCTCGTCGTCCACCGCCGCAATCAGCTTCGTAATCACGCCGTCGGCCGGCGCCGGCACCTCGGCATCGACCTTGTCGGTCGATACCTCGACCACCGTGTCGCCCTCGTTGACGAAGTCTCCCTCGGCCACGTGCCATTCGAGAACGATGCCCTCGGTGACCGACTCGCCCATCTCGGGCATCTGGATCTGCACGGTCGCCGTTTGCGCCATCTGTGGATTGAGTGTATGAAAGAGCGGTGAACTACTTCCTCACCGGAGCCACCGGGTTCATCGGTCGCAATCTCGTCGAGCGCCTGCTGCAGCGTGAGGGCACGGTTTACGCCCTCGTTCGCGCCGGTTCGCGGGGCCGGCTGGAGGAGCTGCGGACCGCCTGGGGAGCCGATGGGGCGCGGGTCGTGCCGATCGCCGGCGACCTCTCCCAGCCGGGGCTGGGGGTCTCCGAGGAGGATCTCCTGGTCCTGCGCGGGACCGTCGACCACTTCTTCCACCTCGCCGCGATCTACGACATGGCCGCCGGCGCAGAGGCGCAGGAGGTCGCCAACGTCGAGGGGACGCGGCATGCGGTCGAACTGGCGGGGACGATCGAGGCCGGCTGCTTCCACCAGGTCAGCTCGATCGCCGCCGCCGGTCTCTACAAGGGAACCTGGAGCGAGGACATGTTCGAGGAGGCCGAAGACCTCGACACGCATCCGTACTTCCGCACCAAGCACGAGTCGGAGCGGGTCGTGCGCGAAGAGTGTCCGCGGCCCTGGCGTGTCTACCGGCCGGGGATCGTCGTCGGCGACTCGCGCAGCGGCGAGATCGACAAGGTCGACGGCCCCTACTACGTCTTCAAGCTGCTGCAGCGGGCGCGGCGGGTGCTGCCGTCGTGGCTGCCCACGGTGGGCATCGAGGGCGGCGAGATCAACATCGTCCCGGTCGATTTCGTCGCCGACGCGATCGACCACCTCGCCCATCAGCCGGACCTCGACGGGCGCGCCTTCCACCTCACCGACCCGAATCCGAAGACCGCCGGCGAGCTGCTCAACCTCTTCGCCAAGGCCGCCGACGCGCCGCAGGCGGCGCTGCGGCTCGACTCCGACGT
>DATMEP010000016.1:0-8711 GCA_035556755.1 Solirubrobacterales bacterium
GCCGACGCTCTGGAAGAGGAAGAGGCCGACCACGTGGGCGAGGTTGATCAGCGCCAAGAACATCGCGATCAGGATGCTCGCCGCGCAGGCAGCCCCGAGGCGCCCTTCCTCGAAGTCGTGCCCGCTGGCCTCGCCGACGCAGTCGGCGGCGAGACCGCCCAGCAGCAGGGTGCCGACGATCGCGACGAGGATGCCGCCGAGGTCCCGGCGTGAGAGCGGCGGCCAGTTGTAGGAGGGTCGCCAACCTTTTCTGCGACCGGCGACCGGCTCGGTCTCCTTGACGTCGACCACGTGCGGCTCGCGGGCGCGGTCGACGACCAGCTCGGTGACCGGCAGGTCGAGGTCGCGTTCGATCTGCTCCAGCAGCCCGCGCTCGGCGAAGTCGCTGTCCTCTTCGCGGTGGGCGACGACGAGCACCCGGTCGGGATGGAACTTGTGGATCTCGTCGCTGATCGCGACCATCGGGTCGGAGTCGCCGACCTCCCCGTTCGCCTCGATGCCGGCCTTGCGAAGCTCGTCGAGCGTCTGCCTCAGGCGATCGCCCGCCGGCCCGATCGCATCGTCGACGTCCCCAAGGGTGTACTTGAGCCCCGAACCGACCAGGGCGGGAGCGACGACGAACACCGGACCGGGCCGGTCGCCCAGCTCCGCGACGAGCTTGTCGCGAAGCTCTGGACCGACGACAGCCTCGTCGGCGACCACGAGTACGCGCCGCCCCGCGTCGTGCCCGTTCGTCGTCACGCTCTCACCTGGCATGTGAGTGGCGCTACCCGGGAAGCTGTTACAGAAACAGTCCGTCCTCAGATCGATCGCAGTGATCGCCGTCGTCTCAGACACCCACCTGCCGAGGGGCACCCGCCGGCTTCCGGCCCGGTGCTTCGAGCTGATCGCGGAGGCGGAGGCGGTCATCCACGCCGGCGACTTCATGCGCCAGGCCGTGCTGGAGGAGATCGAAGCGCTCTGCCCGACCGTCTACGCCGTCCATGGCAACGTCGACGAGCCGGCGCTTCGTAGCGTGCTGCCGGAGAGCCGTGAGCTCCTCCTGGGAGGCAGGACGGTCGCCGTCATCCACGACGCGGGCCCGGCGCGGGGTCGGCTGAGCCGCCTCAAAGCCAGGTTCCCGCAGGCCGACGCGGTCGTCTTTGGCCATAGCCACCTGCCCTTGCACGAGCGCGCCGACGGGTTCCAGATCTTCAACCCCGGCAGCCCGACCGAGCGACGCCGGGCGCCGCAGCGGTCGATGGGTCTGCTCAAGGCGGATGGGGATGAGCTGGTCTTCGAACACGTCTGGTTGGAGGAGACTGAGGCGAGATGACTCCGAGCAGGAAGCCTCCGAGCAAAAAACGGGAGAAGAGCGGCAAGGCCCTCGGCGAGTACGAGCGCAAGCGTGACTTCGCGAGCACCCCCGAGCCCTCGCCGCGGCGAGGGCTCGGCAAGAAAAGGGCTCCGCGCTTCGTCGTCCAGGAGCACAGCGCCCGCCGCCTGCACTGGGACCTGCGGCTCGAGCACGACGGGGCCGCCGCCTCCTGGGCCGTCCCCAACGGGATCCCCGACGACCCCGACGAGAACCGCCTCGCGGTCCGCACCGAGGACCACCCGCTCGAGTACCTCGAGTTCGAGGGCGAGATCCCCGCCGGCGAGTACGGCGCGGGGACGGTGAAGATCTGGGACCGCGGCACCTACGAGTGCGAGAAGTGGGAGGAGGGCAAAGTGATGGTCCGCTTCGCCGGCGAGCGGCTGAACGGCCGCTACGCGCTGTTCCGGACCCGGGGCGAGAAGGACTGGATGATCCACCGCATGGATCCGCCGGCGGAGCCGCGCGATCCCTTCCCCGAGTCGGTCGTGCCGATGAACGCCAAGTTGGCGAAGCTGCCCGCCGGTGACGAGGGCTGGGCGGCCGAGGTCAAGTGGGACGGGGTGCGCGCGATTGCCTACTGCCGCCCCGGCCGGCTGCAGCTGCAGAGCCGCAACCTGCGCGACATCACCGCGCAGTACCCCGAGGTGAAACGACTCTCGCGCCAGCTCGGCGCCGTCGACGCGGTGCTCGACGGGGAGCTGGTCGCTTTCGACGAGGCGGGGCGCCCCAGCTTCGAGCACCTCCAGCAGCGCATTCACCAGACCGCCGAGAGCGTCGTTCGTCGCCGGATGAAGTCCCACCCCGTGACCTACGAGATCTTCGACCTGCTCTATCTCGACGGGCACGACCTGATGGACGAGCCCTACAGCCGCCGCCGCGAGATCCTTGAGGCGCTGGAGCTCTCCGGGCCGAGCTGGCAGACGCCCGGCTACTCGACCGGCCGGGCGAAGGAGCTGCTCGCGGCGAGTGGAGAGCAAGGGCTGGAGGGCCTGGTCCTGAAGCGCCTCGACAGCCGCTACGCGGCCGGCAAGCGAGGCAGCTCGTGGCTGAAGGTGAAGAACGTCGGTCGCCAGGAGTTCGTGATCGGCGGTTGGCTGCCGGGGGAGGGGCGGCGGCGCGACCGGCTCGGTGCCATCCTGCTCGGCTACTTCGATCCCGACGACGGGCAGACGCTGCACTACGCCGGCAAAGTCGGCACCGGCTTCTCGGAGAAGGACCTGACCGAGCTCCCGAAACGGCTGAAGCCGCTGGAGCGCAACTCGAACCCCTTCGCCGGCCGCAGGGGCCCGAAAGCGGCGCGCTTCGTCGAGCCCGAGCTGGTCGCGGAGATCGAGTTCCGCGAGCTGACCGCCGACGGGATGGTCCGCCACGGCTCCTTCAAGGGCCTGCGCGAGGACAAGCCCCCGGCGAGGTGACCCTCGAGCGGGTGTGAGCCGGGCCTACCGCTGACAGCGCCGGCACCAGTAGGTGGTGCGGTTGGAGTCTCCCTGACCGCGTGAGGCGATCGGCGTCCCGCAGACGGGGCAGGGACGGCCAGCATGGCGGTAGACGGCGCGCTCCTTTTGCCGCCCGTTCGCCACGGCCGCCAGCATCAGCTCACGGGCGGCGAGCAGGACGCGCTCCAGCTCGGCGTCGTCGAGATCCTCGATCCGCCGCCACGGGTCGAGGCGGGCGGCGAAGCACGCCTCGCTCTTGAAGATGTTCCCTATCCCCGCGACGCGGCGCTGGTCGAGCAGCATATCGCCGAGGCCGCGATCCGGCGCGGCGCGAAGCGAGCGGAGACCGGCGCCGGAGTCGAAATCCGCGGCGAGGACGTCGGGACCGAGCCCTGCCAGCTGCGGGTCGCGCCGCAGCGCCGCAGCGCCCAGCACCCGCAGGGTGGGCCCGCCGAACTGGACCGCTTCGGACTCCTCGCCGCGCAACACCGCCCAGGCCGACCGTGCCGGCTTGCGCCAGGCGGCGCCGCGCCGGTAGACGTGCCACGAGCCGCTCATCCCCAGATGGCTGTGGAGGGCCAGGTCGCCGAACCCGAACAGGAGGTTCTTACCCCGTGCTTCGACCCTCTCCAGCCGCCTGCCGTCCAACCGGGCCAAGCTCGCGACGCGGCCGCGCGGGTTCGGGCTGGAGACGCCGACCTCCTCGCCGCCGATCGCGTCCTCGATCCGCCTCGCGGCGCGCAGGACCGTGTCGCCCTCGGCCATCGACCGATGGTACGTGGGCCCGAGCGCCACCTCGGTGTCAGGATGCCCGCGGCAATGCGCGACTCCCCTGGCTCGATCTTCCTTCGCTTCCTCAAGTTCGGCGCCCTCGCCTGGGGCGGCCCGGCGGCGCAGATCTCGATGATCAAGCACGAGTGCGTGGACCGGGAGGGATGGGTCTCGGAGGAGAGCTTCAAGCGGACCCTCGCCGTCTACCAGGTGCTGCCGGGGCCGGAGGCGCACGAGCTCTGCGTCTACCTGGGGCGACACCGTGGCGGCAAGCTGGGCGGCTTCCTCGCCGGCCTCGGCTTCATGCTGCCGGGCTTCCTGCTGATGCTGGGGTTCTCGGCGCTCTACGTCGAGGCCGACCTTGCCGGCAGCCTCGACGAGCTGTTCTACGGGCTGACCGCAGCGGTCGGGGCGATCGTCGCGCGAGCGCTGCTGCGCCTCGGCGGGTCCTTCGTCACCGACGTCCCACTTGCGGTCATCGCCGTCGTCGCCTTCCTCCTGACCGCCTTCCTATCGGTCAGCTTCGTCCTCGTCCTGCTCGGCGCCGGGATCGCCTACGAGCTCTGGACCAACGCCGCCCGCTGGCGCGGCCGGGTCAACTCGTTCTCTCTGCCGCTCGTCGCCGTGGTGCTCGCGCTCGGCTCGCTCACGGCCTCCCTGGCCGGCGAGATCTTCACCGAGGGCCTCAAGGCCGGACTGCTCACCTTCGGCGGCGCCTACACGGTGATCCCCTTCCTCCAAGAGAGTGCGGTCGAAGGCCAGGGCTGGCTCACCGACAGCCAGTTCGTCGACGGCCTCGCGATCAGCGGCGTCCTGCCGGCGCCACTGATCATCTTCTCCACCTTCGTCGGTTACCTGGCGGGAGGTTTAGGTGGCGGGGTGGCGATGACCGTGGGGATCTTCCTGCCCGCCTTCGTCCTGCCGATCTTCTTCCATCGCAGCCTGGTCGCGGTCGCCGAGAACGACCGGATCAGGCCCTTCCTGCTCGGCGTCGCCGCCGGCGTGATCGGCCTGATCGCAGCGGTCACGGTGACGATCCTCGAAACCAGCGTGGTCGACGTCCCGACCGCCCTGCTTGCGGCCGGGGCCTTCGTCGCGCTCAGCCTCTGGCACTCGAAGCTGACCGTCCTCTACGTGGTGCTCGGCTGCGGCGCGGTCGGCGCGATCCTGCAGCTGACGGTCGTCTAGCGCCGGACGCCGGACCACTCGTCGCCCGGGCTGGCGACCGAGGTGACCAGCTCGACGATCGGGACGGGTGCCTTCGCCGGCGACCCGGCGTCGAACGGCGGCTGCGGGTCGTACTCGATCCCCAGCTGGACGGCCTGCGCGACCTCCGGTCCCACCTCGCGGCCGACCAGGTGCAGGGCCATGTCGATGCCGGCCGATACGCCGGCCGCGGTGAGGAACTTGCCGTCCTCGACGAAGCGGCCGCCGACCGGGTCGGCACCCAGCTCGCGCAGCAGCTCGAGGAAGGCCCAGTGGCAGCTCGCCCGTTTCCCCTCCAGGAGGCCGGCGGCGGCGAGGACGAGCGAACCGGTGCAGACCGAGGTGGTCCACTTGGTCTGGGCGTCGACCTCGCGCAGCCAGGAGAGCACCTCCTCGTCCCCCAGCAGCGGCCGGCTCCCTTCGCCGCCCGGGACCAGCACGATGTCCGGCTCGGTCACCTCGTCCAGCGAGTAGTCGGCGTTGATCCCGAGCGCGCCGCTGTCGGTCCGGACCATTCCCTTTTGCGGACCGACGAACCGCACCTCCCAGCCTGGCACCGAGCGCAGCACCTCGTAGGGCCCGATCGCGTCGAGGGCGGTGAGCTTGTCGAAGACGAGGATCGCGACCTGCATGACGATGTCGAGGGTAGACGAACCTGCGCGGCCGTCTACTCTCCTCGGCATGGGCAAGGCCATCTACACGGCGCAGGCGCACGTCACCGGCGGCCGGATCGCCGGCCACGGCCGCACCTCCGACGGAGCGCTGGAGGTCGACCTCCGCGTCCCGCCCGAGCTGGGGGGAGAGGAGCCCGGGACCAACCCCGAGCAGCTCTTCGCGGTCGGCTACGCCGCCTGCTTCGAGGGCGCCCTCGCCACCGTCGCCCGCCGCAGGAAGCTCGAGGTGGGCGACGTCGAGATCGACTCCAAGGTGATGCTGGTCGCCGCCGAGGAGCGCACCTTCACGGTCGCGGTCGAGCTGGCGGTGACGCTGCCCTCGGTCGAGGACGCGGACGCGGTCGAGCTCGTACGGGCCGCGCACAAGGTCTGCCCCTACTCCAACGCGACGCGCGGCAACATCGAGGTCACGATGACCGCCAACGGCGCGCCGGTCTAAACGTTCATCACGTTTTCCATCCCACGCATGGAAAACGTGATGGGATTTCTCTGACGTTTCAGTCGCTCAGACGACCGGCGGCGGCTCTCCCTCGGCGCTGGCGGCCAGCGACGGCTCCCATCCGCACACGGCGCAGGCGTGGCGGAACACCGAACGGACGAACTCGAGCGCGTAGGCGTGCGGGTCGGGCGCGGCGCGGACGTCGTCCCAGTCGAGGACGAACAGGCCCATCTCCTCGTCCCAGCGGGCCGCGGCGGGGTCGACCGGGCCGTCCTTGAACCCCTCCGGCGCCGGATGCGCGTAGGCGTAGAACGCGGCCTTGCCGAGCTTTTCGTCGCCCGGCCACCAGCCCACCGCGACCTCCTGCGAGTCCATCGAGTTGCGCATGATGAAGTCGTCCGAAGGGGGCTCGGCGGGGAGGCCGGAGAAGAGGCTGACGGCGAGGTCGAAGGAGCCCCACCAGGCGTTGACCGGCGTCGAGCGGCCGCGGTAGGGCGCCCGGTAGGCGGCGAGGACGAGGGCGGCGTGGGTCGCCGCGGCGAAGTAGGAGGCGACACGGTCGGGTTCGTAGGTCGCGTGTTCCTCGTCCTCGTCGAGGGGGACGCTCCACGGCACCTCCTGCGGGGCCGGGTCGATCTCGACCGGTCCGACGAGCTCGGCGACTGCCGCCAGCACCTCGCGGGTGACGCTGCCGACCGACCTGTCCGGGGTCAGCGGCACCCGCCGCACGCGGCCGTCGCTGTGCTCGATCGCCGCCTCGTGCGTGTGCAGGTCGAGCGCGACGACCAGCGCGCCCGAGCCGTCGGGCGCCGGCAGCGCCAGCGTCTCCCAGCCCCGCGCGGTAAGTCGCAGCGCCGCGTGCTGGAGCTGTGGCTCGGGCGGGGCGAGCGTAGCCGCCAGCTTGCCGAGAACCTGCGTGTGCCCGTGCAGCGTGTCGCAGGTCGCCTGCCAGTCCTCATAGGAAACCGAAGGCCAAGACAAAGACGCCATCGAGAGAAAGTAGCGCGGCAACCGCCCGGCGATCGTCGTGTCTGGGGACAGCTCGGCCATGCTCGTGGGTGGGAGCGGGCGGGCTAGTCGTCGGCGATGCTCACGGGGACCGCCGTCGACGCCGGCTCCCGAGGTGCGCCCCGGTCGCGGACCCGGGAGGGCAGGCTCCCCGAGGTCGACGCCACCTTAGGGCCGGGCCCGGACGCCGCCTGCTGGCACGAAAAAGCAACCGGGGTGGCGCTCGTCGCCTGCCTCGCGCGTAGCCTTCGCGCTTAGAAGCTCGTCGCGCCACCTTCGAACTCGGCATCCGCTGGGCTTCTGCGGTTCCCTCGCTCTCCGGTCGCAAAACGAATTTAGCCGCTGCCTGATCCGGATGCTAGGGGCCCTCTCTGAGGGTTCCCGCAAACTGCGGATAAGCCCTGACTCAGATCATCGCCGCCGGTTGGACCGGCTCGGGAGCGACTGGGGGCACGGGAGGAGCCCCCGCCTCGGCTGCCTCCTTCACGGCTCTCTCCACAGTCGTCGTCTCCACGTCGACCTGAGCCTTCCTCAGCTCCTCGGCGATGATCCTGGCGGCTTTGATCGCGTCCGACTCCTCGCCGGGTGGCTTGGGCGGCTCGACCGGTTTCGTGGTGCCGAGGCGGATCGTCCTCGGGATCGCCGTCACGGCGTAAGCCGCCAGCAGCAGAAGGCCGAGGACGAGGAAGATCACCAGCAGGTCCTCGAACCCGCCGAGGTCGAGGTGGGTCCCGGAGCGGTACACGACCCAGAGCTCGCCCGCTGCCGCCGCGAGCGTGACCACGGAGGCCGCAACCAGGCCTCCGAGACTGAAGTAGGTCTCGCGTGAGCCGTCGTCCCTGACTTTGGTCGCTTCGAGGATGAGGGGTGCCGCCGCGATCATCGCGACGGCGATCGCCGCGCCGACCGTGGCCAGCGCCACAGCGCTTTCGGCGTCCTCTCCGAGGATCGCCTTGACGACCTCGGAGGAGCCGAAGATGCCGGTGAGCAGGCCGCCGAGGACGGTGACGCTGCTGACCCAGCTTTCTTTGAAGCTCCAGGAGTCGCCGAGGTATTTCAGCGGCGCGGCGACCCGCTTTCTCGCCTTCCCGGCGACGACCATGATCGCGATCACGGCGAGCCCGATCAGGACGTAGAGGAACGCTCTGAGGGCGCTCCATTCGGGGTCCTCCTCCGGTTCCGGCCCCGCGGTCACGTCGAAGGCCGCCGCCACCTCGGTACCGCTTGTCGTCCCCTCGACGCGGAACTCGATCCCCTTCTCCTCGTCGACGTCGCAGGTGGACGGGATCGTCACCGTGAAGGCCTTGTGCTCAGAGTCGGGCAGCTTGCCCTCGTTGTCGAGCGTCGGATCGCAGTTGCCGCCATCGCCCACGGGCGGCACCTCGAACACGATCTCCCGGTCGGTCAGGTTCGTCAGCCCGATCGACGCGGTCCAGTCGTCGCCGCTCTTCGCCAGATCCACCTCGCGAGTGTCGATCGTGACCTGGGCCGGGGCGGCGAGGGCCGTCGCAGCCACCGCCAGCGCCAACAACACCCCCATCGTCGCTGCGGCACCCACCGCTCGTTTCATCAACCGCCCCCGTGAGCTCGCTTTCAGGAAACGCAACGGTAAGTGAGTAGTCGGACGAATCCTTCCGGTGGCGATTGCCGTCAAGCCAGGCACGGGGTTTAGGACGACCCGGCCAATGGGTACGGAGGTCCCAGGACAACCAGTAGGAGATCGGAGGCCGGCGATGTTCAGGTGCGACAACTGTGGGAGCGGTTACTCGATGAGGGCGGCGTCGTCCTGGGAGTCGTGCCCGAGGTGCCTGGCCAAAGAC
>DATMEP010000017.1:0-5472 GCA_035556755.1 Solirubrobacterales bacterium
CCCCGCCGAGGAGCACGGACAGCGGAAGGATGCGCCGGTACCCGGGCCCGGCGCGGAGGCGGATGGCGTGGGGGACGATGATGCCGACGAAGCCGATCAGGCCGCTGACGGCGACCGCGGCGGCGGTGCCGAGGGTCGCGGCACCGATCACCAGCAACCGCACCCGCCCGACCCGCACGCCGAGCCCGGTTGCCTCATCGTCGCCGACCCGCAGCACGTCGAGCAGGCGCCGGTGGGCGAGCACGACGACGATGCTGAAGACGGCGTAGGGCAGGACCAGGAGCACCTCGCGCCACCCGGAGGTCGAAAGGCGCCCCAGCAGCCAGGAGTAGATCGCCCGCACGTTCTCGGTGTCCTGCTGCAGCACGAGCGTCTGGACGGCGGTGAGAAAGGCCGCCATCGCGACGCCGGCGAGGATCAGCGTCGCCGTGTTGCGGCCGTCGCCGACCGAGCGCCCCAACAGGTAGGCGCCCCCGACCGCCGCCGTAGCGCCGAGGAAAGCGGCGATCGGGAGCGGCACGACGCCCACGTAGACGATCGCGATCGTGGCGCCGAGGCCGGCGCCGGCAGCGGCGCCGAGTAGGTAGGGGTCGGCGAGCGGGTTGCGGAAGACCGCCTGGTAGGCGCCGCCGGCCGTCGCCAGGGTGGCGCCGACGAGGGCGCCGAGCACGACCCGGGGCGCCCGCAGCTCCCAGAGGACGGCGCTTTCCAGTGCCGACAGCCGGCTCTGCCCGTGAACCAGGGGCAACTGCGCGACGAGGTCGCCGAGCAGGGCGGTGGGCGGGATCCCCGCTGGGCCGAAGGCGAGGCCGGCGAGCAGGGCCGCGACCAGCGCCAGCACGCCGGCGGCGAGCCAGCGCCAGGTCAGCCCGCCCTCCCCCGGGCCCGCGGCGGCCGTCGCGGCGCCGGCGCGGATCGTCGCCGCGCTCAAGGCGCGCCGCCGGAAGCGTGGCGCGCCAGCTCCATCGCATCGACGACCCGTTCGACGAAGACGGGGATGCGAGGCCCCCAGCGTGAGGCGATGTCGTCGGCGATCGCGACCACGGCGCCCTCCCTCACAGCCGAGACCTCCTGCCAGCCGGGCCGCCGCGCCACCTTTCCCGGCGACTGATCGCAGCACTCGGAGTCGGCGAGGACGATCAGGTCAGGATCGGCCGAGACCACCGTCTCGGAGGAGAGCTGGGGGTAGGGGTTCCCGGCCCGCCGCGCCGCCGCCGCCGCGATGTTCGCCAGTCCCAGCTTCCCGTAGATGCGGCCGATGAAGCTTTCCGGGCCGGCGGTGTAGAGGTCGGGGTCGAGCTCGTGAAAGAAGTCGAGCTGACGACCGGCGGGCGCGGCGGCGACCTCCCGCTCGACTCGCTGGCGGACCTGCCGGGCGAGTGAGCGGCCAGCCTCGGCGTGGCCGCTGATCAGACCCAGCTCGCGCAGCTGGTGGTAGGCGTCGCCGAGGGTCGCGGGCGCCGGCTCCGCGAGGACGGTGAGGCCGACACGGCGCAGCCCGGCCGGCACGTCACGCGGGACGCTGGCCGGCATCACCACGAGGTCGGGGCGGTAATCGATGATCGCCTCGACGTTCGGCTGGTAGGAGGAGAGGTCGGTCCGCGGCACCCCAGGCGGGTGGTCCGATTCGTCGTCGACCGCGATCACCTGGTCGCCGGCACCGACCGCGAACAGCGTTTCCGTCGCCGAGGGCGAGAGCGAGACGATCCGCGTCGGCCGGTCCTCGATCGTGACCTTCTGTCGCGCGTCCCTGACGGTGGCGGGGAATGCTCGCTCGCCTCCCGAGGTCTCCGGTGAGGATCCCCCGGACGACTCTCCACAGCCCGAAGCCAGGAAAACCAGTGCCGCCAGCGCTATCCCTGCTCTGCTCGATCCCACTGCAACCTCCGCGTGTTTGGCGAAGGGAGGGTCAGCTCGAACGGAGAGGGATCCGAACGCACCGCCCCTTCCTTCGAGGGTCGATCCGTCGACATCGGTCAGGCGACCTGGCTCGTCCCCCCGAAGGGGGCATCGCAGTTGCGGGACAGCGCCGGATTCACACCGACTTCGCTGAGCTAATGCCGGCCGGGGGATATGTGCCCGGCAGGAGCGACCTTAACATGAGGTGCGGAACCTCGGCCGACGTCGATTAGGGATGCCGGGGTCTTCGTGCCAGACCCGACGCTTCGCAGGGAAAGGCCTCTCTCGGAGCTGGCCCCCCGAGAGCCGATTTTCAGGTCAAGCCGCTTCGCGGGCGCTGATTTCTACGCCTCTTGGAAAGACGAAAACCCCGCATTTGCGGGGCTTCGTGAAATAGCGGGGGCAGGATTCGGCCTCATTAGCGACGACCGAAGAGTCACTAATGGGGCAATAGCGGGGGCGGAATTCGAACCCGCGACCTTCGGGTTGGGGTTCTGTAGGCGCTGTTGCCCTAGGTCGTCGTGCCGGCCGGTACGGCACCTGGCCCCGACCGGCCCCAGAGACGGTTTAGCGGGAGTGAGACGGGTAGTCCATCTTGTCCATCCAATCGAGGAGGTTCCGATGACCAACGACGCAGTTGCCGAGGCGGCGCGCGCGGCGCATGACTGGGGCCTGGCAAGCTGGCTCGGGGGGAGCATGTTCGGCAAGTTCGCGCTCAACCCCTCCGTGACCCAGATCAGCGACCACCGCGAGCGCGGCAAGGTCGTCAACGCCGCCTGGAACGGCTACAACCTGATCAACACCCTCTCGCTCGGCGCCGTCGCGGCCGGCTGGTTCGCGTCGCGCCTGACCGAGACCCACCCCACGCGGCTCTCCGACAGGGAGCGCGACCTAGCCAAGGTGAAGGACGGCTTCACGATCGCCGCCCTCCTGACCGGCGCGGCGAGCGGCGTCGAGGGAGCCCGGCTCGCCAAGGCCGAGCCCGGAGGCGCGGTCCCGATCGAGCGCGGAACGGTGCCCGCCGATGACACGCCGAAGCCTGCCGCGCGGATCCAGCGGATGCTCGGAGCGCTCGGCACCGCGAACATCGCCTCAGGCGTCGGCCTCGTCGTCGTCAACGCAATGCTCGCGCAGGCCAACCACAGCCGCCCGCCACTGCGGCGAGCCCTGTTGCGCCGCAGCAGGTAGGCCCGGCGATGCTCGGCGCGACGCTCGATCGCGCCGAGCCCTCGCCTGGTTGAGGCACCCGTGATCAGCGACGCCGTCACGACACACCGGCTCGGCTTCGCGGTGAAGGTGCTCGGCGAGGGCGGCCTGCCCTCGCACGACACCCGCCGCTGGCAGTCGAAACCGCATCTGAGCCATTCGCTCCAGCGGCTGCGGGCGATCCTCGACTACCTCGAGCGCCACGACATCCGGATGTATCGCCTGCCGACCGCGCTGGCGCCCTACGCCAGCCATCCGGAGCTGACGCAGTTCCACAGCCAGATCGAGGAGTGCGCGTCAGAGCTCGCCGAGGTCGGCGCCCTTGCGCGCGAGCGCGACGTGCGCCTCTCGACGCATCCCGGCCAGTACACAGTGCTCAACTCCGAGCGTGTCGAGGTGCGCGCTGCCGCGGTCGCCGAGCTCGAGTCGCAGGCCGCGCTGCTCGACGCGATGGGACTCGGCGAGGAGGCGGTCGTCGTGCTGCACGTCGGCAGCGCCACCGGCGGCGTCGCGCCGTCGCTGGACCGCTTCCTCGAGGGCTTCGAGCTGCTGTCCGACGCGGCGCGTGCCCGCCTCGTGGTCGAGAACGACGACCGCAGCTTCGGGCTCGCCGACGTGCTCGTGCTCGCCGAGCGCACGGAGCTGCGGATCGTCTGGGACGCGCTGCACCATCGCTGCCACGATCCGGCCGGGATTCCCGACGACGAGGCCCTCGCCTCGGCGCTCGCGACCTGGGACGACGGCGCGGTGCCGAAGGTCCACTACTCCTCCCCACGGCTCGACGTCGAGGAGCGCCGAGTCCGCTCCGGTCGCCGCGTCGAGCGCCGGCTCGTGCTGCCGCAGCTGCGGGCGCACGCCGACCTGATCGACCCGACCGGCTTCGAGCGATTCCTGCGTGACGCCGCGGGCAAGCGCGACTTCGACGTGATGCTCGAGGCCAAGGCGAAGGACCTCGCGCTGCTGAGGCTGCGCGACCAGCTCGGCGAGCGCGGCTTCGCCTTCGAGCGCGGCCGGGTCCGCGTGCCGCGGCCAGGCCGCGGCTCGGGCTAGGAGGACTGTCGGCCGGCGTGACTACGCGGTCGCGGTCGCGTACCAGCTGCGGGCGTCGAGGGAGAACGAGCCCGCGGGTAGCTGGGCGCGAATCGCCTGCCGCAGGGCGGCCTTCTGGTCGTCGTCGAGGCTGTCGAAGGCCTGGCCGGCGGGCCCGACGCCGAACGTGAACGGCTCCCAGAAGTCCTCGAACCCCGAATAACGGACGCTGACCTCGAGCGCGCCGGCGGCGACGTCGCGAAGTCCGGCACGCGTCAGCCGCTCGGCGATGTCGCCCTCCGCGGTACCCGCTCGCCGCTGCTCGCCCTCGACCTCGGGCTTTACGGCCTTCATCGCACTCCAGAACAGGTTCAGCATCGTCATTCCGTCACCGGCGATGTCCCACATGCAGACGCCGAGCTTCCCGCCCGGCCTGGTCACTCGCGCCATCTCCCGCAGGCCGGCGTCGGCGTCGTTCATGAAGGCGATCACCAGGCATGAGAGCGCGGCGTCGAACACGTCGTCCTCCCAGGGCAGCGCCTCGGCGACACCCTGGCGCACATCCGCACCCGGATTGCGCCGCCGACAGGTGGCGACGAACTGTTCCGCTGGGTCGATCGCGGCGACGCTCTGCGCCCCGACGCGATCCGCCAGCTCGGAGGTGAGGCCGCCCGGCCCGCAGCCAACGTCGATCACCTCCATCCCCTCCGCCACTCCCACCTCGTCCGCCAGGGCGCGGGCGAGCGGAACGGTGTAGCGCCCCATGAAGCGGTCGTAGTGCTCGGCTGGAGAGGCGAACTCGGGCACGGCTCTGAATGCTACGCGCGTTGGCTGCGTCCATGGTCGAGGTTCACCTCTCGAGCGCGTACCGCAAGCTCGGGATCGGCGCTCGGCGCGACCGCCCCGCTCGCCAACCCCTAGGGGGTCCCCGCGGCAAAGACTCGGGTCGCGGACTGGGGTCCGCCTCGATGTGCGCTGGTCCGCGTGGCCCGATGCTGGCCCGGACGTCGAGCGAAGGACCGAGCATGCATCGAAGCCGGGCTGGCAGACCTCGTCGCGGCCGCCCACGACTAGCCGCCCACGACCAGCGCGCAGTCTCGACTCGCCGGCGCGCCCGCACTTCCAAATACCCTGTCGCGCTTGAATCTGATCCGTCGCATCGAGGCCGGCCAGGGCGAGTTCCTCATGTTCGCCCTGACCCCGCCGCGTCTCGCGACCGAGCGCGAGCAGGTGCAGGACATCGCCAACACGACGATCGCCCGCCTTCTCCCGCTCGATCTGGACGGTCTGATCCTCTACGACATCGACGACGAGACCGAGCGCAACCCGGCCGAGCGC
>DATMEP010000018.1:0-8552 GCA_035556755.1 Solirubrobacterales bacterium
CGCATCCGGCTTCACGGGCGAGCTGGAGTCCGTGTTCGGGCGCGGTCAGGTCGTCTCCGGGGTGGCGATGCTGACCGGCTCCGTGGCGGGAGGGTTCGTCGCCCAACAGACCAGCCTGGGAGTGCCGTTCGTGCTCCGCGGCCTGATCCTGATCGCGATGTTCGGGATCGCGTTCAGGCTCATGCACGACATCGGCTTCACCCCCGAGAAGGGTGGCCGGCCGCTGACCGAGATGGGGAAGATCGCCTCCGACTCGATCGAGTACGGCTGGCGCGTCCCTGCGGTCAAGTGGCTGATGGTCGAGGCCCTCTTCACCGGCGGCGTCGGCATCTACGCCTTCTACGCCCTCCAGCCCTACCTGCTGGAGCTGTACGGGGACCCGCAGGCCTACCAGGTCGCAGGCCTGGTGGCGGCGATAGTCGCCGGTGCTCAGATCGCCGGTGGGGTGGCCGCCCCCCGGATCCGCCGCCTCTTCCCCCGCCGCACCTCGGCGCTGATCGTTGTCGCGTCGCTCAGCGCGCTGGTCCTCGCGCTGATCGGCGTCGTCAAGAGCTTCTGGGCGGTGATCGGGCTGATCGTGGTGTGGGGCCTGCTGTTCGCGGCCACGATGCCGATCCGCCAGACCTATCTCAACGGCATGATCCCCTCACGGCAGCGAGCGACGATCCTCTCCTTCGACTCGATGATGACCTCCACGGGCGGCGTTTGGACCCAGCCGCTGCTGGGCCGGGCTGCCGACGTGTGGGGATATGCGCCGTCCTATCTGATCGGAGCGGGGATCTCGGCGCTCGCAGTGCCCTTCCTCGCCCTGTCGAGGCGGCAGAACGCCGCTGCGGACACCGTCGACGTCGTCGACGCGCAGACCGCCCCGCAGCCCGGCTGATCCCGCCGGCGACATCGTCTCAGGGGGAATAGTCGCGGTCGTCTCGGCGCTCGAGCTCGTCCGCGTCGCGCATGGCCCAGCCGACCCGCTCGACCAGCTGACCCGAGAAGTGATCGGACTCGAGATCGCTGAGGCTGACTCGCTCCCGGTAAACGACAGTGCTGTCGGTGTCCTCCTGAAGGTCGGTCACTACGAGTATCTGTGGCATGACGCCTCCTCACTGGGCGATCGGTGTCTCAGAGGACAGTGTCTCCGCTCCGCTCCGACCTCAGGTGAAGGTCGAGTAAAGATCGCCTAATTCTGGTCGGCCCGATCGCGGCGGTGGCGGCGGATGACCGGGGCGACGTAGCCGATCAGCGCGCCGATCGCGACCGCCACCAGGAGGGTGACGATGAGCGGAGCGTCGACGGTGACGAAGAGGACGTCGACCCGGACCTGCTGGGAGTTCTGCAGGGCGACGATGGCGACGATGGCGATCAGTACGCCGACGGCCCAGGCGCGCCACTTGATCTGCTTGCTCTCCTCGGTCATGGCAGCACTGAACGTACCGCGCGTCATGGCGATCCGGCGGCCTTCGTCCTGCCTGCCTTCAGCGGCGGGGAGCGGCGCACGGTGCTGCCGTTCCTGCTCGCCCTGCCGCCAGTCAGTGCGTTTAGTCTGAAACCCGTGTCCGGGTGGCCGCCGATCGCCGAGCAGGAGCTGATCGATCGTCTCGCGATGGACGACCGGCAGTTCGAGGAGTACGCGCGAGCCCTGCTCGCCGCCGTCCCGCCCCGTCCCTACGAGGTCGCGGCATTCGAGCGCGCGGTGGGATATCCGTGGACGCGACCGGATGGTTCCTACCTGCTGACCGGCGCGGAGGTCGGGTTGCTGGAGGACCTGACCGCGGAAGGACGAGAGCGTGTTATCGCCCAGTTCGCCTCCGAGTCCAGTGGACGAGTGCCGGTGCTCGCGATCGGGTCCAACGGCGCCCCCGAGCAGCTCGAGCGGAAGTTCGCCCACTTCCCGGAGGAGGGGGACCGCGCGGTGCTCGCCCTGACCGGCCGCCTGCACGACTTCGACGTCGGGGTGGCGCCGCAGCCGACGATGTACGGCTCGATGCCGGCGACGCTGTTCCCGAGCCCGGGAACCGAGGTCTGCGCCACGGTCCTCTGGGTCACCCCGCCCCAGTTCACCCAGCTCACCTGGTCGGAGTTCAGCTACCGGCTGGGCAGGCTGCGGACGCGCTTCGAGGTCGACGAAGGCGAGACGCACTTCGACGAGGTCCTCGTCTTCGTCTCCCGCTTCGGCGCCTTCTGCGTCGAGGAGCGCCCGGTCGCCCTGGCGGCGATCCCGGCCAGCGGCAGGAGCGCCGTGGCGCTGACCCAGGAGCAGCTGCTCGACGCCGCCGCCGCGCTCGCGGTCGGGCCCGAAGCCGGCGCGGAGAAGCTCGTGCGCGCGATCTTCGAGGACCTGAGCAGGATCGGCCCGAGGTTCGCGACGCTGCACGAAGAATCGGTGCCCTTCGAGTCGGAGCGCTGGATCCCGTTCAGAGGACCGCCAGCCAGAACGTCCCCCGGATCCTGAGGCAGAGCAGCGCGGTGACGCCGATCGCGAGGGCGCCGTCGAAGACGTGGTACTTCCCACGGCCGGCGATACCCCGCGCGAGTTCCGGATTGTGCTTCGGGGTAAGGGTCCGAGGTGAACCCTGTAGAGCGAGCCCTCCTTCCGGCCCTTGCGGTCGTAGCCTTGCTCTCCCTGACGAACGCGAGCTGCGGCGCCGACCGGGAGGCGGGATCCTCCGCCGACGGGCCCTCGCTTGAGATCGAGGGACTCTTTCCGGCCTTCGATCCGGCCGAGTCGCACTATGTATCGCGCTGCGGCCACGCTGCGGCGCCCATCCGTGCCGAAGCCGGCGACGGCGTGGGGGTCGAGGTCGGCTCCGCCCCGCCTTCGACGGGAACCTTCGAGATCGACCCCGGCGTAGGGCCGGGTGCGGACTTCCGGATCGCGGTTGTCGACGGGAACGGGCGGCGCATCTACCGGGTGCGTTGTCTCCCCGCCGACTTTCCGCAGTGGCGATTCGAGCGCCTGGGGGACCCGCCGCCGGGCATGTTCGTGGTCAGCTTCAAGGCCTCGCAGGACGCCCGCCCGTGGGTGATCGTCTTCGACGACGAGGGCGTTCCGCGTTGGTGGTACAGGCCCGGGACGCGCACCCTCTGGGCTCAGGTCCTCAGCGACGGGGCAGTCTCCTGGGCGAGGTCGTTCGGCGACGGCTACGGGCTCGACCCGCGCATGGCGCACGAGGTTCGCTCCCCCTCGGGCAAGCTGCTGCAACTTGTCCGGGCGGAGGGCTCGATCATCGACGGACACGAGTTCCGCCAGCTGGGCAACGGCAACGTCCTGGTCGACACCTACGTCCCGGAAACGGCCGACCTGCGGCGCGTCGGCGGTCCCGCCCGGGCCGCGGTCGTCTCGGCCGAGATCCAGGAGCTCGACCCGCGCGGGCGGCTGCTGTGGCGCTGGAACTCGCGCGGCAAGATAGCCCTGGCGGAGACGGGGCGCTGGTGGCGCAACGTGCTGAGCAACCCGAGGCGCCGCCTGCAGGGACGCGAGGCGTTCGATCCCGTTCACGTCAACTCGATCGAGCCGCGCGGAGAGGAGGAAGTGGTGATCTCGACCCGCCACACCGACGCGATCTACGGGATCCGGCGCGCAACCGGCGAGATCGCCTGGAAGCTCGGCGGCAGCAGGACCGGCAAGTCGCTGCAGGTCGTCGGCGACCCGGCGCGCAAGCTGCTCGGCGGTCAGCACGATGCCCGCATCGGCGACGACGGAAGGCTCAGCATCTACGACAACGGGAAGGACCGACCGCGCCGGCCGAGGGTGGTCTTCTACCGCCTCGACCTGGAACAGGGAGAGGCGCGCTACCTCGGGCAGCTCAATGACCCGAAGGTGACGGCGAGCCACTGCTGCGGCTCGGCCAGGCAGCTCGGGGACGGTGGCTGGCTGGTGAGCTGGGGGGACAATCCCCTGGTAACCGCGTTCGACCCGGACGGGCGGCTCGCCTTCCGGTTGCACCTCGCCGCCTCGACCTTCAGAGCCGTCCCCGTTCCGGCTGGATCGGTGACTGCGGCCGAGCTGGATCGGGGGTTGGAGAAAATGGAGCAGACCCGGTGAACGTCCGCTGGATCGGGGGTTGACTGCTACCGTGAAGAAGTCGGGTCTGGCGTACCGCCACCCGAGAGGTTCCGTTTCCTCCGTGCGCTGCTTTGCGTCTAGGGGTCGCTGGATCTCCCCTAAACGCTCATAAAGGAGCCACAAAAATCGTCACGTTTGCCGATCTCGGCATATCCAAACCTGTGGTGCGCGCGCTCGAGCGCCGCGACATCACCGAGCCCTTCCCGGTTCAGCAGCTGGTCGTCCGCGACGCGCTGGCCGGCCATGACCTTCTCGTCCAGGCACCGACCGGATCGGGCAAGACGCTCGCCTTCGGCATCCCGCTGGTCGAGCGCCTCGAGCCCGGCAGCGGCCACGCCTCGGCTCTCATCCTCGCCCCCACCCGCGAGCTGGCGAGCCAGATCGTCGACGAGCTCCGCTCCGTTGCCGATGCCCGGCAGCTGCGGATCGCAGCCGTCTACGGCGGCGTCGGTTTCGGCCCGCAGAGCACCGCGGCCCGCCGCGCCGACGTCATCGTCGCCACCCCGGGCCGCCTCGAGGATCTGATCGCCCGCGGCGTCGTCTCGCTCGGGCACGTCCGTGTCCTCGTCCTCGACGAGGCCGACCGCATGCTCGACATGGGGTTCAAGCCGGCGGTGAGCCGGATCGTCGCCCAGACGCCGGACCGGCGCCAGACCCTGTTCTTCTCGGCGACCCTGGAGGGCGCGACCGGCAAGATCGCCGCCGCCTACACCCGCGACGCCCGCCGTCACACCCAGGCCTCGAGCAAGCAGGAGGAGGCCGACATCGAGCACCGCTTCCTCCACGTCGGCTCGCAGGGCGCCAAGCTCGACCGGCTGGTCGAGCAGCTGCGCGACGAGGAGAGCCGCCGCACGCTCGTCTTCGTTCGCACCAAGCGCGGCGCCGACCGGCTCGTCAAACGCCTTCGCAGCCACCGGGTCGAGGCCGTCGCAATGCATGGCAACAAAAGCCAGGGCCAGCGCGAAAGGGCGCTCGCCCGCTTCGAGTCGGGCGACGTCGCCGCGCTGATCGCGACCGACGTCGCCGCCCGGGGAATCGACGTCGCCGACGTCACCCACGTGATCAACTTCGACACGCCGGGAGACCACGAGTCCTACGTGCACCGCGTGGGTCGCACCGGGCGGGCGGGCCGTCGCGGCACAGGGATCAGTTTCGTGCTCGCCGAGCAGGCGGACGAGGTCCGGCGCATGGCGCATACCCTCGGCCTCGCCCGGGAGTTCGATCAGGCACACGGGGCAGTGCCCGCGCAGACCGACTCCGGGCACGAGGCGCCGCATCGACGCCGTCGCCGCCGAGCCCGGGTTGCCGGATGAGCGCGATCCGCGACATCGCCCAGACGTGGACCTGCGATCGCTGCGGGGTCGCGGTGAGCAGGATGCACGGGGAGCAAACGCCGCTGCCGGCAAGCTGGGTCAGGTCCGCCGACGGACAGTTCTGCCTCAACTGCCGGCGGGAGCGTGCCGCGGAAGCGGCGCTGGATGCGGCGCCGAGCGACAGCGACCGCGACACCCGCGCCAAGCTGCGCCGCGCCGGCCTGATCGAGTTCGAGGTGCAGCGGGCGCCCGATCACGCCGACAGCGTGATCGCCAAGGCGTGCCATTCCTCGCCTTCGGTGGTCGCGGCGGCGCGCCAGCGGCTGGACTCGCTGGTCGGTGGACGGTAGGGGACGGCAGGCCTTGGCGCAAGCAGGAATCGCACTGGCCCTCGTCGCTGCGCTGATGACGAACCTCGCCTCGCTGCTCAAGCACCGCGGCTGCCACCACGCCGAGCCGGTCAGCCTCCGGCGCCCGTTCCGCAGCGTCCGCAGGCTCGCGGGGTCGCCCTGGTTCGCCGCCGGCTGGAGCCTCGCCGCGATCGGGTGGTTGATCCACGTCGCCGCCCTCTCGATGGCGCCGATCTCCCTGGTTCAGGCGGTCCTCGCGGGCGGCGCCGTGACGCTGGCGGTGATGTCGCAGCGGGTCCTCGGCGACCGGGTCGAGCCGCGCCAGTGGCTGGCGCTGCTCGTCGGCGGGGCCGGCCTCGCTCTGCTCGTCCTCACCGTGCCGCATCTGGGCGACAGCCACTCCGAATTCTCGGTCGCCGCGATCCTCGGATTCGAGGGAGGGCTGGCGCTGATCGCGATCGGTCTCGCCCTCGGCCACCGCTCGGAGCGCCTCGTCGCCCGCCGCGGCATCCTCCTCGCGGCCCTGGCCGGCACCCTGATCGCGCTGGCGGGGGTGGCGATCAAGGGCCTGACCGGCGCGGGAGGGATCTCGGTCGCGGTCATCGTTCCCTGGATAGCGGTCACCGTCGTCTGCGGTGCGCTCGCCCAGTACGCGGCGGTGGCGGCGCTGCAGGGCGGTCAGGCGATCGAGACGATCGGGCTGATGGGCCTGGTCGCGAACACGACCCAGATCGCCGGCGGCATCCTCGTCTTCAACGACCCCCTCTCCGGGAACCCGCTCGGGATCGCCCTGCAGGCGACCGCGTTCGCGATGGTCTGCCTCTCGGCTCTGCTCCTGCCGTCGCGCGGAAAGCAGCCTGCGGCTCCGGCGCTTCAGCCGGTTGCCGCCAGAAGCGGCTGAGTGACCGTCGACGAGCCCCGCTACATCCCCGCCGCCCGCTGGCGAGTCTTCACCCGTTTCTATGACCCGATCCTGGCGGTGGCGATGCAGGAGCGACGTTTCCGTGGCCTGATGCTGGAGCGGGTCGGCGCCGATCTGCCAGCCGGCGGGACGGCCGTCGACGTCGGCTGCGGGACGGGGACGTTCGCCATCGCCCTGGCGTCGGCGCGGCCGGACGCGCAGGTCCTCGGGGTCGACGGCGACGCCGAAATCCTCGCCAGGGCCCGGGGCAAGACGGGCGCCGGCGCGGTCGGGTGGCGCGAAGGGCTGGCGCAGGACGTGCCCCTCGCCGACCAAAGCGCCGATGTGGTCACGATGTCGC
Organism: Solirubrobacterales bacterium; assembly: GCA_035556755.1. Lineage (GTDB taxonomy): Bacteria > Actinomycetota > Thermoleophilia > Solirubrobacterales > 70-9 > VRUE01. The sequence goes on from DATMEP010000018.1 coordinate 6,989, forward strand.
TGGTGCTTCATCACCTGCTGCCGGAGGACAAGCACAGGGCGCTGGCCGAGGCACGGCGCCTGGTCAAACCCGGCGGCCGCATCCACATCGCCGATTGGGGCCCGCCACACGACCCGCTGATGAGCGCGCTGTTCTTCGTCAGCCAGGCGATCGACGGCTTCGACCGGACCGGCGATCACCGGGCCGGCCGCCTGCCCCGGTTCGTGACTGACGCCGGCTTCGACCCGGTGACCCGCTACGGGCGCTTCCGCACCGCTGCCGGCAGCCTCGACCTGTTGTCGGGAGTGGGCGTCGCGCTCAGCGCTTAGAGATAGGCTGCCGGCAGAGCAGGACTACACCGCCGAGCTGGAAAAGCTGGCGGGCCTCCGCGACAAGGGCAGGTTCGGCCGCCGGTCCGACGGGTAGCCGGAGGCATGGGCGGGTCGGACCCCAATCGCTTCCTGCGCATTTACCTCAACGACCACCTCGCCGGGTCGATGCTCGGCGTCGAGCTGGCGCGGCGACTCAGCTCGAGCAACGAGGACGACGCCGAGATGGGTCCGCCGCTGGCGGAGATCCGCGCCGAGATCGAAGCGGATCGCGTGACCCTCGAGCGGGTGATGGACCGGCTCGGGATCGGTCGCAGCCATGTCAAACCAGCTGGAGCATGGGTCGCCGAGAAGCTCGGGCGGCTCAAGCTCAACGGTCAGTTGCGCGGCTACTCCCCGCTCAGTCGGCTGGTCGAGCTGGAGATGCTCCTACTCGGGATCACCGGGAAGATGCAGATGTGGAGGGCGCTCGAGCACACCGTGGGCGGGCGGCTGAGCGACATCGACTTCGGCCAGTTAGCCGGGCGTGCGGCCCGACAGCGCAGCACCGTCGACGCGCTCCACCTCAGAGCCGCGGCCCGGGCGCTTCTCTGAGCGCTCGGTTCCCCGCCAACCCAGCTCGAAGCTCAGCGGCACGTTGATCCTGTCTTTGGCCAGGCACCTCGGGCACGACTCCCAGGACGACGCCGCCCGCATCGAGTAACCGCTCCCACAATTGTCGCACCTGAACATCTCCGCCTCCGATCGGTCTTTGTACTGGCTGTACTGAGACCCACCTACCCATTGGCCGGACCGCCCTAAACACCCGATGCCACGATCGTTTGCTGGGGCACCGAAAGGATTCGTCCGACTACTCACCTACCTTCGCGCTACCTAAAAGCTAACTCGTGGGGGCCAATAGATGAAGCGAGCGGCGGGTACCGCAGCGACGATGGGGATGTTGTTGGTGCTGGTGGTAGCTGCGACGGCCCTCGCCGCCCCGGCCCAGGTCACGATCGACAAACGTGAGGTGGATCTGGCCAAGAGCGGCGACGACTGGGCCGCTTCCGTCGGGCTGACGAACCTGACCGACCAAACGATCGTGTTCGAGGTGCCCCCCGTGGGCGACGGCGGCAACTGCGATCCGACCCTCGACAACGAGGGCAAGCTGCCCGACTCTGAGCACAAGGCCTTCACGGTGACGATCCCGTCCACCTGCGACGTCGACGAGGAGAAGGGGATCGAGTTCCGCGTCGAGGGGACGACAAGCGGTACCG